>NZ_JAELTX010000032.1 GCF_016429065.1 Pedobacter sp. ASV17
CATCGCATTAAGTTGATTGGTAAAGATGCGGGCTTGTTTTATGCCCTACAATCTTTCATGCAATTGGTGCCTGATCAAAAACAAGGTGCCATCAATATTCAAAATGCAGAAATTAACGATTACCCACGTTTTAGCTACAGGGGGCTGCATTTAGATGTTGGTCGCCATTTCTTCCCGCTGTCTTTTATCAAAAAGTATATTGATGTAATGGCCCAGTACAAATTGAATAATTTTCACTGGCATTTAACTGAAGACCAAGGTTGGAGATTGGAAATTAAGAAGTATCCTAAGCTTACGGAAATTGGGGGCAGTAGAAATGGTACCATTATTGGCAATTATCCAGGCACTGGTGGGACCGATAACGAGGTTTATAAAGGTTACTACACCCAAGCAGAGGCCAAAGAGATTGTGGCTTATGCTGCGGCAAGATATATCAACGTAATTCCAGAAATTGAATTGCCAGGACACGGTTCGGCAGCTATTGCCGCTTACCCTGAATTGAGCTGCTTTCCTGAGAGAGATACGCCGATAAAAGAAAATGCACCATGGTCGGGACCTAGAAATGGCAAACAGGTTCAACAAACTTGGGGCGTATTCGACGATATTTTTGTGCCTTCAGAAAATACTTTCAAATTTTTGCAGGATGTACTGGATGAGGTGGTTGCTATTTTCCCTTCTAAATACATTCACATTGGTGGTGATGAAGCTCCAAAAAAATATTGGAAAGAATCGGAATTTTGCCAACAGCTGATCAAAGAAAAAGGACTTAAAGATGAGCACGGATTGCAGAGCTATTTTATTCAGCGTATCGAGAAATATTTGAATGGCAAAGGACGTTCTATTATTGGCTGGGATGAGATTTTAGAAGGAGGTTTGGCTCCTAATGCAACGGTGATGAGCTGGAGAGGTGAAAAAGGCGGGATTGAGGCCGCACAGCAAAACCACGATGTATTGATGACACCAGGTTCCAATGGTTTGTATTTCGATCACAAACAATCCAACGCTGAAGATGAACCATTAACCATCAGTGGAAAAGGCAAAGGTTTTTCCGATTTTACCAAGGTATATAATTACAATCCAGTGCCAGATGTGCTTACCGACGATCAAAAGAAATACATTAAAGGCGTACAGGCAAATTTATGGACCGAGTATATCGAGACCCCCTCAAAAGCGGAGTACATGATTTTTCCGAGGGTTTATTCCTTAGCTGAAATTGCTTGGACACCGCTAGCCAAAAAAGATATTACAAACTTTAGCAACGAGCGTTTGCCTTTGCATTTGGCAAGATTAGATCGAACTGCTACCAACTATTGGGTGCCTCCAGCAGTTGGACAACCAACTCAAACGGTAAATGGCGAAAACCATGTCATTACTTTGGCTGCACCAGTTTTGGGAGCAAAAGTTTATTACACTTTGGATGGATATCGCCCTTCTGAAAATGCGGCGGAATATACCCAACCTTTGAATATCAATGTACGTCAGGGAACCAAAAAAGTACTAAAAACCATTGTAATTACTGCTAGTGGAAAACGTAGTGTAGTCATGGAAACCATTTTAAATAATGGAGCAACAGATGTTAAAGTTAAATAGCCTTTTGCATTAAACGTGTAAAACACATAAATTGGCTTTTTAAATATGATGAAGATGTTTTTAAAAGATTTTTTGAAATCTGTATTTGTAATGGCTACAATATCTATCGCATTTGTGGCTTGTACCGAAAATGAGAAGGCAGCACAAACGCAATTGGCACCAACAGAAACAAAAGCGCCTAATCCATTTCCGTTCTATAAGAGCATAGAAATAAAACCTGGTTATTATTTTGAAGTAGTAAGCTGGGGAAAAGGAGTGGATAGCGTAGGTGGATTTTTGATTTTAATGTCTGATTCTGCCCGAAATAATTACAAATCGATTTCTGTAGAACGCAATGGCATCATTACCGATGCTTGGAACATGGATTTGGATAACGATGGTAATCCTGAGATTTACGTGCAAACATTAGTACGCAAAAACGTAACTGATTTGAATGTTTATGAGTTTGGTGGCGATTTTAATAAAATTAGCTTCCCTGGTATTAGTAGCATGAAAGGTTATCAGGGAGATGATAAATTCTTTGTTAAAAATGGAGATTTATTCCGCTCAGTGCCTATTGTACAAACAGAGGGAGGAAAAACAAGTACTTTGGTAAAAACCTTGAAATACCGTTTATCTGGAAATAGTTTCTCTTCTTCAGAAGTAAAACCGGGAGAAGCCAATTAAACAACTGTCATTATAAGGGACGAGGAATCTGATTTGCATTGACAATTAGGTTCCTCTTTCTTTAATCCGAAAAACTTCCTTATTCCAATTTGCTCAATTCGCTTTCAAAAAAACTATTCCAACGTTCTTGCACTTCCAAATCAGAACCATGTTTGGTCTCTACATCGTAGCGGTCCTGCATGTTGTTGTAAAACTTGCTGAGCTCCTTGGCGGTTTTATCCACCAAGCGCTTATAATTTTGTACAGTGTATTGCTGATTGCGTAAAATTCGCTCGCCATTCTTTAGCAAAAGAAAATTGATGTACACATGCCCCTGCTCATGGTTCAGTAAAATCCTACTGGTGTTTCTATTGCTAATACGTTCCTTTTTTACCCATGATTTATTGGCATCCACACCACCTAGGAAATTGAAATCAATGGTTAAATTGTTTCCTCTGGTTTTAGCAGTATAACCATATTGCCAAATGGTACTGGTTACCGCGGCATATTGCGAATTGTGATCTGGGGTTCCCCTGAAATGAGTATCCCAGTCGAGTGTTTCGGGGTAAATACGCTCATTTGGTGCAAAAGCGGTCGCTAGCAAAAATATCGCTAGCATCATCATGTTCTTCTTTAATGGCTTCATTTAACCATACAAGAACGAAAGTTATGCCAATTTATTCTGTCTCTTTAAACTGGCCACTAATGCGTTCAAATTTCTCAATTAAAAGCGCAATTCTTTCTTTGTCCTTTTTAATGACTGCTTTTCTAACCAACGTTGAACAAAAGATGATCCAACCAAAGCTCAAAACTAAAAGCACTACTTGTAACCATGGCTTAAAGTTATGTAAAACCTCATAGAAATATAGCGCCATGCCCAGAGAAAGCGCAATCACATAGAACCAATACAGTCGGTTATACAATTGGTGTCTTTGCAATTGGTATACTTTTAATTTTTGAAGAAAAATATTTGGGTTTTCTGTGAAATCGTTACGGGCAATTACGCGGTGGTTGCTGTATAAAATGATGGTGTAAACTGCTATGGCTAAAATAATAATGCTAATACCAAAATGCGTAGAAATAGACGTAACATCGTAGAAAAGCCAAATGGCCGCTACGGCAAAAATAGAAAGCATCATACCAATAATGTTCAGTAACGACTTGGTACGCATGTTGCTTACATCCTTTTTGGCCTGCTTGAGCATCTCGTCGGCAGATATTTTCACATCAACGGTATGCTTAGCCCATAATGCTTCTATGTGATCAAATTCTTGCATGTTGGTTGTATATTTCAGTAAGTTTCTGTTTGATGCGGTGGATTTTAACCCTTAAATTTCCCTCGCTAATGCCCGATATATCTGCTATTTCATTGTAAGGAAGTTCATCTAAAACCATTGTGATAATTAAACGGTCATTTTCTTCTAATTTAGAGATCGACTTATATAACAAGGCTACTTGTTCATTTTTTTCAGAGTATTCCTCTATCTTATTCTCTATAATATTATCAGTAAGTTCATCTTTGGCCTGTCTTTTCTCGGAGCGTAAGTAAGTTAAACAGGTATTAACGGCAATCCTATAAATCCATGTAGAGATTAGGGACTTGTTTCTGAACTTATCCAAGTTCTGCCAAACCTTTAAAAACGTTTCCTGCAAAAGATCATTCGCCGAATCCTTGTCGCCAGTATAACCATAGCACAAGTGAAATATCTTCTTTGAATTTTTATCGAAAATTTCCTTAAAAAGCTGATCTTTTCGGTCCATTTACTGTTTTTGTATGTCTATTAGAACAGTGCAACATTAAATTGTTACACCATAAACACTGGCTAAATTAATAAATGTTTGTGTGCTTAATGCATTTATTTATTTTTGTCGGTCTAATGATACCCACCATACAACTTTTATGGTTGGTGAGGGAGCTTAGTACAAAACCAAAATAAACCAAATAGAATTTGTGCCTTTTGAATAAATAGACACAATAAAAAACAAAAAATGAAAAAAACTAAAATAGGTCTCATCACCGTAATTTGTATTACCATTGCTTTAATTCTCACTTTATTAAAAGAATTTGAGATTGTGCAAGTGTCTGATATAGTGATGATGTCGGCACGATGGGGCCTTGCAGCCGTCTTGGTAGGATATGCCTTGGTGAAAAGAAACCTCACCACTTGGATACTAGTGTGTATGTTGCTAGGCGTATTCGTAGGGGTCGATTTTCCGAAATTCGCGGCGGCATTGCACCCACTTAGTAAAGGCTTCATCAAATTAGTTAAAACCATTGTAGGTCCAATTCTTTTTGGAACCTTGGTATATGGTATTGCAGGCCACTCTGATTTGAAGCAGGTTGGACGTATGGCTTGGAAATCAATGTTATACTTCTTCTGTGCTACCTCTTGCGCTATTTTCATTGGTTTAGCAGTCATCAACATTACACATGCTGGAGTTGGAGTAGATATTCAGAAGATGCCTCAACAACAATTGCCGACAGCTAAAATAGTTGATACAGAATTAGACGCATTGCCAGAAAATGTACATGGTGTTTATAAGTTCGCTCATTTCTTTTATGAGCTGTTCCCTGAAAACGTAGTCAAATCAATGTACGAGAACAAAGTATTACAAATCGTAGTGTTCTCGGTGATTTTTGGTATTGGTTTGGCCATGGTAGAAGAGAAGAAACGAAAGCCTTTGGTAGACTTTGCCGAGAGCTTGTCGGAAGTAATGTTCAAATTTACCAATCTCATCATGTACTTTGCACCTATTGGTGTAGGTGCTGCAATGGCTTATACTGTAGGCCACTTGGGGGTAGATATATTAAAGAACCTGTTCATGCTTTTAGGTTCTCTTTACATCGCATTGATCGTATTTGTATTGGCGGTATTTGTACCTATCATGATTTTCTTAAAAATACCAATCAAGAAATTTATGCAAGCCGTAAAAGAACCTGTTTCTATCGCTTTTGCCACCACCAGTTCAGATGCAGCTTTGCCAAAGGCGATGAGCAACATGGAAAAATTTGGGGTGCCACGTAAAATCGTATCGTTCGTAATACCAACAGGATACAGCTTTAATTTAGATGGAACTTCTTTATATCTCTCTTTAGCTTCTATCTTTGTAGCCCAAGCCGCAGGAATGCATTTGGGAATAGGACAACAATTGGCTATTGCTTTTACCCTAATGATTACTTCAAAAGGTGTTGCAGCAGTGCCAAGAGCATCGTTAATTGTTCTGATTGCAACCGCTGAGCAGTTCGGTCTTCCAGTATTTATCATTGCTGCTATTTTAGGTATCGATGAGCTAATGGACATGGCAAGAACCTCGGTAAACGTAATTGGTAATTGCTTGGCAACGGTAGTGGTAGCCAAGTGGGAGGGTGAGTTTGACGATGAGGCGTCGAAGAATTTTGTAGCAGATTAAATATGACTTCAAGAGGTAAAAAGATTTTTTTAATACTAAGCGTAGTAGTGCCATTTGTAATTTACAGTGTGATCTATTATGCACCCATGATTAAAAATGCACCATTTCAAGAAAAATACTTTGTTTCTTTAGAGTATAAATGGGGAGCGGGCAAGCAATTGGAAAATAGCTATAACTCAGCTACTGGCGAATTTAAATATTTGAATGCTAAGGATTCCTTAGTAAAAAGTAACTTTAAGCTTGATCAGAGAGATATCAAGTACTTGGATAGCATTGCCGATGTTCAGGGATTTTGGAATTTGCCAAACGTAATAGCCAATAACGAGGCAGACGTCAATAATCCTAAGCAATTGCGTTATTTCATCAAATTCAATTACCAAAAGAAATCTAAGGAAGTCACCTATTTGCCCAGCTTTAGCGGTAGTGAGCGCATGAAAGGTGCTATCGGTAAAATGCAAAAGGAAATAGAACTTACGTTGATAGATAAGGAAAACGCTGCTAAATAATGAATGCCAATCAAAAATTCATCTTAAAAATAGCTTCGGTATTGTTAATTGCAGTGGTTGGCGGTTACTATATGATGAAATTAAGAAGCGGCGGGAAAAAAGCAGTGGCATTTGTGAGCCTTAACTATCAATGGGGAGTAGGCGATAGCCTGCAGAATAGCTATGATTCAAAAACGGGCAATTATCAATTCCTAGATCAACGTGATCGCTTAATTAAGGAAAATTTCAAGCTTCGTACCAATAACGTCATCTATCTGCATAGCAAAATTGATGAGGAGGATTTACTTAACCTTCCAGATACGATAGCGAATGCAGGTGCTAATTTTAAAGACCCAAAAGTGTTGCGTTATCAATTTAAATTTGTGTACGACGACACCACCAGAAATATCATTTACCTTACCAATTACGACAAAGATCCTTTGATAGGTCATAAAGCCAGTGCATTGCAAAAGCTGGTACAACAAACCATCAACGAAGCAGAAGGACGCTTCGCTAGGAAATAGTATTTGCCGTTCTTACAACTGTTTTAAGATATAAATCCCGTATGTACGGGATTTTTTGTGTCTTTATTTTTTTCGGTTCAATCCATTCAACTTTTATGTAGCTACTAACTTCGCCTTTTTTAAAACTTGCGAAGTTTAAAACGCCAATAAGCAAACCTCGTAGGTTTCAAAAACCTACGAGGTTTTTTTGCATTCTAACTACTCTTACGGCTATCTGCGGATACTGCTGACAGTAAACCTTGCAGGTTTTCAAAACCTGTAAGGTTTTTGACCTGAGGTTTTTCTGTGTTTTCAACCCTTTTTACCCCCATTAAAAACGTTACGAAAACTCATATGTTAAAATTTTCTAAAAAATTTGCTTCACAAGTTTATTTGTATAAATTTGGTTAACCAAATATTGGTCGACCAAATTTAGCCATGTATGAAAAAGCAATCTCTGCTTTATGTCTTATCCATTTGTATGCTGGGTTTTGCCTGTAGTAAACAAAAGAGCACTGTTCTCGAAAAAGAGGAGATTGCTGGTGGCGGTAATCAAACGGCTAATACAGAAGGAACAACGCTGACGGCCAATGCAGCTGTTGATACCTATCAGTTAATCAATAATATTTTTGGTGGTACAGGTGATGTGATTGAAGCGCCTGATTGTAGCCACGTAGCTTTTGGTAAGCACATCACACAAGTTTACGACCAAGATTTGAAACGTACGGTTTTCGCTTTCACCATCCATGTTACTCCCGATAATGATAAATGTGAAGACTCGGATAGGCAACGAAATGAAATCAAAACTTACGATAGGTCGCCAGAAAATTTAAAGGCCAGTAAAGATGAAAAGGTCCTGTACCGATGGAAATTTAAATTGGATGCAGGTTTCAAGCCTTCTAGCGATTTTACCCATATCCATCAACTGAAACCTATTGACGGCGACAATACGCTGCCTTTGATCACGCTAACGCCGAGATATAAAGCTGGTGGCGATATCTTGCAGGTTATTCATACGGGTGATACCGATGCTACTTCCCAAAAATATATTGCTACGGTTCCTTTGTCCGATTTCAGAGGGCAATGGGTAGAGGTGACCGAAAGAGCTACCTTTTCTTTCGACGGTAAATACGAAATACAGATCAATAGAATTAGTGATGGTAAATTATTACTGAAACAAGCATTTACCAATATCGAAATGTGGCGTAAAAATACCACTAGCTGTCGTCCTAAATGGGGGATTTATAGAAGAACACTCCAGCCAGATATGTTAAGAGATGAAACCCTTTGGTTCAACGATTTCAATATTACAGAATACTAACCCCTTTAAATAAAAAGATAATGAAGAAACTTTTGGTTTTGGCTACGGCGCTCTCCACAATAACGCTCTCTACACTAACGCACGATGCTTGGTCACAGGCTCCAGTAATTAATTATGATTTTGGAGATAAAGAAGCCACTTTTAATCCCAATCCAGGAGCGTCTTCTACTTCTTTTTTGCCTAAAATAGCCTTAAGCAAAGCCATTAAAGTGAGAGTGCGTACCGCATCAGATGGCACAGGTGTTTTTAATTTGGTGAAAAGTGGCGCTGGTTTTATCAAAGGTGTGGGTTTGGAAGTGGTAGCAGGTACCACTACTAGCAAGTTTTCTATTTATAACCTTACTTTAGAAGGCATTGCTAAAACGAGCTTTAATCTAAAAATAGATGCCGCTGCAGCTGGACAATGGGTGTTTGCCAATGGCAGTTCCGATAATTCCGATGACCTTTTTCAAGGTAATGGTGGCATAAAGGAAACTTCTACAGAAATTTTTGCGGGTTTAAGATGGAATTTGTCTGCCGCTAATGAAATCAATTTTTATACCCGTAATGGTGCCAAATGGGCTTCGGTAAAGGGTGCTTCTTTCTTAAAAAATACCGACTATTTAATTGAAGTATATAGCAATAACAGTGCTGAAGCTAAGAAATACACCAAAGAAGGTGAGCAAACACTAAATGCCGGGACTTATCACATTTGGGTAAACGGCAAACGCTTAGCTGGTGAATTTACCAGTGGAGGTTTAGAGCCTAGTAAAACTTTAAATGGCTTTGTTTTTTATGGCGTAACCCCAAAAGGCAATGAAACCATGGCCAAAGCTTGGATGGATAATCTGGAAATCAACGGAAACTTATAAGAGAAATAATCGGAGGGCCTAACCAGCTCTCCTTAACCTATAACCAAATATTAAACGCATATGAAAAGAATTTTACTTTTAATGATTTTAAGCTGCATGGCTATTACTGGCTTTGCGCAAGGTACCTATTATTGGGTAGGCGGAGCTACGGCCACTACTTTAGGTGGTACAAACTGGAGCCTTACACCGGGAGGTGCAGCGGTTTCTAGGAGTAATACAGCTGATGTGCTCATCTTTGATAACGTAACTGTTGCATTTACTATAGGAGGAACTACTATAGGCAAATTACAATTGCAAAATGGAGCCGATGTAAGTTTTACTAGAAATGCTTCTTCTGGAACAACAACTTTAGCCCTTAGCAATGGAACTAGCAGTGCCTTGGAAGTTACTGGAAATAGTAAACTTAGATTAGTAGACGGTATTGGTGGAAGCTTTGTACTTTCTGTGGCAGCTACTTCAACCGCTACTTTCAACAATAGTGAGTTGTATATTCTAGGTGCGATCGGAGCCCAACGTCTTCAAGTGCCAACTACTGGAACTTGTACATTTTCCAACAATAGTAAATGTTATGTAAATGTGATGAATCAATACCCATTGAGTGCCACTTCCACCTCTGGTGTAAAATCAGTGATATTTAATAGCGGCACTTCTTTGATTTATCAAGGTGGGCGTAGTCCTTTTGGAGATGCTTCAACTGGTTATGTAGCAGATATGAGATCGGGAAGCAATTATATTTTGGAGGCTAATAATTCGGTAGCGGGACTTTTTAATGGTAAAAATTTCGGAAATGTATTGGTTAGAAATAATGCTGCTATTACTTTGTCTGAGAATTTTTTAGGGGTTGAAAACTTAACTATTGAAAATGGGGCATCTTTGTTGCTAAATGCCACAGGACCATCACCTGTATCTGGAAATGTGTTGAACAACGGTACTTTAGGTGTAAATGGAGTTGGGTCTTGTAACCTAATGATGTTAGGCACAACAGCTCAAAGTATTTCAGGCAGCGGCACCTTTAACTTGGGTGCTTTATCTGTCGCTAATGATGCTAATGTTACTTTAAATTCATCGATTAATTTAGGTGGAGCGTTAATTTCTTACATTTATGGCGCTCTTGATTTACAAGGGAATCAAATCATAGGGAATGGCGTTTCAGCTAATACAGGAAGAGTACAGTTCAGGGCAGCGGTAAATACTTTTACTAACGCAGCCACCGTAGTTGATGGTAGTAACGTCATCAATTTTGTAAATGTTGCTGACTATAACACATTGGATGTTGCTCCAGGACATTTAATTACTGGACCGCAAATTCAACCAAATACTTATGTGATCAGTACTTCTAGCACTGGGGTCATCACTTTATCAAAGCCTGCTACAGGAAATGGAAGTGCAATTGCGGTGATCGGCAATTCGCCAACTTTAAAAATAGCTAATACCAATGGTATCGATGGTGGATTTAATATTAACGCCAATGGAAGTTTGACATTGTCAACGGGGACTAACGTTATTTTTAATTCATCAACTTTAACGCCATTCTCTACAGTAACGGGTAATACATTGGGAAATGTGACTTTCAATGCCGCCGCTAGAACAAATAAAAATATAACCATCAACGGCAAGCTAACCTTAAACAATGCCATCCTAACGGTGAGAGAGGGAGATAACTTGAGTTTGAGCAGTGCCAGTATCAATACAGGTACGTTTAATGCTTCATCATACATTGTGACCAACGCAGTTGGTGGAAGTACAGGGTTAGTTAAAATAGCTGATGTATCTGCATCTACGTTAGTTCCGGTAGGTGCAGTAGGGCATTATACACCTGTAACCCTAAACCCAACTTCTATTTCAAATTTTGAGATCAATGTATTTCAAGGGGCAACGGCAGATGCGACTTCTAATGGAACAGCATTAACTGCAGCTCAAAAATTGAGAATGGTAGATGCTGTTTGGAACATCAACCGTACTTCGGGTACTGGCAATGTCGATGTGACTTTAGGTTGGGACAATGCTTTAGAGGGTGGTAGTTTTGCTGGATTCGGTAATGCGCAAATTGGCATCGCAGCCTACACTTCGGGTGCTTATGGAACTTTTATGGGTACGGGAAATGCAGCTGCCAATACCGCTACCATCACTACAAGTACATTTTCTCCTTTTGTAGTGGGAGAAGCGAATACCACCTTACCATTAAGATTATTGAGTTTTACAGCTAAAGAAAGCTTAAACAGTGTGAAACTAGCTTGGCAAACTACCGATGAGGTAAATTTGAAAGAATATGTTTTACAGCATAGAAGCGCTAATGGTTTCGAAAAAATCTATACGGTTGTAGCGAACAATAAAGCAGGAATCTTTAACTACGATTACACCCATTTAAATCCAACAGAAGGGATTAACTATTACCGTTTGGTAGGCATTGATCAAGATGGTACAGAGCATCCTAGTGAGGTGAAATCGGTAAGAATAGCATTAGGCAATGCCGTGGCAGTTTATCCAAATCCAGTGACGCAAAACAATATCAGTGTTGCGGGTACGGTAAATGGAGATGTAATCAAAATCATCAATATTCAAGGTCAGGTAATGTTGACCAAACCAGTAAGCGGTAACCAATTGCAAGAAATTAATGTGCAGAATATCCAAGCGGGCACCTATATTTTATCGATAGAAAACGCTGGAAAAGTAACAAGCACCAAAAAAGTGATTAAGATATAATTCAGTTGCAGATTTAGATAGAGAGTTCGATGTCTAACTATTAAAATCTAAATACTAACTACTATATAAATGAACAGATACTCAAAAGCAGCACTAGCGTTAGGTTTATTTCTTAGTATTTCCGTTAATGCATTGGCAAAGGTGAAATTGCCACAAATTTTTGGAAGCAATATGGTTTTGCAAAGGGACCAGCCCATTAAAATTTGGGGTTGGGCCAATGCAGGAGAGAAAGTGACCGTAAATTTCAAAGGGAGTGATTATACCACGCAAACCAATGCAGAAGGCAAATGGCAAGTGGAAATGAAAGCAGCTCCTGCAGGTGGACCTTTTACCATAAAAATCAACGAAATATCCTTGGATAATGTACTGTTGGGTGATGTTTTTTTATGTAGCGGTCAAAGTAACATGGCTTTTTTGCTGATGAAAGCTGATGGCGGAGAGAAAGATCTGGCCAATTCTGCCAATCCAAACATCAGAGTGTTGAATGTGGCCAGGGATATTGAATTTCAACCTTTGGATGATTTGACCAAAAAAACACCTTGGCAGGTGGCAGGTCCTCAATCGCTTGGAAAATTTTCTGCGGTGGCTTACTACATGGGTCGTAAATTGCAAAAAGAATTGAATGTGCCCATTGGTTTAATCAGTAGTGCTTATGGTGGAACGGTGATTGAAGGTTTCATCAGTGCGCCTTCCTTAGATACTATTGCAAGATTAAAGCCTATTTTAAATCAAATAGGGAATAAGAACCAAAAACAATACATCGCTGCTAAAATTGCTGAGTTGGAGAAATCACATGGTAAGCTGAACCAATACACCAATACCGAGGTGCTTTGGGATACCATCAATCCAACGCTTCCGGTTTATGCCAAAAATTGGGAAAGCATGAAACTACCCACCTTATGGGAAAAAGCGGGCCTTCCTAATGTAGATGGTGTCATTTGGTTTTATAAGGAAGTGAATTTAAGCAGTGCTGATTGTGAGAAAGATGCTTTTCTAAGTTTAGGTAGAATTGCCGACCAAAGCGTGGTTTTCTTTAACGACCAAAAGCTAGGCTCTTCACCTGATAGCCGCGATTTGATCAGAGAGTTTACCCTCGCTAAAAGCTTGCTTAAGCCCGGAGTGAATAAAATTATGGTGAGGGTAGCCAATAAAGGTAGAAACGGCGGTATTTGGGGACCTCAAAGTAAGTTGTTTCTTAAAACTGGAAGTCATAAAATAGCCATCGACGGCAATTGGAACTATAAAATACAGGAAATCAATATCGCGGTACATCCAAATGATGTGTCTTCGTCCATCTACAATGCCATGATCAGTCCATTGAAAAGTTTACCCTATAAAGCGGTAATATGGTATCAGGGGGAGAGTAACGCCAATTGGGCCGACGAATATGAAGGCTTGTTGAAATCCTTAATCAAGGACTGGAGAAAACAATTTAATCAGCCAAAACTGCCTTTTGTTATTATACAATTGCCTAATTACAAAAAAGTGCTCAGCACGCCAGAAGTAAACGCCACTTGGGCATTGTTGAGGGAAGGACAAGATAAGGCTGCTCGTCAACCCAATGTAGGCTTGGTTAATATCATTGATTTAGGCTTGGCAGATGATATCCATCCAACGGATAAATTTCCAGTAGGGGAGCGTGTAGCGGCTAAAGTTCAGCAATTGGTTTATGGACAAAAAGTAGCAGCTGATGGACCAGTATTTAAATCGATGAAGGTTGAAAATGGCAAGGCGATACTCGAATTTGATCATGCCGAAGATTTAACCATAAATAGCAAAGCCGAACGCAGTAATTTTATCATCGCTGGTAAAGACCAAAAATTTGTTTGGGCACAAGCCAAAATAGAAGGAAATAAAGTGGTGGTTTGGAGTAATGACGTGAAAAGCCCTGTAGCGATACGTTATGCCTGGGCAGATAATCCAGGTAAAAGTTACTTCTATAATGCCGCAAATTTGCCAATGAACCCATTTAGAACGGATAATTGGAAGATTGATTTAGAGGTAATTCCAAGATAAAATGATTTAATTTGAAATAACTTTTTGAATACCCAATTGAATGTTTATTTTTGGTAAACCAATTAATTGGTCGACCAAATAGAAAAACCAAGGAATGAAGTCATTGATAGAAAATATTACCGCCATACAGGTGGAGTCGCCAGTCGATAAAATCATTGGTCAGTTAAAGCAGTTGATTATCTCTGGTCAATTAAAGCCAGGAGATAGATTGCCAGCAGAACGAGTGCTTTCTGAACGTTTTGGCCTAGGAAGAAGCTACATCCGTGAAGCGATATTGAAACTAGAGTTTTATGGTCTTTTAAAAACCAACCCACAAAGTGGTACTTATGTGGCAGGTTTGAGTATCAACGTGATTGATAACATCATTTCAGATATCATCAAATTTAATAAGGACGATTTCAATGCCTTGATTGAAGCACGTTATCATTTGGAACTGAATGCGGTGAAATTGGCTGCAGAACGTAGAAGTGAAGAAGATTTGGAAAGCCTTAGGTTGGCCATGGAAGCTTATGAAAGCAAAGTAAGCGCTGGTGGCGACGCCGTAGAAGAAGACATGGTTTTCCACATTAAAATTGCCAAAGCAACGAAAAATTCGGTCATCGAATCCATGATTTTGATTTTAGTACCCGACTTGATTAAAAATATTGTAGAAAATAAAATCTGTGGCGACAATAGAGCTAAAACAGCGATTGAAGAACACAGAATGATTTATGCCGCTATCGAATCACAGGATATGGCCAAAGCTGAAGAAGCAATGGCTGGTCACCTTGATGAGATATGGCAAATTAGTAAAGCAGGTTTTGCTGCACAAAGCATCATCAACGAAACAGAGAGATAATTCGAGAAAATAGGTCCATCCTAGCTTAATCAATTAAATATAAATTCAAGCGTATGAACTACTTAAAAAAAGTGGTATTAGTATCTTTTTGTGCCTTTTTTAGCCTGTCGTTAATGGCACAAACACACCCTAGCATTATGCTGACCAAGGCAAATGTGGCGGCTGTGAAAAAAGGAGTAAATACCTATCCACTTTTACGCCAATCATACCAAACGGTTAAAAATGCGGCAGATAAAGCATTGGCAGAGCCTATTGTGGTACCTGTGCCTAAAGATGGTGGCGGCGGTTACACGCATGAACAGCACAAAAAGAACTATAGCAACATGCTTAACTGCGGAGTTGCTTATCAGATTTCTGGAGAAAAGAAATATGCAGACTACGTAAAAAACGTAATGCTTAATTATGCTTCGCAATATGAAAAATGGCCCCTTCATCCAAAAAGAAAAAGTGAGGAAGACGGCGGGCGTATTTTTTGGCAAAGCTTAAACGACTTTGTATGGCAGCTATATACCATACAAGCATATGATTTGGTTTATAACGGGATTCCTGCAGCTGACAGGAAAACCATTGAAGAAAAACTGTTCGTGCCTATCTTGAAGTTTTTTACAGAAGATAGGTACGACGTCTTCAACAAAATCCACAATCATGGTACTTGGAATTTGGCGGCTGTAGGCATTACAGGTTATGTGCTCAACAAACGTGAGTATGTAGAAATGGCCATCAAGGGTTCTAAAAAAGATGGTAAAACGGGTTACTTGGCTCAAATAGACCAACTGTTTTCGCCTGATGGTTATTACATGGAAGGACCATATTACCAACGTTATGCCTTATTGCCTTTCGTATTGTTCGCAAAAGCGATTAACAATTACGAGCCTTCACGCAAAATTTTCGAATACAGAGACAAATTGCTTTCAAAGGCAATCCATACCTCATTGCAAACTTCTTATACCGATAAAACTTTCTTCCCATTAAACGATGCCATTAAAGACAAAACCTACGAATCGGTTGAATTGGTGTATGGCGTTGATTTGGCTTATGCCGATATTAAAGCAGAAGTTGATTTGTTGGATATTGCCAAGCAGCAAAACCGTGTAATTGTTTCTGATGCAGGTTTAAAGGTAGCAGCAGATTTGGCTGCTGGAAAGTCGGTGCCTTTCAAATATCAAACGCTATGGATCAGAGATGGAGGCAAAGGTGATGAAGGCGGCTTAGGCATTTTACGTAGTGGCGCCAACACCGACCAACAATGTGTGGTGATCAAAGCGGCTTCACAAGGAATGGGCCACGGGCACTTTGATCGACTAAACCTACTATTTTACGATAACACCACTGAGATTTTCCCTGATTATGGCGCGGCTAGGTTTTTAAATATTGATACTAAAAATGGCGGTGGTTACTTGCCAGAAAATAATACATGGGCAAAACAAACCGTAGCGCATAATGCATTGGTGGTAGATCAAACTTCACATTTTAATGCCAAATTGGGACCTGCTGATAAAGCCAGCCCAACCTTGCTATACTTCTCAAATCAGCCAAACTTAAAAGTGGTGAGCGCTAAGGAAGCCAAGGCTTATGCTGACGTAACCATGCTAAGAACTTCTGCTTTGGTAAAAGTTGAGGGTTTGGATAAACCTTTGCTAATTGATGTAATGCAGGCACAATCAGCTAAAAACCATCAATATGATTTGCCATTTTGGTACAAAGGACAATTGGTGAATACGTCTTTCCCCGTGACTGCAAAAGCCAATCAGTTGACGGCACTTGGAGATAAAAATGGTTATCAGCACATCTGGTTAAATGCTAGCAATAAATTAGATAACAAATCGGGAATGGTAGGCTTGTTGAACAAAAACCGTTTCTACACTACTCATTTTGTTTCTGATAACCCACTAGAAGTGAAGTTGCTTTCTATCGGTGCTAACGATCCAGAAATGAACTTGGTAGACGGAAAAGCATTCATGTTATCAAGCAGTGGCCAAAACCAAACCTTTGTGAGCATTACAGAAACACATGGCGGCACAGATCCAATCAATGAAACCGTTTCATCGGCTTTGCCATCAGTAAGCGAACTGAAGCTGATTAAATCAGATGCGCAACAAACCATCATCAGCTTTAAACTGAACAATAAGACTTATACCTATCAGATCAACTATACAGAGAAAGAGAATTATATATCGTTAAGATAAAAGGAATAAAGAACAAAGAGTAAAGACTCTCATAGTCACTTTTCTCTCCCTTTTGGGGAGAGATGCCAAAGGCAGAGAGGGGATACCAATTTAACAAAACATCCAAAAAACAAAAAAACTAGAAAATGCAAAGCGAATTATTTCAAATAGAAACAGAAACTACCTGGGAAGATTTAGGGAACGGTGTTCAACGTAAAATCTATGGTTATGATGATAAAATCATGTTGGTGAAAGCCAAGTTCGAAGCTGGAGCCATTGGACCCTTGCACGAGCATTATCACGTACAGGTTACTTACGTAGAAAGCGGTGTTTTTGAAATGACCATTGGCGATGAGAAAAAAATCATCAGAAAAGGCGATGGTTATTATGTGCCACCTCACGCAGTTCACGGTTGTGTATGTGTTGAACCAGGAATTTTAATTGATGTTTTCGCTCCTCATAGAGAAGATTTTATTAAGTAAATAGTTTTTCCCTCCCCCTGCCCCCTCAAAGAGGGGGATAGGAAATATGCTTAATACGCATGTGTTTCCCTTTGGAGAGCCTGCTCCGATACTTCGGAGGAGAATTGAAGAGGGAGGAATAAAATAAATAACAACATGAAAAAATTAATAATAAGCTGCTTACTATTAGTAGCTACAAGTTTTACGCAAGCACAAGAAACCACAGAGGTAAAGAAAGTGACCTACCCGACAGGTTTTTCTGAGCAGTTAAATGTGGTTTATGCCAAAGTTGGTGATTGGGAGGGCAAAATGGATTTGTACTTGCCACCAACAGACAAAGGACCAACACCTATTGTGATCAACATCCATGGAGGTGGTTTTAACAAAGGAAATAAAGAGTCGCAAACAGGTTTCAATAGCTTCTTTAAAAACGGTTATGCCGTAGCTAACATTGCCTATCGTTTGGTACAGGTAGCACCAGCTCCTGCTGCGGTAGAGGATACTCGCTGCGCTTTAATTTACCTGATCAAAAATGCCAAAGCCTTAAATATCGATCCTAATCGAATTGTGATTATGGGCGGTTCGGCAGGTGGCCATTTAGCTTTAATGGGCGGTTTGTTAGGTAACGATACCAAGTTTGATGGTAATTGTCCAGGTGTGAAAGACGTAAAAGTGGCAGCTATTATCGACAAATACGGCATTACCCACGTAGGGAACTGGCCTAGCAGCTCAGCTAAAAAATGGTTAGGCGACAAAGCTAACGACCAAGCTTTTGTGCAATCGGTTTCACCTTTGTATCAAGTTAAGAAAAACAGTCCACCAGTATTTATTGTACATGGCGATGCTGATCCAATAGTGCCTTACCAACAATCGGTAGACTTGAAAAAGAAGTTGGATGAATTGGGCGTAAAAAACAAATTCATCACGGTTGAAGGTGGTGAGCATGGAAAATTTCCTGCCGAGAAAAATTCAGAAGTAAACAAAGCGATCATCGATTTCTTAAAAGAATTAGGTATTCACAAATAACTAGGGATATCCCGTCATTTCGACTGGAGCAAAGCGAAATGGAGAATTAGAAATCAACGAAGTTAAATCTTTGAATTAGATAGCGCTCATAAAGCAACTTAAATCGAAAAGACGGAATATAAACTAACTTCAATGCAAAAGATCTTCAATATATATTTGGTTATGGCTGCTATTGCTATCTCAACTTGCTTAAGTGGGCTGGGGTATGCAATACAGCCTTTTTTTCAAAAAACATCAAAGCCAATTATTGTAGAGAACAGTGCTCAGCTCAAGAGGGCGTTAGCTACTGCAAAACCTGGAGATTCCATCATCTTGAGAGATGGTGTATACGAAGGCAAGTTTGTGATTGAGGCTTCGGTTAGTGGTACATCAAAACAACCTGTGGTACTTACGGGCAGTAGAAACGCCATTCTGGATGCAGGTGACAATCAAACGGGTTATGTGCTGCACTTAAAAGCCAGCTATTGGAAACTCAAAGGATTTACCCTGCAAAATGGCTTGAAAGGTATCGTAACCGATGGGGCAAATGATAACATCATCGATGGTGTTTTAGTCACCCAACTAGGCGAAGAAGGGATCCACTTTCGAGCGTTCAGTAAGCGCAACATCGTTAAAAACTGTGAAGTAACCCATACGGGAAAGAAAAGCCCTGGCTACGGTGAAGCCATTTACATTGGTTCGGCCTACAGCAATTGGGCCAAGCACAGTGATGGAAAGCCCGATCAATGCGATTCGAACCAAGTGCTGAACAATAAATTGGGACCTTATGTTGCTGCCGAATGTATTGATATCAAAGAAGGTACGACAGGTGGAATTATTAGAGGAAACACTTTTGAAGCGCAAGGAATTACTGGTGCTAACAGCGCTGATAGCTGGATTGATGTGAAAGGCAACCACTACTTGATTGAAGGAAATACAGGCTACAATACCCAACCCTCTGTATTGTTGGACGGTTATCAGGTCAATTGCGCTTATGAAGGCTGGGGATCATACAACAAGTTTAAAGGGAATATCAGCCACTTAAACACCGACGGTTATGGAATTAACGTCCGCTTGAAAAGTGCAAAAGGCGAAGCCGTAGGGAATGAAGTTTATGGGGATAATAAAGTAATTAATGCCAAAGGCATTACAAATATTCAACTGACTAACAAATAAAGATAGGTCAAGACCACTAATATTAAAGGCTTATCAAAAACTAAAAAAGAAACGGATGAAAGTAAAAGGATTAAGATGGTGGATTATATCGCTAATTGCATTGGCGACAGTAATCAACTACATCGATAGAAGTGCGATTAACATTCTTTGGCCTTATATCTATAAAGAATTTGGCATTGCCGATGTTGATAACAAAAGCGCATTGGCATTAATCACTACTTTCTTTATGATAGCCTATGCCTTAGGGCAAACCTTTACAGGAAAAATGATGGATGCCATTGGTACCCGTATGGGAATGACATTGTCTATTTTAGGGTGGAGTATTTCCATTGCATTGCATGCTTTTGCAAAATCGTTGTTGTCTTTCAACATCTTTAGGTTTATGCTAGGTTTTAGCGAAGCAGGTAACTGGCCAGGAGCAACCAAAAACAATGCAGAATGGTTCCCCGCGAGAGAAAGAGGTATTGCACAAGGGATTTTTGGTGCAGGAGCATCATTAGGTTCGGTGGTTGCCGCACCTGTAATTGCCATTTTGTATGTGGCTTTCGGTTGGAAAATGACTTTCGTACTCATTGCCGTTTTAGGATTGATTTGGATCATTCCATGGGTTTACGTGAACAAAGCAACTCCAGATAAACACCCTTGGATTACAGAAGAAGAGCGCAATTATATTTTGGCTAAGCCAGAAGTAAAGAATGCAGTTGAAGTAGAAGAAGCACCAGTATTGACTTGGAAAGAACTTCTGAAATTTAGAAATACTTGGGGAATCATCACCGGTAGGTTTTTTATCGATCCTGTGTGGTGGTTGTTTGTAACCTGGTTGCCAACCTTCCTTAAAGAACAGTTCATGTTCGACATTAAACAAATTGGGGCTTTTACTTGGGTACCTTACCTATTTGCTGCGATAGGAAGTTTAGTAGGTGGCTATCATGCATCTGTTCAAATTAAAAAAGGTGTTGAGCCTCAAAAAGCACGTAAAAACGCTATTGCGGTGGGCAGTGTCATTATGTTGGCCTCTTTGGTGGTCATCGTTTATCAGCTAGGTAGCTTAAAAGACACCCCAACTTTAGCAATGATATTGATTGGATTTACACTATTTGGCTTCCAGTACCTGATTGGTAACATTCAAACCCTTCCTAGTGATTATTTCAATGGTAAAAACGTAGGAACAGTAGCAGGTATGGGCGGTACGGCAGCAGTAGCTGGCACTTTGCTAACCACTTGGGCGGTTCCAGTAATTACTCAAACCAGCTATGTGTCGTTCTTCGTGTTAGCGGCAGTATTAGTGCCAGTTTCATGGTTATGTATTAAATATATTTCATCAAAAAAATAAAGAATTAAATAATAATAGTATGCGTTTAAAAAACAAAGTTGCGATAGTTTCTGGAGGCTCTAGAGACATAGGTAGAGCAGTTTCTTTGCAGTTGGCAAAGGAAGGAGCCAAAGTGGTGGTAAATTACTTTGATAATAAAGATTTGGCCGATGAAACCTTGAAAATGATACAAGATTTAGGCGGCGAAGGCATTATTGTAAAGGCAGATATGACCAAAGCGGCCGAAGTGGAGGCTTTAGTAGCTGAAGCTAAAAAGGCTTTTGGTGAGGAGATCAATGTTTTGGTAAACGTAGTTGGTGGCTTAGTTGCACGTAAATCAACTGCAGAAATGGACGAAAATTTCTGGGATTTTGTAATGAACGTGAACTTGAAATCTGTTTTCTTAGCAGTTAAAGCGGTTTCTCCTTTCATGCCAGCAGGTTCTTCTATTGTAAACTTCTCTTCGTTAGCTGCTAGAGACGGTGGTGGTCCAGGTGCAAGTGCTTATGCCACTTCAAAAGGTGCCGTAATGACTTACACTAGAGCTTTGGCAAAAGAATTTGGTCCTAAAAACATCCGTGTAAATGCATTAGCACCAGGAATGATTGCGACTACTTTCCACGATACCTTTAGTAAACCTGAAGTAAGAACCAATGTAGCCAATGCCACTGCCTTGAAAAGAGAAGGTGATGCACAAGAAGTTGCTGATTTAGTAGCTTATTTAGCTTCAGATGAGTCAAGCTTCTTAACAGGTAACAACATTGATATCAATGGTGGTCTAGCATTTTCTTAATTGAAAAAATATACCATTTTTATTTAAGGTTTTAAATAAATTTAGATACTCAAAAAAGGGGTGGAGCTTGGTTTTCAAAGACCATCCCTTTTTTAAAACGAAAAAACAACCAAACAAACTAAAACACTTATAGCTTGCCAGAACCAATAAAACGCAGGAATAAGTAAAAATTGATCAATCAAAATTCCCTCCGCTCTAAGGAAAAAGCCAATCGGCTAAAAAACTTTTCCTTGTATTTTTTTTGAATATAAATAATAATGATATATTTGGTAAACCAATTTTTGGTAAACCAATTTAAGTCGTCAGTTTTTAGAAAATTGTCGCAAACTAACCATATATAAAACCTGATTTGCTATGACATTAAAAAATCGCGTTGGCGGCGTCATTTTTTTGCTGTTGTGCTTGCTATCCTTCGGGCTAAGTGCACAAACCGTAAAAATCAAAGGCGTTGTTAAATCTGAAGACGGACAGGGCATTCCTGGCGTGTCGGTAACCATTAAGGATACCAATAAAGGCGTTTCTACCAATGAAAAGGGAGAATATGAAATCTCCGTTCAAAAAGGTAAAATCCTCGAATTCAAATCGCTCGGCTACAAAATACATTTACAAGGCGTAGCAAATAGTACGACCATTAATGTCACTTTAGCAGAAGATGTCAACTCCATGAGCGAAGTATTGGTAGTGGGCTACGGTACGCAAAAAAAATCGACCATTAGTTCGGCAGTAAGCAAACTTGAGAATAAAAATCTGGATGAAATTCCGACTTCGAGGTTAGATAACGCTTTGATTGGTAAAATTGCAGGTTTAACCGTTCAAAACAATAGCTCAGAAGCGGGTTCAGATCCAACTTTAAGAATTAGAGGAGCCAGTTCCATTAACGCCAACGCTGATCCTCTAGTAGTCGTAGATGGTCATCCCATTGCAGATGGTTTAGCTTTCATCAATCCTTACGATGTAGAATCAATTGAGGTTTTGAAAGATGCGGCTTCTTCCGCTATTTATGGTTCAAGAGGTGCTAACGGCGTAATTTTGGTAACTACCAAAAAAGGGGTGGCCGATAAGCCTAAGTTCTCGGTAAAATCATACTATGGTTTAAAAGAAGCCTATAAAGTATATCCAATTTTATCAACTACAGAGTATACCAAATTGTTATTTGCAGAAGCAGCGTTAAGGCAAAATGATCCTAGTGTTCCAGCTAATGCAAAAAACATCATCAATAATAATGAACGTGCTGCTTATATCATCGAAAACCAAATTAGCGGTACACCTACTGATTGGCAACAAGAAGCACTTAGAAATGCAGGGATATATAACCTACAGCTTAATGTAGCGGGAGGTAAAAAAGATTTAAGGTATTATGTTTCTGGGAACCTGCAACAGGATCAGGGCGTAATGAAAGATAGTGAGAACAACAGGGGGAACATTCGTGTGAAATTGGACGTTAACCTTTCTCCAAAATTGATGTTAAACGTAAACATCAATCCAACTTATACCAAAATTCAACGTCCAGCAGAAAATTTTACCAATTATTACCGTTTCCCATCGTTTTTACCAGTTTACCACTCGGCATTTACAGCGGCATTTGTTAACCAAAATTCGCAATGGGCAAACCTAAGGGCTGGCGATTGGGCACAAGCTCGTCATTTTACCAACCTTAATTATGCAGGTACCATGCCTGATGGTTCTTTTTGGCAAAGTTCTGGGGCGGTTTCTCCTTTCTCGTCAACCAACAATACACCATTGTCACATGCCGAAAGAGAGGATCGTTTCTCTGAAAGCTATCGTTTCCAAGGCGGTACAGATTTAACCTACAACCCAAGCAAAAGTCTTTCATTTAAAACTTCTTTAGGTGCTTACTATCTATCTAGAGAAGATAAAACATTAATCAGAAGCGAAGCCCGTAAAGATGGTGACGTAAATATGGCCACCATTACCAACGGTACTACAGTAGATATTTTGTGGGAAAATACCATGAACTACACCAAAAGCTTCGGTAACCACAACTTTAAAGGATTGCTAGGTTTTACCGTACAAAGTAATAAAGTGAAAGGCACAGAGCAAACGGGCTATAATTTCCCTTCTGATGACTTTACCACACTTAACCAAGCTGCTTATTTCGATCAGGCACCTAATATTCCAGTGAACGTAAAAACAGGCTTGATCTCTTATTTAGGTCGTGTGAATTATGATTACCAGGGAAAATACATTGCTACGGCAAGTTTACGTACCGATGAGAGTTCGATTTTTGGTCCAGGTAACAGAAGAGGTTGGTTCCCTGCATTTTCAGCAGGTTGGAACATTGCCAGTGAATCTTTCATGAAAGGCAGCAAAAAATGGCTGGAAAATTTAAAATTGAGAGCTAGTTATGGCGAAACAGGTAATAACCGAATTACACCATTCTCTTATTTAGATTTATTATTCAGATCTAACTACGTGTTCGGAGAAGGTACTGGTCAGTTAACGGCAGGTCAATCACCTAACAACGTGGTAACCTACGGAAGAGACATTACTTGGGAAACTACAAGATCAACCAATATTGGTTTAGACGTTGGTTTATTTAGGAACAAATTGCAATTGAGTTTAGAGTTCTATCACTCTATTACCAACAACTTATTGTTGCAACAATCACAACAAGCCATTACAGGTTCGTCTTCTTTCTGGACCAATAACGGAAAAATCAGAAATCAAGGTTTCGAAGTAGAGCTAACCTCTAACAACATCGGCACCAAGAATTTCAACTGGACTACTTCCGTTAACATTTCAGCCAACAGAAATAAACTATTAAAACTAGGTGGCGATGAACCTTATTTGTTCAACTACGGGGAGCGTAGCGAAATCTATGCTTCTATCGTAGGTCAGCCATATGTACAATTCTACGGTTATAAAACGGATGGCGTTTGGAAATCACAAGATGAAGCCAATGCAGCCGTAGCATCAGGACAAACTTCTGTTTTGCAAGGTTATTTTGCTGCTGGTGGTGTAAAATTAAAAGACATCAACGGCGATAATAAAATTGATTTAAATGATAGGGTAATCATGGGCTCTCCATTTCCAGATTTTACTTGGGGGATCACCAATACCTTCAGATATAAAAAGTTCGATTTGAATATTCTGATGCAAGGCTCACAAGGTGGACAATTGATTAACGGTGACTTATATTACAATGAATCAAAGAGACAGAACGAAAACTACATTAAAAACAGATGGGTAAGTCCAGCCAATCCAGGTGATGGAAAAACGCCTTATTTCACCAATGGTATCGCAGCAGATTTGCTGTTAACGGATTATGGTGTAGAAAGTGCATCATACGCTTATTTAAGGAATGTAATTGTAGGTTATACCTTGCCAGCCGCTACTGCTAAAAAGCTTAAAGTAAGTAGCTTAAGATTGTACGCTTCGGTAGATAACGTATTTTTCATTACTGGAAGTTCATATAGGGGAATTAACCCAGAAGCAAGACTAACCTCTGCTTCTTACGCTTCTCCTGTAATTGTAGGTTATCAAAGGGGAGGTTTCCCAGTGAACCGTACGTACACATTTGGTCTTGATTTTAACTTCTAATACCTACATATCATGAAACAAATCAGAAAAATATCAGCTCGCTTCATCATTGTGGTATCATTGGTATCAGCCGTTACCTCATGTAAAAAGGTGGTTGATGTAGATCCCATCTCAAACGAAGCAGTTAAAGACTATTATAAAAACTATAAAGAAGTTAGTGTTGCCCTAGCAGGATGTTATAACGGCATGCAGGAGCCATTAATTAATGAGTGGCAGTTTACAGAGTTGAGGAGCGATAACGCCCGTCAGCGTTCGGTAAACAGTACCACCAATGTTAATATGGAACTTAATGTGTTAAACCTGTACACCGCTGGACCATCACATCAGCAGATTTACAACTATTGGTTGGCCATGTATAAAAACATTCGTAACGTTAATTACGTATTAAGAAGTTTAGGCGTAACCTATCAAAACGGTCAGTTGGTATTTGGTACGCCTACCGCTACCGTTACTGAGGCACAACGTGATGAATTGGTTGGACAAGCCTTGTTTATCAGAGCCTATCACTATTTCAACTTGGTGCGTTTATATGGTGGAGTATTTATTGTAACCGAGCCATTAGAAGCTGCGCAAGCTAGAAAAGTTAACCGTTCATCGGTGAATGATTGCTATATTTTAATCGTTAAAGATTTGGAAGCAGCGGTAGCTAAAGCAAGCGCTAAGCCTTTTGGACAAATTACCTCAACGGATTTAGGTAGGGCAAATGCATGGTCGGCCAAGGCACTTTTAGCTAAAGTATATTTAACCTTACCAGTGCCTCGTGCAGCAGATGCTTTAACCTTATTGAACGATGTGATCACCAATAGCGGATATGGCTTAGAAAATAGCTTCGCCCGTGTGTTTGCCATCAACAACGAAATGAACAAAGAGATTTTATTTGCCGTGAGATACAAAGCAGGTTTGGTGGGTTTGGGAAATCCAATGGCCAATATGTTTGCGCCAGCAAGTAGTGGCGATGCCGTAATTAACGGTGATGGAAGTGGATTTAACTATCCAACAACCAGTATCAATACGGCATTTACAACCAGTACCAGCAGTTTTTCTGATACTCGTAAAGATGTAACGATTGCGACATACTCAAACAGTACTACGCCGCTTTACGTGAATAAATTCTTTTCGAAAGTAGTGGTGGCTGGCGATGCAGAAAATGATTTTACCGTACTACGTTTCTCTGATGTATTGTTAATGAAAGCCGAAGCTCAAGGTTATGACGGTGCTGCGGGAAGTTCAGTAGGATTAATTAACCAAGTGAGAGAAAGAGCTGGTGCAGGTAACTACACCACAGGAAATTTTACCTCGGCATTTTATAAATATCCAGCTTCAGGTACGGGTTCAATTGCCAGTGCTGCCGATTTCCAAACAGCCATATTGAAAGAAAGACGCTTAGAGTTCGCATTTGAAAACCAACGTTTATTTGATTTGATGCGCTTTGGACAAGCAGTGACGAACATGCAGAACCACTACGCCGCAGAATACAGTGCGTATTACAGCAGGTTCAGTCCTACCATTCCCTTAGCTACGTTACAAGCAAATATTAATAATGATAAGCTGTTATTACCTATCCCACAAAGAGAAATAGATACCAATACCGATATAAAAATTCCACAAAACCCAGGTTACTAATGAATAAAGGTTTAAAAAGATTTAACCATTAAGGAATTAAGAAAATTAAGACCACATGATACAAAACTTAATGTCCCTTAACTCCTTAATGTTTCAACAACAAAAATACTCTAAGGTGTCTTAGGTGGTAAAAAAATAACCATTAAGAAATTAAGAAAATTAAGGCGTTAGTAAAAAAGCTAAAATGTTCTAAGGTGCCTTAGGTGGTTAAAAAGAACTAACCATTAAGAAATTAAGATAATTAAGACGTTGGTAGAAAAAAACTAAAATGTTCTAAGGTGCCTTAGGTGGTTAAAAAGAACTAACCATTAAGGAATTAAGAAAATTAAGGCGTTAGTTGGAAAAACTAAAATGTTCTAAGATGTCTTAGGTGGTTAAAAAAGAACTAAACAACCTTAATTGGTAAAAAAAAATATTAAAATTAAACAAATGAAGAAAATCCTAAACCCATTATTGTACTGCTTCTTAGCACTGGCAATAATCGCTGGCTGTAAAAAAGATGATTTTTCTGACGTTGGCGATGGCACGGTAACTGCCCAAGATTACATCTTTAACCGAGCGACCAAAACATTTGATTTAGGTAACGAGCTAAAGAGCAGTATCTCAGCATCCGAAGGAGTTAAGTTTGTGTATTGCTATTTGGTGCGTACCACTGGAACCGATTCATTGATCCACGTAACAGATAACAAGGGAGCCATTACCCCAACTTACGACCTTTCTATCCCTATCACTGCTTTTCCCGTAAACAACATGAGTAAAGTAAAAGGGGTGAAGATCATGGTGAAACAAGGGAACAACAGCTCGCTGGAAGGGTTCGTTAACATTAAATACTTTGACCCAGCTTTACCACAGTTCAGTGCTTTCCCACCTACCATCACGGCAGACCTTAATGGTGGTGCAACTGCAATTGCGGGCAATATCCAATCAGAATATGGAATTAAACAAGTAGATATTTACGACGATTACCAATTGGAGAACACCTACGTTTTGGTCAATAGTATCACTAATACCAATAATGCCAAACAATATGCTCTAAACTATGCCTACAACTATCGTAAAGCAGCACAGCATATCAAAATCATTGCGACCGATATTTATAATCAAACCAATGAGTTGATCATCAACATGCCAGTGGATGTGTCTATCTTCAAGCCTAAATTTGTAGGTTTTGCGGCGAACATCACTCCAGTAGTAGGCGGAACAACACCACTTGGCGGACAAATTACTTCTATCACGGGATTGAAAAAAGTAGAGCTTTATGATGATAGAAATGGAAGTTATGCATTGTTGTCTACCAAAACTTTAACTGGACAAACCAATTACAGCTATACGGAGAACTATCAGTTCAAAAAACGTGCTGAACACCTAAAAATCATTGCTGTAGATAATGATGACTTACAAACCGAGTTGATTATTCCGTTAAACTTTACTTATCAAAGTGTGCTTTACAGAGATGTAGAGATGAATGCACAAACACTAGGCACCAAAACGGGATTCTTGAAAAATGGCAATACCATTGGAAACTGCGAGTTGAATGCTAATGAAGCCAATATGTATTTGATCTTTGGTGCACAAAGCACAGGTCCAGTATTGTTTAACCCTGCGACAGCAGCAACAGGTTCTATTGCTTCAAACTTAAAATGTAATAACGTAGGCTGGAGTCCTACTAATATCTCGGTGCTTCAAGATACCAAGTTTAGGGTGCTTATTGATGGTGCAAGTACTGGACAATCTGCCATCTACGATTTGTTAGAAAGTGGAGATTTAGACGACTTGAGTAATGCCTTTTTTACTGCAAATAGCATTTCAAACCCTACTTCTAATAACCCTAGGTATGACGCTACTGCAGCTGCGACAACTTCTGTTTTCAATAACACTACAGCAAGAGTGATCTTTATTAAAATTACCGATCCTGCAACTTCAGTAGTGAAAAACGGAATTATCCATGTAAAAGATGCTGCCTTTGCGAATCCAATAGGTAACTCAACAATAAAATTCGATATCTATATTCAGAAATAAAGGCTTTTTGGTTTATATGTAAAAATGATTTGTCGTTTCAGTCGGAACCTCCGATTGGGACGGCAACATTTTAGCCGATGCCCCTAGTAACTAATCAGCGAAAATCCGCGTTTGAATCCTCGGAAATTTGCGGGAAAAACAACCAACTAACTAAAAAATCAGCGGCAATCAGCGTTTAAATCCGCGAAAATCAGCGGGAAAAGCCAATCAGTCAACTAAAATCTGCGATAATCCGCGGGAAGAAAAACCTAACCAACCAATCCCTCCCTTCATGACAAAGTTCCCTATTTCTTTTTTAGCTCTTTTTTTAATTGCCTCGCTTACAAAAGCAGCCGATGTTCTAGTAAGCACCCCACAAGAATTAAAATCAGCGGTTGCCAAAGCAAAACCTGGCGATGTAATCCTGCTTAAAAACAAAGTCTGGAACGACGTGCAATTGGTAGTTTCGGGAAAAGGAACTAAAGAAAAACCAATTTGGGTAAAACCAGAAAACGGCGATAAAGTACAGATTTCGGGAAAATCTAACCTCAAAATTGGTGGCGAATTCATCATCATCAAAGGATTACATTTCAAAGGTGGTTACAGCCCTAAAGACCATGTGGTTACTTTTAGGGTAGATAATGATAACTTGGCTAACAACTGTCGCATCACTCAATTCGCGATTGAAGACTTTAGCCAGCCAGAACGTTTTAAAGGCGATTCATGGGTGACCTTATGGGGAAAGAATAACCGTGTAGACCATTGTACTTTTACCAATAAGCTTAATGCTGGACCAGTAATCATTGCCGAGCTTAACGATGAACGTAGTCAACAAAATTATCACAGCATCGATTCTAACTACTTCAACGGCCGTCAGCGTTTTGGTTCTAACGGAGGAGAGACGATTCGTATTGGCGTGTCTAGATATTCATTAACCGCATCCAGAACCCAAATTGTACACAACCTTTTCGAAAGATGTAATGGCGAGGTAGAGATTGTGTCCATCAAATCTGGGGAAAACAACATCAGCTTCAATACTTTTGTAGAATGTGAAGGAAGTTTGGTATTGAGGCATGGTTCTAAAAATGTAGTGCAAGGCAATCTTTTCTTGGGAAATAACAAGCCTTTCACAGGTGGAGTTAGGGTTATTAATCCAGGACACCAGGTTTTTGATAACGTATTTAAAGACTTAAAAGGTACGGCATTCCGTTCACCATTGGCGGTCATGAACGGTGTTCCAAATTCACTCATCAATCGTTATTATCAAGTAGTAGATGCAAAAATTGAGCACAATACCTTCATCAATTGCGAACCATCACTGTTTGGAACGGGTAAAGATTCAGAACGTACTTTATCCCCGCAAAACGTGATTTTCTCTAAGAACTTATTGGTTCAACCAGTTAAAGCACTTTATGTAGATGAAAATAAGGATGGTGGTATTACCATTAAAGACAATGCTTTACAAGGGGATTTGCCAGTGCAAGAAGGTTTTGTGAACAAGAAAACGACCAATGTAGCCATTAACGGTATTTTGTTCCCTTATTTGGCCGATTATGGAGCGCCATTAAAGAAAATGAAGTTTGTGCAAAAGAAAGATGTAGGTGCATCTTGGTATCAACAAGAAATAAAAACGATCAATACACAGCCTAAAATTGTAAAAATTAGCGCTAAAGAAAGCAATAGCATTCAACAGGCAATAGCCAAATTGAGCGATGGTGATATCATCGAATTAACCGATACAGGTTTTTATAGTGTTGATGATGAAATTATTGTAGACAAATCAATCACTATTAGAGCAGCTGCTGAGCTAAAAAGCAAGCCTGTTTTGGTGAACGGTAGCAGTAAAACCTTGTCAGCTTTCATTACTATCGATAACGGAGCAACAGTGAAAGTAAGTGGCATTGCCTTTAAAGGAGCTTATGGTAGTGGTGGTGATGTTCGTTGCGGTATCCGCTCTACCGAATTGCCAATGAATAAACCATACAAAGCCTTTATCGACAGGTGTGAGTTTTACGATTACAATGAAGGTTCTTTTGCGGGTTTTAAGGGCAGTAAATCAACCTTGGCGGATAGCTTGGTCATTACCAATTCATTGTTCAGAAATATTTCAGGAACAGGAATTAATTTAGCGGAAGAAAGAGACGATAAAGGGATCTATGGCGCAGAATATACCGTGGTAAAAAACTGTGTATTTACCAATATTTTAGGAAGCGCCATCAATGTATATCGTGGTGGAAACGATGAGAGTACCTTAGGGCCATTCGTAACCATTGAGAACTGTACCATCAACGAAGTAGATAACAGAGAACAAGGGTCAGCACTTCGCTTGTTAGGTGCTCAATATGCAAGGCTGTTGAATTGTAATTTTGTGAGCAGCGGCCAAGGAGGGAGGTCTGTAGAGTTTAGAGAGTTCCGTTGGGACGATATTTTGGTAGATAATTGCAATTTCTATCAATCTGGAAAAGTGGATACGTATTACAACAAGGCACTTGGAAAGCATATTTTCGAGATCAAGCCAGAGTTTATCAATATCAAAGATTTCAATTTTAATTTAAAGGATGGATCGGCGCTTTCGTCAAAAACAAAAGCTGCTGGTGGTGTGGGTGCAAGTTTATAGGTTAAACCTTAAATAATGCCGTACAATGAAAAAATATGCTTTAATGTCCTTGCTAATCGCGACAATTTTTTCGTGTAAAAAAGATGCTGTCGTAGATCAAAAAGAAGAGAAGATTGTAGTTGAAGCGCAGAAAGAAGCGCTGACGGAAGCAACAACTACCATCGTGAATGTAACGCCATCAACCACGCTCGATGCTACATTTTGGTCGGGTATACAAACCATGCTGCAAACGAACGCTGTAGATGTGGTTTTTGCCGATGGCACGTATAATGTTACTTCCACCATTACTTTGTCTAACATTGGAAGTGCCACAAAACGACTCCAGTTAAAAGCAAATACCGTAGGTGCTGCGGTACTTACAGGCTCAATTGCCAAACTGATGTCGCTAAACAATTGCCAAAACATATTGATTCATCGATTGAAGTTTACTGGTACCGTATCAGAATATGCCTTGGTGATTCAGCGCAGTCCAAACATTACGGTGGCTTATTGCCGTTTTGAGAACATGCCTAATTTGTATTACGGAGCTGTTGGTGCACATTACGCCACTTCCAATAATATCATCATCAGACAAAACCAATTCTCTAACATCGGGGTAGGCTCAACAGCACATATGATTTACGGTGCTTTTGGCGTTAAACGATTGAAAATTATTGAAAATACATTTACAGACTGTTCGGGTTCATTCATTAGATTTAGAGGTGATAATTCTACACATGGTGTAGTTTATGGCAATACTTTTAATTCAACAGGCACCTACATGGTCAGCGGAACAGGTGTAAATCCAATTTTCGTGGAAGTACCTGTTTTTAATGATGTAAATCCAGGAGACGAAACCTTTGGAACCAGTTTTATGGTGACGAAAAATAACTTTAACTATGCTACAGTGGGGAATCAAAGTACAAGATTTGCTTTGGCCTTTCACCATAGTGGTTTCAACCCAACTGGTCGTACGCATTTAATAAGCACAGCTGATGCCGTAACCTTAGGCACTGGAACCGTTACCGAAAAAAGAGCCATCATGTCTAGCAAATTAGGTTTAGATGGTACTAAGATTTTGTACGGTGGAAATAATAACGTGAACCTATCCACGAATGTAGTTTACAGATGTTGGGAAGCCTATGGTGCTACAGCACCTTGGACTGGTGTGGTGAGCATCAGCTCGGCGGTAAGCTCAACGGGATTAGCCGCTACTTACGATGAAGCGCTCGTTTTTTACGATAATTTATACTAAAGATATTTTGAAATGAAATTGAATTTTTATGTTGGTTTAGTACTTTTATGCGGAGTTTCTTATAGCAGTTGTGCAAAAGCCGTAGAGGCAGACTCGCTGACCAAAAAGGTAGAAGAACAAGCAACCATCGCCGACAAAACATATACCATTGCCAGCGCAGCAGAACTCAATGAATTAAAGTTGATGCCTGGGGATAAAGTAATCATGAAATCGGGCGAATGGAAGAGCCAGTTAATTAACTTTAAAGGAAAAGGAACTTCCGAAAAACCCATTACACTCATAGCAGAAATCAAAGGAAGTGTCATTTTATCGGGTAATTCCAACCTTAAAATTGATGGCGAGTGGCTAGTGGTGGATGGTCTTTCTTTTAAAAATGGGTCTTCTCTAAAAGATGATGTGGTGCTTTTTACTAAAGCAACCTCCAACAGCCGTTTAACCAATACCAGCATCGAAAATTATAATCCAAGCGACAAAACCTTAGACTATAAATGGGTATCGCTTTATGGAAACCATAATAGGGTCGACCATTGCTCCATTACGGGAAAAGTGCATCAGGGAACTACATTGGTGGTTTGGTTAGATGATAAACCAAACTATCACCAGATAGACCATAATTATTTTGGCCCAAGACCAGAATTAGGAGCTAATGGGGGTGAAACCATTCGTATAGGAACAAGTACTTTTTCAATGAACGATTCCTATGCAACAGTGCAGAACAATATTTTCGATAAATGCGATGGTGAGGTAGAAATCATCTCCATCAAATCAGGTTTTAATAAAATTATGAATAACCTGTTTTACGAATGCGCGGGTACGGTTACTTTTAGACATGGCAATAACTCCGAAGTAAGTAATAACTATTTCATTGCCAATAATGTGACCAACAGTGGGGGAATAAGGCTTATTGGCGAAAACCAAAAGGTGCACGGAAATTACTTGTATAAAGTAGCAGGAAGAACATTGCGTTCTGCGATTTCTGTAATGAACGCCTACGAAAAACCAGCATTAAATGAGTATTGGCAGGTGAAAAATGCAGATATCCAAAATAACATTATTGTTGGTGCCAGAGAAGCTTTTGTATTGGGGTCGGGTAAGGATAACGACAGAACGGTAGCGCCCGATGGTGTTAACATCAGCAATAATTACATTTTTAATCCAACAACCTTATTAGTGACCCAAGATGAGCCTAAGAATTTGAAAATGCAAAACAATCAGGTAGAAGGGGCCAATATTGTTACAGGTTTCGTGAAAATGGGTAACGATTTACAAATGTCAGATGGGATTTGGCAAAAGAAAACCGAATTGAAAAAGCCTTTCTGGTTAGAAACAGCCATTGGTCCCGATTGGAAAAAAGACAATAGGAGTTTTATATTCAAGTAATAACATTATTCGTCATTTCGAACGGCTTGCTCCGATTATTCGGAGAGGGACGATGTTCGAAATGACGGAGTGTTTTGTGCGGCCTCCACGTCATTTCGACAATAGGAGAAATCTAGCAACTTGTATAAGGCATTTTATTAGATTTCTTTATGCTGCTTAGATAACGAATGTTTTGTGCGGCCTCCACGTCATTTCGACGATAGGAGAAATCTAGCAACATGAAATTAAACTGTCTATCTGATAATATAATGTCACCACTTCGTGGTTTATTGGCTAACATATTATTTCTAGGATAATGTCAGTCCTTCGGACTTGCTGTCTTACAAATTTGAGAATCCTAATACTTTGGATATTATGCCTAAACACAATTGATCTAGCAGTCCTTCGGAATTGATTTGCGACCGTGCAAATCCGTAAAATCAATCCTTTAAACGTCACACCTAACCACGAAGTGGTGATACATTTCTAATAAACTATGTAGTCAGCATATAACTTCTGTAAGTTGCTTTCAACCACGAAGTGGTGATATAATTCTAACAAGCTATGCAAGGGATAGGAAAACCCTGAAAGGGTGACATTTCTAACAGCTTCTATTCACAATTTGCAGATTTTTCTGTCATTTTCAGTTTGTGCTTTTTGTTATTTTGACGATGGCTAGAAAATAGTTGCATGAAAACTGCTCCATAGCCCCGACAGTAGTGAGCACGAGTTAGTAAGCGTAGCTTGCAAAACGAGTAAAACGAATGGCGGGACTTTCCCTTGAACCCCTGCATAAAAGCTGCGCTTCAAAAAATGAAATATATACGTTTAGCTACATCACATCTCCCTTAACACAAATTAACACCTAAACCCTTGCAGGTTTGTAAATTAGTTTCGTATATTTACGATTATTTCGTAATTAACTGATGGAGAAACTAACACAGCAAGAAGAAGAAGCAATGCTAGCCGTTTGGCAAGTAGGAGCAGGGTTTATTAAGGACTTTATGGATGCTATGCCTGAACCAAAAACTCCATACACTACTTTGGCTTCAACCGTCAAAAATTTGGAGCGTAAGGGCTTCCTTAAAGGCGAGCGTTATGCGAATGCTATTCGCTATAGTGCTAAAGTAAAAGAAGCCGACTATAAAAAGCGTTTCATGAACGGTTTTGTGAACGACTATTTTCAAAATTCATATAAAGAACTGGTTGCATTTTTTGCCAAAGACAAAAAAATTAGTGCGGCCGAACTTAAAGAGATAATTGACCTGATTGAGAAACCAGAAAATCAATAGAGATGCCACATCTTTTCATTATCCTTTTGAAGATAAACTTGGTGCTGCTTTTATTTGCGGCAACCTATTATCTTGTGCTACGGAGGCTAACTTTTTACATGTTGAACCGTTGTTTCTTGGTGTTGGGAATTGTTTTTTCAACCGCTTATCCGTTTATAGACCTAACAGAGTTTTTTCACAGACAGGAAATTAACAACAACGTAGTTACCTATTTGCCACAGCTTAACCAAACGGCTTCTGAATTGGTGCCAACTGGTTTTTTTATCAATAACTGGCCCATACTAAGCGCACTTTTCTATTTGGGGGTGCTGTTCATGACCATTAGGTTAGGGGTGCAATTTTTGTCTCTTTACAAAATCCATCGTAAATCTCAACCAGGTACAGTAGCCAATTATAACGTACGCTTGTTGAACGAAAGTGTAAGCCCTTTTTCATTTTGGCAAACGGTATATGTAAATCCAACTTTGCATAGCGATCATGAATTGGATACGATTTTGGCGCATGAAATGGTGCATGTAAAACAATGGCACTCGCTAGATATTATTTTGGCCGAATTGAGCGTGGTATTTTACTGGTTCAATCCAGGGGTATGGCTAATGAAAAAAGCTGTAAAGGAAAACCTAGAATTTATTACCGACCAGAATATCCTTAAAAAAGGAATGGATCGAAAAGTGTATCAATATAGTTTGTTGGGCGTAGGGCAATTGAGTCCTTCGGCAGCTATTGTAAACAATTTTAACCTTTCCGATTTAAAAAAACGTATTCAGATGATGAATGCAAAGCGTTCTTCGAAAATCACATTGAGTAGGTATATGTTTGCACTTCCTGTACTTTTGCTTACTACTTTGGCATTTACCGTTTCTAAAAAGGAACTAAAACAGCATTTGCCGATACTTTCGAAAATAGTAACTGTGACCGAAGAGGAAGCCCCAGAACCAGTGAAAGTAATGGCGCATGCAAAAGCACGTCAACAGCAAGTGCTAATAAAAAAAGATACTCTTAAAAAGACGACCGTAGATACGGTTGCTAAAATGGATGTTTTTGTAAGTAATATTTTAATTAAAAGAGATAGTACTAAGCATAGTCCAAAAGAAATTGAGGAAATGATGATCGCTGCAATCAAGAATACCTTCAATTCGCCCGAAGCTGCTAAACTAGTAAAGGGCAAGGGGAAAATTACCCAACGAATTATATTTGTGAAATCTGACAGCGTTGATGCCTCTAAAATGGCCAATGCCAAAAATATATCTATTAAGTTTAAAGCAACTGGCAGCTTAGCCGATGCACCTAATGATGATGATAAGATAGTGATGGTAAGGGCATTCAGAACTAGCGATAGCACAAAGATTTCTGGAAAAGTAGATTATATGATCAATGGTAAATTATCACATTCTACAGACTTCAATAAGCTTAACCCAAATGAGATTCAACATGTGCAGATTGTTAAGGCAGATGGAGATGTTAATCCTCAAATACGCGTAGAGACTAAAAAGAGAACCGAACTTTAATCGGTTCTCTTTTTTATAAAATACCTTTCAGCCTCAAATGCTGGATTAACATCATGGTTTTGGCATCTTTGATTTCGCCACTATCAATCATTTCTAAGGCTGTTTCGAACGGGAATTCCAACACCTCAATATGCTCTTCCTCGTGAACTAAACCGCTGCCATGGTGTATTTTCATGGTTTTGTCGTAGGCAGCAATAAAGAAATGGATAATTTCTGTTACCGAACCTGGCGACATATAAGCTTCGAATACTTTAGTGACCTCTCTAATTTGATAGCCCGTTTCTTCTTCAGTTTCTCGTTTAATGCAATCCTCAGGGTTATCCTGATCTAGTAGGCCAGCACAAGCTTCTATTAGCATCCCTGATGGATTACCGTTTAAAAACGTAGGTAAACGAAACTGTCTGGTCAAAATTACGGTTTGCTGTGATGCATTGTACAATAGAATTGCCGCACCGTTACCTCGGTCGTAAGCTTCTCGGTTTTGTATTTGTTTAGAGCCATCGCTCTGCGTAATTTCATAGGTAACCTTGTTTAAAATATACCAGTTGTCACTTAGTACTTCGGTAGATAGGATGTTGATGTTGCTCATTTTTCGTTTTTAAATAGATGTATTTCGCTTGTTATTTTAACGGAGTAGCTCCAGTAAAGGAAAAGCGGAAGTGGTCAATCCAACCTACTTCCGCTTTATTTAAATTAACGCTCTCGAATATATAACTAACCTATCGAGATTTTATTGCATCGCTATTCAAATCATCTCCATTAAATGAATAACTAATTACAATCAATAATTAAAGGTGGCTCTAACCATGGCTACTCGTCCAGGAATTTCATAAGTACCCACAGTTAAAGAGTTGGCCGAAACGTTGATGGCTTCGAACCTTTTCACGTTGGCCAAATTGGTAATACCAAACTCAAGGTCGGTTTTCAGTTTCAAGAGCTTATACCTCACATTAAAATCGGCAAACAAATATTTCAAATCTGGCTGACTTGATTGTTGGGTAAAAATGTGCTCTGCTGAGAAATTCAGGAATACTGATTTGAGCATGGTTACGGTTAAGCCTGCTTGTTGCCTTAGTTGTTGGTAATTGGTTGAAATTCCATTGTTCACCGTTTTGTTTTTGTTGTTTGAAAAAGTACCATTGTAGCTAAAGTTCATAAACTTGGTAAGCTTTGCCTCGATACCAGCTTTATAAGTGTAAGTATCGCTTTCAAAAGGTAGCAACTCATTATTCTGTAGCTGCTGATACTGATTATGGCTATAGTTAAAACCTGCATTTACAGTACTTCTAAGTGCAAATAGGTATTTGCTCAGGCCACTGTTTAAGGACAAGGTTTTCATTTGGTTTTCCAAAGGAAGTACAATGCGTTGTTGGGTATTGTTGGTTAAAGTATAAGCTGAAATGGTATTTAAATTGGTAGTGCTGTAAGAGATGCCGATGTTCCCGAACACCATTTCTATGGCTTTACGGAAATTGAACGCACCAGCAATGGCATGTGTGGCACTTTCGGAGACAGGTGCATTGTTGGCAAATAGCGAACGGTAATTGCGTAAAACAGCACCATAATAAACATCATCAATAGTACCTAATGAATTTCTGTAGCCATAGTTCGCACTTATATAATTTTCGGGACTGGTTTGATATTTGAAATATACTGAAGGGTTTACGAAAAATCGTTCGAGTTTTTTGTTTACCGCATGATTAGGGTCGTCATAGCTGATAGTGTTATAGCTTAGTGGAATGCGAACCGTAGCGGTGATTTTATCGGTGGTGTATTCGTAGCTGTTCTCAAGGTAGGTTCTTGAGCGAAACCAATCCAAATCATTTAAGGAACCTGCCATGGCTAATTCACTACGACCGTCATTTTGAATTTTGGTGAGGTTGGTTTCTAAATTTTGCTGTTGAAGCAGAAAACCAGCCCTATAAGTTTGTACAAAATTGCCTTTTGGAAATGCCATGGATATGGCATTATTGGTGTACCATGTAGGCAGTTTCAAATATTGGTTTAAGCTATTGTAGGGCATGCCATTGTTGAGGATGTCTTCATTAAGCCCTGGCTTGATGCTAAGCGTTTCGGGTTGCGAAGAACGACTAAGCGTTGAGGAAAGGTGAAACATATCGCCCGATTTCAATTTTTTGCGATATACCAAATCATTGGATAAGGTAAACATATCTTGACGAAGTGATTGGAATGCACCTACACCGTTAATAAATACATTAGAATTTGTACGATTAGGATTATATTCAACCAAAAGAGCATTATTAAAAAAGTAGCCATCTGTATTTCCGTTTAAAGTAAATTGGCCTCTTAGTTTTTGAGGATTTAAGAAATTGTCTTGGTTTTCCTGATAACTAATGGTTTGGCCAGCTAATCTGGTTTCCGAAGATTTGTTGTACACTTGCTTGCGCTCATCATACAAGTAGGAAACATTGGCCCTTAGCTGTAAATCATTGTTAAACTTGAAAAGGTTGTTAAGGTTGGCCTGTCCAGCTTTGTTAAACAAGGTTCGGCTTTGCGGTAGGGTAGGTACGCCCGCTGCACCAGCAGTAAGTAAGTTGGAAGGTTTGCTGTTGTCGGTAGTCGGAGGATTAAATGAAGTAAGGTCAATCCCTGGATCAATGCCAATGTTGTTGCCTTTTAAGTTGTTCAAAAACTTCACTTTCTTATTAAACATCATGGCGTTAAAATTGCCATCAAATCTTTCTGGAGTGCCTGCACCTATTTTAATGTCTCCCATGACCTTTAACTTGGCCTCATCTTTAATCACTAGGTTAAGCGCTACATCTTCACTAGTGTTGTTTTTACGTAGCATTTTTACGGGCTGGTCGTTCTCAATTACCTGTACTTTGTCAACGGCTCCGTGAGGAATGCTTTTGGTGCCTATGCCATATTTATCTTCCAATAAATTATCACCATCGATGTATAGATTGGAGATATTCTTGCCATTGTAGCTGATTTTACCGTTTTCGGCGACTTCAATACCAGGCATTTTTTTCAGTACATCACCAATGCTGCGGTCTTGTTTGTCTGAGAAATCAGAAGTTTTATAATTTAAGGTATCACCATTTGAGCTTAACCTCGGACGATTTTTTACTTCAACTGTTTTCAGCGCAATTTCGCTTTCGGCCAAAACCACTTGATACGGCTTGCTAAGGTCGGTAACTGCAATGGACTTCTTTTCGAATCCCAAAATGCTGAGTTCTAAGGTAAGCTCTGTTCCTGCGAGATCAGTATTGATTACAAAGTCGCCTTTTTCATTAGATCTGGAAAAAGCAATGGTATTTCCTTCCTTATCTTTTAAGCTAACCATCACCGAAGGAATTGGCTTGGCTTTTTCGTCTTTAACGTTCCCTTTTATTTGTTTTTGGGCAAAAGCGATTGAAGTGCCCATGCCTATTAAAGCAATGAGCAGAAACAGTACCTTTTTCATCTTTTGTGTGTTTAGGAAGTGGCCATCAAGAATAATGGCCACCATAAATAGTTTGTTGGTTTGGTTTTATTTCTTTTCAGGAAGCTCAATCGGGTTATTGACTACCGATTTTTTAATGCTACTAGGAGCCGATATTCTTGTGGTAGTATTAGTCGCACCAAAGCTGGCACCTCTACTGGCCAATTGGGCATTAAGAAATCCTTGAGGGTCCTTGTCTCTAGCTTCTTTCAGTTTGTCTAGCTCTTTTTGGGTCGTTTTTACTGCATCTGTAGGCAATTTGATCTCATTTCCTAAGTAGAAAGAACTACCGTCCATACCTGCAAATTTGATAATGCCTGTGCCGCCATTGGCCATGGCAACAGGTTGTTCTTTGTCTTTTACTTCTGGGGTTTCGGTAACTTTATCAATGCCTGCAAACTGAAATTTAACTTCATTCTTGTCGTCGTGCGCCTCTACAATTAAACCTGGTAAACCATTCAATTTCCAAGGCCCACTTTGGAAAGGCAGTTCAGGCGCAAACCAAGCAATCCAATTACGGCCTTTGAAATAGGTGGTTGCTTTTTGGCATTTCACGCCCGAAAAGCTGGCTGTGTCTTTCGTTATTTTCCAATTGATTTTAGGAGCAGTCTCTTCAATTAAATAGCTGGTGATAATTCGCTCTTTGGTGAAAAATTTGTTTTCGTTAACAAAGTAGAAATAGTCAATAGGGGTAACAGGCTTATAGGAACTTGCGTTGATGTTAATGTTACCCGTAGTTCCTGCTTGGTTTTTAATTTGTTCCTCAAGTTTCTTCTTCATTTCCTCATCTCTGTTGATCTTATCGTAGCTGGTATAAACAGAGGCGTTTTTGCCAATTACCAATAACATGTTTTCAGTGTAGAAGTTATCCCTCTGTGTGGTATCTCGCATATGCGAAAAACTATATCTTACTCTGGCTAATGCTTTATCGGCGCTTTGAGCGAAAGCGGTTGATCCAATAAGCGAGATAATTAAGGTTGCTTTTAAAATTTTCATGCGTTTAATAATTAAATTTTCGTAAATCTACGAAATTATCGTAGATATGAAATCGATTTAACACTTTTTAACGACATAAGGCCATTTAAGGTAGTTCTATGGGGTTGTTGTAGATGTTAACTGCTGGTGTAGGTCTACTTCCAGGAGCTTGTTTAATCATTTGTGCCAGACCAGACATGCCACTTCCAGCGAGTTGAGCTTTTGCAAAACCTGCTGGATCTTCGGCCTGTGCCTTTTTCAATTTCATAAATTCTTCTTTACTGGTCTTGATAGCCTTATTGGGAATTTTGATTTCATTCTCCATCAAGTCTAGGTTGGCCATTTCCCCTATATAAGGTTCCTTGCTAGCGTTTGGCTTTTTTTCGACCATTTCAAAGCCTCCAAAAAGGAATTGCACTTCTTTTTTGGAATCGTAGGCTTCTAAAATAAGACCTGGTAAGCCGTGTAATTTCCACGGGCCGCTTTGGAAAGGCATATCGGGAGCAAACCATGCAATCCAGTTTCTTCCTCTAAAAAACGCGGTGGCCTTTTGGCATTTCACTCCCGACAAGTTGGTGGTATCGGTAGTAATTTTCCAATCAATTTGAGGAATGGCTTCGGGAACAAAATAAGTACTAACTAAGTATTCAGATCTGATCAATTGGTTTTCAGCATGGAAAAAGTAGTAATCTTCGGGAATGGTTCTGGTTTTCCTGTTAGATTTAATGTGCGCACCGTTTAAAGTGCCACCATTATTTTTGATCTGTTCATTCACATGTTGATAAAACTCCATCTGTTGTTTCATCTTCACATAACTGGTATATCGTGATGAGTTTTTACCAATCAGCAAAATCATTTCTTCCTGATATGGGTTGCTGCGGTTATTGGTATCTCTAACGTGTATATAGCTGTATTTTGCTTTGGCTACTGCCCATTCCGAAGTTTGTGCAAAGAGCAATGTAGTGGTACAAAAGCTAAATGCGAGTAAAATTAGACTTTTCATAATTACCTGTTTTTCGTAAATCTACGAAATATTCGTAATAAAATAAATCATTTATTTCGTTTTAGAGAAATTAAGAGGGAAGAATAGGAGGAAGCTGGGTGAATAAATAGAGACAATTAGAAATAAGCACAGTGCTTCAACTAAATATTTTTGCTAAGCTATTGTGTTTGAAAAAGAATTGTTCTATATTTGCACCTCGATTAAAAAAATAAATAGAAATAAAATAATTATTTAACAATGTACGCAATAGTAAATATAGCAGGACAGCAATTTAAAGTTGTAAAAGACCAGCACATCTTTGTACACCGCTTACAAGGAGATGAAGGCGCTAGTATTGAATTTGACAATGTATTGTTGGTTGACAATGGTGGTAAAATTTCTGTAGGCGCACCTGCAGTTAAAGGAGCTAAGGTTTCAGCTAAAATCGTGTCTCATTTAAAAGGTGATAAAGTAATCGTTTTCAAAAAGAAACGTAGAAAAGGTTACAAAAAGAAAAATGGTCACCGCCAGTCATTCACCAAAATCCAGATTGAGAGCATCACTCTGTAGTTAATTTATTTGTAAATTCATTTTTAGCTACTTAGCTAATTATAAAAAAGATAAAAAATGGCACATAAGAAGGGAGCCGGTAGTTCAAAGAACGGTCGCGAGTCGCATAGTAAACGTTTAGGTATCAAAATTTTCGGTGGTCAAGAAGCTATCGCTGGTAACATCATCGTTCGTCAGCGCGGTACAAAACACCACCCAGATAAAGGTGTTGGTATTGGTAAAGATCACACTTTATTTGCTTTGGTACCAGGTATTGTTGTTTTCAAAAAGAAATTTGATAACAAATCTTATGTATCAGTAGTTCCTAAAGTTGAGGATGCTGCTCCTGTTGCAAAAAAGGAAGCTGCTCCTAAAGCTGAAGCTAAAAAAACAGCTGCTCCTAAGAAAGCTGCTGCTCCTAAAGCGGAGAAAGCTCCAGCAAAAAAAGCTGCTAAAGTTGAAGAAGCTCCAGCTGCTGAATCTGCTGAATAATATTTGTAATACAAAATACATGAAAAAGCCGAACATCACTGTTCGGCTTTTTTGTTTTTAGGCTATCCGCGATCAAGCGATAGCTTTTTCTCAAAAGCCTTCTTGATACTCTTGGAAGTATGGTTTTGATGAACAAAATAATAAAACATCCCGCCAGCAAAATAAGCCACTACATCATAAAAATCTGCCGTATTGTAATGGGTATAGTATGGTAAGAAGCCTTCGAAGATCAAGGCAGTGAGCAATGAGATACTTAAGATTTGGTAGAGGGGATATTTGAAAGTTCCACCTGTGGTAAAAATAAAGCTGCCCAATACAAATGAAACATGAGCAATCAGTGGTACAAATACAAAATCGGTAAGCCAATTATTGAGAAGAGGAATAGGGATCTGTAATTTTCGGGTATACCTGATCAATAACCACGAACAGCAATAAAATATAAAGTATCTGTCGAGGGCGATA
>NZ_JAELTX010000317.1 GCF_016429065.1 Pedobacter sp. ASV17
GTAGAGAACAGCGCTGCCGATGATGACGCAGAGAGTAAAGAGGACGAATTGGATGGGAATCACTTGAGTCGAATCAAAGCGCTGTAGCGCCTTGTTGACGTAGCGAATCTGCATGATGGCAGTTCTCAGAAGGATAACGACGAGAAGGTAGGTGACGGGAGTGGTGAATGCGCGCCAGAGGGTAGATGAGAGCATGGAAGAAACACCCTTGGTTGCGAGAGCAGTGTAGCCACCTGATTCGTTAGTATAGTGTCTAGAAAGTGATGTCAAGGGTTCGCTTACCAAAAAGACCAACGAGTCCCAGATCAATCAAGATTGTACGCCTGCCATATCTCGGACTCGCCCACATGAGAATAATAATGAGAAAGACGGTGATACCCAGATATATCTCAAACTCCATCGTTGTAATCGCATCCAACACGTCATGCGGATTCAGCTTCGTCTCTTCCTGCTTGGCACTCAACACAACGGTGACAACACC
>NZ_JAELTX010000318.1 GCF_016429065.1 Pedobacter sp. ASV17
CACCGAGACAGAAGTCTTCAAAAGAGTCTTTGGCAGCCAGGGGATTATACGTTGCAGAGGTGCTACCGCGATTCTTTGCACTCATTCAGTCCGCCACCTTGCCTCAGCAGATCATATAATTGTTCTCGGCAACAATGGCCATGTCGTTGAGCAAGGCTCTTTTGAACAACTTAGCCGCAATGGGTCTTATGTCTCCAGTCTAGCTATTGACAGGAACAATTCCGAGCCAGAGAGCAGTGTGACAGAGCAAGCCAGGATTGACTTCGTTCCAAGTGCAGAGAATTCTGCAGAGGATCATGTTGATTCTAGCCGGCGAGTCGGTGACCGAGCTGTGTACATGCACTACGTCCGCAGCATAAATCGCCTAGCCATTACTTCCTTTGCAGTATTGGCATTGGTATCTGGATTCTGCACCAACTTTTCACCGATTTGGATCTCATACTGGGCTGCAGATGCCTTTCACCAGCCCAAATCTTTCTAT
>NZ_JAELTX010000319.1 GCF_016429065.1 Pedobacter sp. ASV17
GTCAAGGACATGAGAGCAAAGGTTTCGTTGATCATCATGGGCCCGAGAAGCAAGCCGTCACTAACTTCCACGCCGGGAAATGCCATGGCATTGACTGCTGGCGTCGAGTTATCATAGTTGTTCGGGTAGCCTAAATTGACGTAGGTGATGTTGGGATAGAGGGCGGGCGGATATCCATATTCGGCATCACTGAGATTGGCTTGACGGCCCTGGTCGTCGAGGTATCCGAGAGGAATATTGTGCTCGCGAGTGCCGACACCGCGGCCGGTGACGTTGAGAAGGCCGCCGGGGCTGGCACCAGTCTCGTTTCGGGAATAGAGCCGAGCCTGAAGCAAGCCGGTGAGGTGAGAATTGCTCATGGCGCTTTCCAGGTCGGTATATGCCGTCTTTAGCGGATCGGAGCTGTTTAGGCTATAAAAGTCGACGAAGGATTGCTGAAGCGTGACGCGGGTGCTGACAGTCTGGCAGATGGTCCAGACG
>NZ_JAELTX010000320.1 GCF_016429065.1 Pedobacter sp. ASV17
GTGTCCCAATTTTCATCCAATTCTCGCAGTCCTGCAACGCCGGCTTCGTCTCCGCCCGCGACCTCGCCGACCAGCCCAAACTTCAAGCCGAGTTCCACGGAGCCGTTTCCTGATCACCACATCGGCGCCAACCCGCCTCCAACGCCGCCGCCCTACCCAGAAGGCAATGGACAGGCTCTAAAAGACTCGGCACAGAACACCTCTCAACAGAGACAGCGCACCAACTCACGACCGCTGTCCACCTACCAGCCGCCCCTCATGGACATCTCCGAAGATACCATCCCCGAGCTGCAGCCCGTCTTTGCTTTTCTCAACAGCCATTCCAACAAACTCTACCAAGAGGGTTACTTTTTGAAGCTCGACGACCAAGACACCCGTACGTATCTACCCTGCAACAGGTGCCTCATCCGCCTCAGCTTCCAATTCTTCCAATCTGTCACTGTCGGTCAGGCTGCCGTGACCGAGCCATTGCTTTCCATC
>NZ_JAELTX010000321.1 GCF_016429065.1 Pedobacter sp. ASV17
ACCCTATGATCCGCTACCTGACCTTCCAGCGCCCTTAAGCCAGAGGATAGATTCAGGCTAGGGAAGACCTAGAGCGAGACCTACTTCTGGTTCGCTGTCCTATGGCTTTAAATTTACTATTCGGAGGTTAACAAAAGAGACTTCTCTTCAGGTCGCAAAGGCGGCAAATGCAGGAGTTGATGCAGCAAGATAGTCAAAGAGAGATCTTACAAAGGAAGTTGGCTCCAACATGTAGCAAATGCCATGAAAAGTAGCTTTGCAAGTTGAAGCTTCACGATCGCCCGCCAGTTTGCGTAGGCCATATAGGGAGCTGCAGAGCTGCCCAAAGGCAGCTAACGGGCGTGTTGGACCACAGGTCCGCACAAGCCCAGCGGTACATTATGTAATCTGTTTTCTGGACTACAATATATCTTCTTCCATAACTAGTTCTAGGTCTCTTCTATAACCTTCGCTATTTCCTTTGTAATAATATAATTACGC
>NZ_JAELTX010000322.1 GCF_016429065.1 Pedobacter sp. ASV17
TGTGTATAAGAGACAGGGGCAGCACCCAGCTGCAGAAGTGGACGAAAAGAGAACCGTGCCTGATGCACAATGCAGGAGTCTGCATGCAGTTGAGCGAAACGGGAAGGGAAGAAAGCAAAAAGAGGGAAAAAAAGAAACGAAAGTTCGCAGAAAAGAGAACAAGAGAGGCCAAGACGAGACGAGTGGGGGAAAAAGAAAGCGGCACTGGTGTTTAGGAGTCGGTATACCTGCAACTGGGCCATAGTTAAAACCATGTAGAATCCCGCACCACTGCTTGTAGGCTTGAAGAGAAGCTCCCTTTGTTTCGAATCATTTTATTTCTTCTGAGCTTCAGCCTGGACGAGGAGAGCTGGGATCTTTTTATGTATGTGTGAAGCGTCTACGGCTTCTTGACGCTCTTTAGTCCTTCATTTACTCAGCTCCCTCACCGTTCATTCGCTTCCCTCTCTTTCGTGTTCAGTCTTCCTTCACCGTACGAC
>NZ_JAELTX010000323.1 GCF_016429065.1 Pedobacter sp. ASV17
GCGTAAGACTCTGCGTCCCCATCCACATCCTGCCCTACGTGTTCGTCTTCGACTTCTTCTTCGTCGCCCAACTCAACACCTCCCACTAATTCATCGTCGTCCTGGTCATCGTCATCGAATTCCTCCTCGGCGCGTTCGAGCCCATTATCGCGGCCCTCCTCATCTTCTTCGTCCGAGACGAGAACACTGTCGCCTCCATCGTCGTTTAAATCGACTTCAATCTCGCCATCCGCTTCATCGTCCTCGCTCTCCGATTGCGCATCGATTTCTGCACTCTCGGTAATTATTTTGTTATTCTCCTCCAACTCCTCCAGCACAGAGTCTGAAAATTTCAGCACGCCGCCGATTACTCTCTTGGCCTGCTGCCACACCTGGTTTGTCTCGAACCCGTCGATATAAATTTTGCGCAACTTCAGAACGTCCTCCTTTTCGCCACTGCGCTTTCGCTTTCTATTTTCTTTCTGGCGCTGTTGCTGTTC
>NZ_JAELTX010000324.1 GCF_016429065.1 Pedobacter sp. ASV17
ATACAGTCTTATAGACTTGTCCGTGTTGGACACGCCCAAAAGGAAATCCAAGTCTCGCGGCAGCCAGTTGCCCATTTTGAGGCAATCCAGTACGGCCGACTCGACCCCGCCTTCATCGGCACATTTGAAACAGGAGATTTGTTTGCCGGTATAAATGTCATATTGAAAGACGGATCGATCGAGTAGGGAAACATATACACTGCGGCGATCAGGACCCATGACAAGGCTAGTCGGCGAAGCTTTGAGAGAACTGACCTTGGTCGGAATGGCGGCAACACCGTCCGGTTCGCCTTCCCTGCCCACCAAGTCGTGAATCTGCATGGCTCGATCCAGCGAGCATGTAATGACTTTGTCGTCTGAGGGTAGCAGCACTTGCACTACACGAGCGTTGAACTCGAGAGTTTGAAAGTGCTCAATTTGTCCATTAGCCAGCTGGTGAAATAGCTGTGCGGTCCTGTCTCTTCCACAGCTGGCAATG
>NZ_JAELTX010000325.1 GCF_016429065.1 Pedobacter sp. ASV17
CGGCATACGAGATCTTGTAATTCGTCTCGTGGGCTCGGAGATGTGTATAAGAGACAGCCAGCGACCAGGCTCCACACCTTCTGCCTGGCGGGTGTGGCTCCAGCTCCAACGCCTCACGCTTCAACATATGCTTTTAAGAGGCGACAAGCTGCAGCTTTCTGTTTATCACCTGGTCCTTATAGTTCTCATCGACTTCTTACAAAAATGGCCGACAAAGAAGCGACCGTCTTCGTTTTGGACCTCGGAAAGTCCATGGCCAAGGCGCACAGTGGCCGCAATGAGCCTGACCTGGACTGGAGCATGCGCTACGTCTGGGACAAGATTACTGACATTGTGTCGGCGAATCGCAAAACGCTGTGCGTTGGTGTCGTCGGACTGAGGACAGATGAAACAAAGAATAAACTAGATGAGGGCGATGGCTACGAAAACATTTCTGTGCTTCAGGAGCTTGGTCCCATGACCATGTCGTCACTAAAG
>NZ_JAELTX010000033.1 GCF_016429065.1 Pedobacter sp. ASV17
CATAGATCCTGCTAAGATTGACGTAAACGTGCATCCTACCAAAACGGAAATCAAATATTTGGACGAAAAGTCCATCTATGCCATTATCCACTCGGCCGTGAAAAGATCATTGGGTAGGTTTAATATCAGTCCCACCTTGGATTTTAACCAAGAAACGGCCTTTAGCAATATGATTACGCCAAAAGCGCCCGAAGACATTGTGCCCCCAAGCATTTCGTTTAACCCCGACTTTAACCCTTTTGGAGCGAGTAAGCCTGCAGCTGCCAGGGAAACTTATTTCAAGGAACAATATCATCCGAAAGAAAAAGCACAAAATTGGAGTTCTTTATATGAGGTCACTAATTACCAGCAAGCAGAGCAAGCCAGTATCGACTTAGGAGAGGAAGAAGAGGAAGAAACCTTGGTTGCTTCGCCAAGTAAACATTATATGCAGGTTCATAACCGTTATATTGTTTCGCAAATTAAATCGGGTGTCATGCTCATTGACCAACAGGCCGCTCACGAACGTATTTTATACGAACGTTTTTTGTTGCACTTGGAAGACCGTAAGGGAGCATCGCAGCAAAGTTTGTTTCCGCAAACGGTTACCCTAAGCCCTGGCGATTTTGAATTGGCAAAGAGTTTGTTGGATGACATCAAGAGCTTAGGTTTTGATGTGCGTGAATTTGGGAAAAATACGCTGGTGATTGAAGGTATTCCTGTGGATTTGGGCAGTACAAATATTAACGAAACCCAACTTTTTGAACACTTGATAGAAGGGTTTAAAAACTCTCAACAAGAATTAAAATTAACCAAAAGAGATGCTTTGGCAAGAAGTTTGGCCAGAAACAGTGCCATTAAATCGGGCACAGCGCTAAGTCAACAGGAGATGAACACCTTAATTGATGAGCTTTTTGCCTGTAAAAGCCCTAACTTTAGCATCAGCGGTAAACCAGCAATACAGACCATTACCTTGGCTGAATTGGCACAAAAATTTGAAAAATAACAATGAATAATATCAATATCCCACCAGTAGTCAAAAACCTGTTAATCATTAACGGGATATTTTTCTTGGCGACTTTTATTTTTGAGCAGCAGGGTAAAGATTTGGCAGATTATTTAGGGGCGCATTATTTTGATTCGCCTAAGTTTCGAATTTGGCAACCCATTACGTACATGTTTATGCATGGAAGTTTCATGCATTTGTTCTTCAACATGTTCGGTCTCTTTATGTTTGGAGGAATTTTGGAACAGAAATGGGGCCCAAAGAGATTTATTAATTTTTACTTGATCACAGGCTTGGGTGCTTTGGCTTTACAATGGTTGGTTCAAGGAATAGAACTTTATCAAATTACAGGTTCATTCATCAATCATGGCAATTTGCCTTTGGAGTCTTTGGCTGAAGGTAAGTTTAATCCCGCTCAATATACGGAAAGTACGGCTTCAACTTTATTCTCTATCTATTTTGGAACAATGGTTGGCGCATCGGGTGCTGTTTTTGGTATCATGACGGCTTTTGCAGTACTGTATCCAAATGTAGAGCTAATGCTCATGTTTATTCCATTTCCTGTAAAAGCGAAATATTTTATCCCCATTTATATCGTTATAGAATTATTCTTGGGCGTGGCACGTATACAAGGCGATTCGGTAGCCCATTTTGCTCATTTGGGCGGTGCGCTGATCGGGTTTATTTTGGTTAAACTATGGAAAGATAAAGACAGATTTTACGATTACTATGAATAACAGTAGCTTCAAGGATTTATCTTATCGTTTATTTAAGTCGGGTAATCCCGCCATGTTTTACATTGGCGTAAATACGATCGTGTTTTTGGTTTTGGGCATTGCCAATCTTTTCACCAAAGGAGCGGTCGACAGCCTGGTGTCACAATATTTGGCTTTCCCGTCTGATATTAGCCAATGGCCTACCCGTTTTTATACGCTGGTTACCTATGCCTTCCTGCATCAGAATATTTTTCATATCCTTTTTAACATGTTGTGGTTGTATTGGATGGGCAACCTGTTTCTTGATTTTCTCAAACCAAGGCAATTTCAGGTGGTGTATTGGGGAGGTGCTATTTTAGGTGCTTTAACCTTTGCTTTAATTTATAACTTAAGCCCACAGCTGAATGCTAGCGGAGCCATTCTGCTAGGAGCTTCGGCTGCGGTAATGGCTATTTTTAGTGCCATCACTACCCTTATTCCCGATTACAGTGTTCGATTGATCTTATTTGGAGACGTAAAATTGAAGTACTTGCTATTGGTATATATCATCATCGATGTGATAGGAACCTCCCCAGGTTCTGGAAATATCGGTGGGAATTTAGCGCATCTCGGTGGTGCATTTTTCGGATTTGTCTACATCAAGCTTTTGCAAAACGGCACTGATTTGAGTAGCTTTTTGGTAAAGAAGCCAAAATTGAAAGTGGTGAAAAATGCAGCTCCAAAAAAGAAAACAAGTGCAGTAAATCAAGCGGAAATAGATGCCATACTGGACAAAATTTCCAAAAGCGGTTACGAAAATCTTACCGCTAAAGAGAAGCAAACCCTTTTTGATGCAAGTAAAAACTAATGCCTAAACTACAACTTTCCATATTCGACAAATTTATGCTCCTTTTAGCGGTGCTAGCCGTTATGGGCCTTGCTTTGGGGATGGTTGCAGGACAAACTGATCCTAAAAATGATATTTGGATTGCCTTTGCTGGACTAGCGTATCCGTTCTTTTTAATTGCAAACTTGATCTTTGTCGTTTTTTGGGCATTCCGCCGCAGGTTCATTTTTGCCCTAGTTACATTGGCCATTATGGCGCTTGGATGGAAACCTTTGAATGCCACTTTCCAGTTTTTTGGTGAAGAAGGTTCTACCGTAAAAGAAAGCGAGCATTATGTACGATTAATGACTTACAATGTACATCAGTTTAAAAAATACGGGGAGAACAATGATGTTTCTACCAGAGATCAAATATTTAAACTTTTAGAAGACCAAAATCCTGATATTATCTGTTTTCAAGAATTTTTTACACGACGTAAAGGCGAATTTGATTTGATCGACAGTGTTAAAAAAAGGCTTAAACTGAAATATTATTATTTTGTACCCACTATTGACAATAACTACGAAGCCGCAGGTTTAGCCATCTTCTCACGTTATCCTATCGATAACAAAGGCGAGGTGCCATTTAGCCAAGTACCAGGCAATGGAAGTATTTATGCCGATATTAAAGTAGAAGGACAGCTCTTTAGGATTTACAATGTACATTTCCAATCCATTTCTTTCCAAAAGGAAGATTACGATTACATTGACAAAGTGACGACGAAGATGAATACAGAATATAAGTCATCTCGAAGAATTGCAAGCATGCTCAAAGCTGCTTTTGAAAGAAGAAGCGAGCAGGTGAAAATAATGAAAGCTGAGATGCAAAAATGTAAACTGCCTTTCGTGATTGCTGGAGATTTTAATGATACACCCGCATCTTATTCCGTTACCCAAATCACTAAGTCTTTGAAAAATGCGTTTATTGAAAAAGGCAGTGGCTTTGGTAAAACTTACAACGGAGCATTTCCTAATTTTCAAATCGACTATATCGCAACTACCAAAGACTTTGATATCATTAACCACCATGTTTCCAAAGAAAAACTATCAGATCATTTTCCAGTAAGGAGCGATTTGAGATTAAATTTTTCCTTAGAAAGCGATGATGAATATTAATCTCTAAAAACTTTACATTTGCAACCATGATACCAGAGTTACAGTTATACAATACACTTACCCGTAAAAAGGAAGTTTTTGAACCCTTAAATGCACCACACGTAGGAATGTATGTTTGTGGACCAACCGTTTACAATGATGTGCATTTGGGTAACTGTCGTACTTTTATCTCTTTCGATTTGATTTTTCGTTATCTAAGCCATAGCGGTTTTAAGGTGCGTTACGTACGTAATATTACTGATGCTGGTCACTTGGAAGGTGACAGGGACGAAGGGGATGATAAATTTGCAAAACGAGCAAAATTGGAGCAATTGGAACCCATGGAAATTGTACAAAAGTACACTTTGGGATTTCACGATGTGATGAGGATGTTCAATACCTTGCCGCCAAGCATTGAACCTACCGCTACGGGACATATTATTGAGCAAATTGAAATGGTAAAAGCCATTTTGGCCAATGGTTATGCCTACGAAATAGATGGTACGGTTTATTTTGATGTAGAGAAATACAGCCAGAAATACAATTACACCATTTTAACCAACCGCAAGTTAGAAGAGCTATTGGAAAATACTCGCGAGCTAAGTGGCCAAAATGATAAAAAAGGTCGTTTGGATTTTGCCCTTTGGATAAAAGCCAAACCAGAAACCCTAATGCAATGGCAGTCACCTTGGGGAATGGGTTTTCCAGGTTGGCATATCGAGTGTTCAGCCATGAGCGCTAAATATTTGGGCAATGAGTTTGATATTCATGGCGGTGGAATGGATTTGGCGGCTACGCACCATACCAATGAAATTGCACAATCAGAAGCTTGTTCAAGTCATCAACCTGCTAAATATTGGATGCACACCAACATGTTAACCGTTAACGGTACACGCATGTCTAAATCGGCAGGTAATGGTTTTTTGCCACAGGAACTTTTTACAGGTAACCATCCGTTACTGCGTAAAGGCTATAGCCCTATGACGGTGAAGTTTTTCATGTTGCAGGCACATTACCGTAGCACGCTAGATTTTAGCAATGATGCTTTGGATGCTTCGGAAAAAGGTTTCAGAAGATTGATGAACGCTGTGGCTTTATTGCCAAAATTGACCGCTTCGGCAGAAGGAAATATTGCTATTGCGCCAATTAGAGAAAAATGTGTGAATGCCATGAATGATGATTTCAACAGCCCAGTAGCTATTGCCGAATTATTTGAGGCAGCTCGCATCATCAATACGATTTATGATGGTAGTGCAAAAATCACTGCTGCTGAATTGGAAGAACTGAAAGCCTTAATGAACGACTTCGTATTTGATATTTTTGGCCTGAAAGACGAGGAAAGCAGCAATACAGATATGAACGAAGTATTGGAAATGATTATCGCCCTGCGTAAAGAAGCTAAGGAAAATAAGGATTACGCGACTTCGGATTCTATTCGTATTGGACTACAAAACATAGGTATACAATTAAAAGATAGTAAAGAAGGTACTACTTGGAGTAAAATATAGTTGAACCGTCATTGGTATTCATTGCAATTCAAAAAATAGAATGAAAGTAAATCAAATATTAGTAGTATCGTTTTTGACATTGGTTGGTTTTCAGTCTTGCCAGCAGAACAAACCAGCAGATACTGAAACAACGGTGGAGCAGGTTAAACTAACCTCACCAGAGTTCAATGCCGATAGTGCCTATGCTTATACGAAAGCACAGGTTGATTTTGGTCCACGTATTCCGTCAACCCCCGCACATGCGAAGTGTGCCGAGTATTTGGTGGCTAAGCTAAAATCTTTCGGCGGCCAGGTGACCGTTCAACAAGCGCCTGCTAAAACTTATGATGGTAAAACGCACCAATTAAAAAATATCATTGCCGCTTTTTATCCAGAAAAAACACAAAGAGTTTTAATTACGGCCCACTGGGATGCCCGTCCTTTTTCAGACCAAGATCCTGATGAGAACATGAAGGGCAAATCATTTGAAGCCGCTAATGATGGTGCCAGTGGGGTAGCGGTGATTTTGGAAATGGCCCGTCAAATTAAAGAAAAGCAACCTGAAGTAGGTGTTGATTTTATTTTGTGGGACATTGAAGATTACGGTAGTGCCAATGATCAAACGCCTAATGAAACTACTTGGTGCATTGGCTCGCAATATTGGGCTAAAAATCCTCATGTAAAAGGTTACAAACCATTATACGCCATTAACTTGGATATGGTTGGTGGTAGTAATGCACAGTTTACGCAAGACGAGCTTTCTAGAAAATATGCTCCAAATGTAGTGAACAAAGTATGGAGCATTGCTGGCGAAATTGGCTATGGTAACTATTTCATCAATGTAAGTTCTGGCAGCTTGGTGGATGATCATTTTTGGATTAACCAAGCAGGCATTCCAGCTATTGATGTGATTCACTATTCAGATGCAGCAGGTTTTTACAGCAATTGGCACACCCAATTGGATAACTTGAACAACATTGATAGGAACACTTTGAAAGCGGTAGGACAAACCATGTTGGAAACCATTTACAGAGAAAAGCCTTCGGCTTAATCCATTCTTCAAACCTTTTAAATTGCCTTTTGACAAGTCAAAATGTGTAATTGTTAATTACTTTTTTGCCAACTAATTTATTCAACATTTAAATTCGTACACTACAATAATAAATTGTTATGAGAAAAATATATCTGTCAGTTCTAGCCCTAGCCATAGGTGCCAATGTATATGCACAAAAATCGGATGGCACCGTAAAATCTTTAGTTAACGCAGAAAAGTCTTTTGCACAAAAAGCAGCCAAAGATGGTGTAAATGCCGCTTTTATGGAGTTCGCTGCTCCTGATGCGATTGTATTCCGTCCAAATCCAATTAATGCTAAAAAGTTTTATGCTACTGCGGTAGATACTAAAAATTTGACTTGGGAACCTAATTACGCCCGCTTATCAAAAAGTAGGGATTGGGGTTTTACTTCGGGAACCTATGTAGCTGGTGCCGATAAAAAAACTTACGGACATTATCTATCTGTTTGGAGGGGCAAGGATGGTGATTGGCAATTAGTGATTGACCTAGGTGCTGAAGCCATGAAGCCAATCAAAGGTAAAGAACCTAAAAATACTTTTGTAGAACCAATAGGTACTCATAGTCCAAAATTTGCGACCTCAAAAGACTTAAAAGCAGCGACAGAGATTATCAATAATACAGAGAAAACACTGAATACAATGTTGAAAACTCACGGTATTCAAGCCTTTTCTGGTTTCATTAATCCTGATGCACGCCTAATGTTCCCTGGAACTGACGTGATTGTGGGTAAAGATGATATTTTGGCATTTAATAACAGAGTGATCGACAAAATCAACCTAAAAACCACGCAAGCTGATAAAGCCTTGGGAGGTGATTTCGCTTACACATATGGTATAGCTACTATCGACTATAAAGCTAATCTTCGTGAAAGCTTTAACTACTTATTTATTTGGGAGCGTCAAGCAGATGCAAACTGGAATATCATTGCCCAAATTTTTACGGTTGCAGAGAGATAATCTTTAAACCAAATATCAAATATAAACCAAGGATTTTAACGATAAGTTGAAGTCCTTTTTTGTTTAATAACGGTTCATTTTTCGAAGATTTAAACTGAAAAACTTTATACTTGCAATTCTCCGAAGGTTTAGCCGTTAACTAAATATCACATGAAGAAAATCACATTTTCAATTTTATTTTTCCTATTTGCTCTTACTGTTGCACAAGCACAAAAAAAGGTGGCTTTTGAAATACAAGGCAACCGTGGTGCAAGGGGGCTAATGCCCGAAAATACTGTTCCATCCATGATAAAGGCACTGGAAAGTGGCGCAACTACCTTAAAAATGGAGGTGGTAATTTCAAAGGATAAACAAGTAGTAGTGTCGCAAGAGCCTTATTTTAACCACGTCATCAGTACCTCGCCAACTGGTGAAGAAATTACGCTTAAGAACGAAAAGAAGTTCAATATCTACAAAATGGACTACGAAGAAGTGAAACAGTTTGACGTAGGTTCTAAACCACATCCTCGCTTTCCACATCAAGAAAAATTCAGGGTCGAAAAACCTCTTTTGGCTGATTTGATTGATAAGGTTGAGTTTTTTGTGACCAAAAGGAAAATGGCAAAACCCCATTATAACATCGAAACGAAACTGATCAGAAAAGGTGATGGGGAATTTCAGCCAAGTCCAGAAGAATTTGTGGAACTGATTATGGCAGTAATAAAAGCCAAGAAATTAGAAAAAAGAGTGACCATTCATTCCTTTGACATCAGAAGTTTGCAATATGTTCACGAAAAATATCCTGAAATACCAACCTCACTAGGGATAGACGAGAAAGAAGATTTCGAAAATAACATCAAAGCACTGGGTTTTACGCCTACCATTTATAGTCCTTATTTACCCTTGGTAGGTAAAGGTTTGGTTGATAAATGTCATGCTGCGAGCGTAAAAATCATTCCTTGGACGGTGAATACGGTTAAAGATATGCAGTACCTCAAAAATTTAGGAGTAGATGGTATCGTTACTGATTATCCCGACTTGATGACGGGAAATAAATAAGAATTTGATTTGTCATCTGAGGAGTTAAAAAAGCTATGGACAACTTTTTTTCACCACACTCAGAATGACAAAATCAAAAGAGTTTAAATCTTTTCGGCTTTAAAGCCAATCTTTTGTAGTGATTTGACAAGGTCTGCCTCATCAAGGTCATCACTATTAACTGTTAAAATTTTATCTGGATTTGTCGTATCTACGTCCCAATGCTGGATGTTTTCTTGTGCGTCAAGTACTGGGGTAACTTTAGCTACACAAGCACTGCAATTAATGGTCGTTTTAAATTTTAAAGTATTCATCTGATATCAATTAATTTGTTTTTTAATATTTAGAGCGTTGAATTTAGGTTTAGATTTTTTTCCATTTTAAGCGGAGGCTATTGGCCACCACACTTACTGAACTAAAAGCCATTGCACCGCCAGCCCACATCGGGTCGAGTAAAAAGCCGTTGATAGGGAATAACACTCCTGCTGCTATTGGGATGCCAATTACATTGTAAATAAAAGCCCAAAACAGGTTTTGCTTAATCGCGTTTACCGTATATTTTGATAAATGTATTGCGTTAGGGATTTTGGAAAGATCAGACGAGATAATGGTCATTTTGGCCACATCCATAGCAATGTCACTTCCCTTTCCCATGGCAATGCTCACATCTGCCTGTGCAAGGGCGTTGCTGTCATTAATGCCATCGCCAACCATCGCCACCACCTTGCCTTCCTGTTGCAGTTTTTTTGTGAATTTTCCTTTATCGGCAGGGAGCACATTGGCATGAAATTCATCAATACCAAGCGTGGTGGCTACTGCTTTTGCAGTCTGCTCGTTATCTCCAGTAAGCATGTAAACCTTAATGCCGTCTTTTTGTAATTCCCTTATCGCTTCTTGCGAGGTTGCCTTAATCTGATCGGCAATAGCAATAATGGCTAGTAAAGTGTTTTCATTACAAAAGAAAACCACCGTTTGGGCATTGTTCAACTGAGTAGCTGCCCATTGCTTAGCTTCGTCGGGAATGCTAACGTTTCTTTCTTTTACCAGTAGCTCGTTTCCTATAAAATAGGTATGATGGTCATAGTTGCCTTCAATGCCTTGTCCACTAATGTTTTCAATGCTGAGCTCATTTAAAAATTTTGCATTAGTTGAGAGGTGTTCAGTAATGGCATCCGCCAAAGGATGCTCGGATGATTTCTCTATGCTATAAAGAATGTCCTGATGGAGCGGTTTGAAGTCTCCAAACCATTCAATGGCCGTAACTTTTGGTTTCCCTTCGGTAATGGTTCCTGTTTTATCTAAAATAATGGCATTTACTTTTTTGGCCAGTTCTAAACTTTCGGCATCCTTAATTAAAATTCCTTGTTCAGCTCCTTTGCCTACACCAACCATAATGGCGGTTGGGGTGGCAAGGCCTAAAGCACATGGACAGGCAATCACCAACACGGTTACAAACGCAACAATACCTTGCGCTAATCCATTTTCGCCGCCAAGAACTACCCAAAGTAATAAGCTTAACACGGCAATGCCAATGACAACAGGAACAAAAATGGAGGCAATTTTGTCCACTAGTTTTTGTACGGGCGCTTTACTGCCTTGGGCATCTTCCACCATTTTAATGATGTGCGCTAAAACCGTATCGCTACCTACTTTATCAGCCTTAAACTGAAAACTTCCTTTTTGGTTAATGGTACCTGCAAATACAGTGCTTTCTGCAATTTTGGCAACGGGAATGGGTTCGCCGCTGATCATGCTTTCATCTACATACGAGCTGCCGTTAACCACAGTGCCATCTACGGCTACACGTTCCCCTGGTTTAACCAACAGTACATCGCCAACTTTCACACTGCCAATGGCAATTTGCATTTGATGCCCGCCTTCATGTACAATGGTTACATGTTTTGGTTGTAGGCCCATCAGTTTTTTAATGGCCGAAGAAGTGTTGCCTTTTGCCTTTTCTTCCAGCAGTTTGCCGAGTAATATAAAAGCAATTACAATTCCAGCCGCCTCAAAATACACATGGGAGTGAATGCCAAATCTGTGCATTAAATCAGGAAATAGCGTAATCAAAACACTATAAATGTAAGCGGTTCCAGTACTAATGGCCACTAAGGTGTCCATATTGGCAGAGCGATGTTTGGCTTGCTTCCAAGCACCTACAAAAAACTGCTTACCAAAAACCAATAGCATAGGGGTTGATAACACCCACATGATGTAATTGGCATAAGACATGTTCATAAAAAACATCCCGATAACGAAAAGTGGGACCGCTAGGATTAAGGCGCTAATGGCTTTTTTCCTTAGTCTTTGATATTGGTTAGCTTTAATCTCGTTCAATGATTCTTTGGCTTCGTTGCCTTCCTCTATGAGCAGATCATAGCCGCCTTCCTGTAGCGCTTGCTTTAATGCTTGTGCTGTTACCAAACTTGGGATGTATTCTATCTTTGCAGAGGTATTGGCATAGTTGACTTCAGCTTTTACCACTCCAACTTGGCCATTTAATATGGCTTCTGTATTGGCAGCGCAAGAGGCACAGGACATATCGGTAACGGGAAAGGTTTGTTTCACCGTAGTAACGTCATAGCCTAAATCCCTAATCTGCTTCACGGCTTCTTGGACAGCCTCTTCGGGATATTTTTTAGCAGTAATAACAGCTCTTTGGTTGTTGAGCTCTACCTGATGCGTATTAATTTCTTTAACGCTGTCAAGTCCCTTGTCAACAATCAAAGCGCAATGTTCGCTCTCCACATTTTCTAGCGGAATATATATAGCATCTCTCGTTTTCATCTTTCAAAAATTTCTAATACAAAATTAGTGAGGGCCAAGAGCTTAAATGTTATAGGATTTTAACAATCTATTACATCATTTTCTTTTTTTTAGCAGAAATTTAATGTAAAATTAACACTATACCGATTTGGTTTTTGGTTCATTTGTTTTATATTTGTAGATATAGAAATGGAATTTATGAGTCAAGAAGTGTTAGAGATTTCAGTGATGGTAGACGAACAATTTGATGTGAATTTTAATCTTGCAGACGGTATTTTGGGAGTAATTCTGAGCATTTTTGAAGGTTAAACCACATCATTGATTTCGATTTTACCCATGCAGGCAGCCCTGCCTGTAGGTCATTACTGTGCCTAATTTATCCGTAGCTATTCTTTTGATTTAACTCACTAAAGACTTTCCGTATATTTGCAGCAATGAGCAGAAAAAGAAAGAATACTGAACCCATCAGAATTTCGGGTTTAAGTATTATTGATATCGCCGAAGAGGGCAAAGGAGTGGGCAAAGCCGAAGAATTAGTGATTTTCGTAGATAAGGCTGTTCCTGGTGATGTGGTTGATGTGCGTTTGGTAAAGAAAAAGAAAAACTTTGCAGAGGCTGTAATCGAAACCTTGCATACCCCATCCGCTTTGCGCCAAGAATCATTTTGTAGCCACTTCGGTACTTGTGGTGGTTGTAAATGGCAACACATGCAATATCAAGCCCAATTAACCTATAAACAAAAAAGTGTTGAATCTGCTTTGCAGCGTTTAGGCAAAATAGATGTGAGTGGTATTGAGCCAATTTTAGGTTCTGCCGAAAACCGATATTATCGCAATAAGCTAGAATTTACTTTTTCTAACAAACGATGGTTAGATAGTAAGGACATGGCTGAGGAAGCCGAAGGCAGAGAGATGAATGCGCTTGGCTTTCACGTTCCTGGTAGATTTGACAAGATTTTAGGAGTGGAACACTGTTATTTGCAGGCCAACCCAAGTAATGATATTCGCTTAAAAGTGAGGGATTATGCATTACAGCACAATTTAAGTTTTTACGATTTGCGTAATCACGAAGGAGCCATGCGTAACCTGATCATTCGTACATCGAGTACTGGGGAAGTAATGGTGGGCGTGGTTTTTGCCTATGCTACACCAGAACAAATTGAGGGCTTGATGGCATATCTTAAAACCACTTTTCCAGAAATTACCTCGTTGCAGTATATCGTCAACCATAAAAAGAACGATACTATTTTCGACCAAGAGGTGGTGACCTATGCAGGCCGCGACCATATTTTTGAAGAAATGCCTTTGGGAAATGGCAAGAGTGTTAAATATAAGATTGGCATTAAATCATTCTATCAAACTAACTCTGCGCAAGCTTACGAGCTATACCGTATCACCAAAGAATTTGCAGGTTTGAAAGGCGATGAACTGGTTTACGATTTATATACAGGAGCGGGAACCATCGCTAATTTTGTGGCACATAGTGCTAAACAGGTAGTGGGGGTTGAGTATGTGCCTTCGGCCATTGAAGATGCGAAATTCAATGCTGAATTAAATGGCATTAACAATACTATTTTCTACGCAGGAGACATGAAAGATATCCTTACTAGAGAATTTATTGCTGAGCACGGGAAACCTGATGTAGTGATTACCGACCCACCTAGGGCTGGGATGCATGCAGATGTAGTAGAGCGTTTACTGGAGATGGAAGCGGAGAAAATTGTTTACGTAAGCTGTAATGCGGCTACGCAAGCGAGGGATTTGGCGCTGCTCACCGAAAAATATGACGTGGCTAGAATTAAGCCAGTAGATATGTTCCCTCATACACAGCATGTAGAGAACGTAGTTTTACTTCAACTCAAATAAGATGAAAAATTGTTGTTTTTTGTTGTTGTCTGTGATGATTTTGTTGGCCTGCCAAAGTAAGGAAACTAAAAAGGTAGCGGTAACAAGTAAAACCTTCATCATGGATGCCGAAAAACAACAGTTGGATACAGTCGTATTAGGAGAGAAGGATACCGCCATTATCGTAAAAGATAAGTTGGATACGGCTGATACTGGGGGTGAAAAACAACGGTACGAAATCAATATCATGTTCAGTAATAAAAAATGGCCAACGCTAAAATTCAGTGAAGCTATTGGTGCTGATTTGTATTTGGTAGGCGATATTGATGGAGATGATAAGCCAGAGCTATTGCTTAGGCCAGAATGGTTTAGCAGTTGCTGGGCAAGCATCAATCTTTTTAGTTTAAAAGAAGGTGCTTGGAAGTTGATTAAAAAAGGTAGTATGTACTTCTGTGCAGATGAATATCCTTTATCGAAGAGAATAGAAAAACAAAATGACAAATATTATTTGCTGGTAGATAGCTTGGCAAACGATCAATTTGTAATACAAAAAAAAGAAATTAAGTTTTAGCATATGGAATCAGAAGAGTTGTTAGGAAACTTAAATTCCAACGGTAACGAACCTAAGCAAGAAAAAAAGCAAAGTCCGTTGGTAAGTTTAGAGAAAGACTTGGAGTTTTACGCAGAATCAATCAAGGAGGTGTCGGTAGAAATTATGATGGAGGGTATTTCCCAGGCGCCTATTTTTATTGCCCATCAGCATGAAGTGAAAATTGGCGAAATGATTTTAAACAGGGAGGAGCTGAATACCAATTGGACTATCCAAGCTTCTACTCTCGAAGAGTTTATTGAAAAAGGAATTATTTTGTCCGATAAAAAAGAACATTTCCTGAAAAATTACAAAAAGCCAGAAGATTTTATGTGTGTATTTGTAGTGGTGCCCGAAGGAGCCAATTTTATTTATTATCCTTACGCAAAAAAATAAACCAATGCCGTATCCGCGACATTGGCTCTACTATTAACCAAACTAAGCAGTTTGCTCTTGATGAGGTAGGCAGGTATTGCCTACCTTTTTATATTAAAAACTAATTAGCGTGTGTAATATCACCGCTTTTTGAGTTAGAGGTTTTCTTTAAAGCCGCATTTCCTTTATAGGTGATGTCGCTGCCGCCAGTTGCTGATGCAGTAAGTCCTTTGTTTACATAAATGTCTACATCAGCACCGCCACTACTGTTTACTTGGGCGTAGTCTACTTTGAAATTAAATGCGTTAACATCTGCACCTCCACTGGCGCTAACGGTCATGTTTTCAGCAGAACCTTTAAGGTCAATATCAGCGCCACCGCTTACTGCAATTTTAATATCCTTACAAGTTAGTTCTAGTTTGATGTCGGCACCACCGCTAGCAGCGATTGAAAAACGATCTGTTTTTAATTGCCCATCAATGTAAACATCAGCGCCACCACTGGCAGCTAAGCTGTTTAGGTTTTTAAAAGTAACATATACGTCAATCACCCTTCCTTTAAATAAACGTGACCAATTAATACCTTCTTTGTATTTGATGTTAATGCTGCGGTCGTTCTTTTCTACAACAACATCTTTGATCAGTTCTTCTTCCCCTTTAATTACAAGACTTTCCGTGTTGCCCTGTTTCAAATGAAGATTAATACCACTGCTTACGCCGATACCATTAAAATCGCTCACAGAAACCTGTCTGCTGTTTTGAGCAAATACATTAACGTAAGTAAGGCTGCAGATGAAGAAAAGGACAAATGTTAGATTTTTTTTAAGTGCTAGTGATTTTTTCATGTTCAAGTGGTTTTGTATATAAGACGTAAGCGAAATGCAAAACGTTGCGCCTAATAACTAAAAAAAAATCAATATTTGATATTGAGGCTTAAAATCGTTCTTTTGTAAATGCTAAAGCACCATAACATGCCCCAAAATCAAGTCCTTATTTTAGACAAGAAGCAGATTCAACAAAAAATCAATAGAATTGCTTATCAAATCCTAGAAGATAACCTAGATGAAAAAGAGATTATACTGGCTGGAATTTGGGATAGAGGCTATAAATTGGCGGTTAGATTGCAGAAAACGTTAAACGAAATCTCTGAATTTAAAACCACCTTATTGCGTATTGATTTGGAAAAGCAGAGCAGTAAGCTAGTGGCAAAAACCGATTTGCCAGAAAGTAACTGGAAAAATAAAGTCATTATTTTAGTAGATGACGTGTTAAACAGTGGCAAAACCCTTGCGTATGGTTTGGGCGTTTTTCTAAATACCCCTCATAAAAAAATCAGAACCGTGGTTTTGGTAGATAGAAGTCATAAGATATTCCCTGTTGCTACTGATTTTGTGGGTTTAGAGCTGGCTACGATCTTAAAAGAACACGTAGATGTGATCATGGATGTAGAGGGAGAAGAAGATAGGGTTTATTTAAGCTAATTAGTAGGGTTCGCGATAAGTATTCTGTAATTTCTCATGATTTCCAGCCCTAGCAAAGCCCCTTTGCTCTACTAAAATGGCCTTGGCCTGTTTGGCCTGCAAAAACTAATCTTGCTTGCTCCTTAAAAATATCCGCTATAATTGAAAAATAATGCCATTATGTATCTATGTGTTTGTCAAAAAGGAAATTAGCAACATAGGCACATAGAAAACCTATCTGTAATGGTTTCAGGCGGTAGGACAGTAAAATAGTAACAAAAGACTGATGTTTTGAACCTACCTTTTTCTTTTCCTGTTCACCACGTAATCTTCTACCGCTTCTTTGGTGGTAAGCCAGTTTTTACCTTCTTTGTAAGCATCTATTTTGCCTTGCCTTGCCAATAAACTCACATATTCTTGCCCGTAGGGAAAGCTTGGCTCGGAGACTATACTTGAGATAGGCTCGTAATCGTCATAGCTTTTACCAGGCAACGAATTAATGTACATGTTTAAAGATCGTTCAGTGGCCTGCAGCATCAACAAGCAAAGCTTATGGTAGCTTCCTTTGTTTGCCTGATTAAGTGCCTCGTAGTATTTCTTTCTGTCATTTTTAAGGATAATGGCAGGCGGAAACCCTTTCCTCATCAATAAAAGATTCATCGCTAAACGGACAGTGCGGCCATTTCCATCAAAAAAAGGGTGTATCCAAACTAGTTTGTGATGAAACAACGTAGCTAAAACTAAGTCATCAGCATTGATAGGATTGGTGTTTGCAAAAGAAACCAGCTCATCAAAAAGATCGGGAACTATTTTGGCATTTGGAGGAGTGAAGTTTGCGCCAACAATACGAACACCGCCGTTTCTTAACCGCCCAGCAAATTCATCTTCAATATTTTTTAAAATATAGCCGTGCAGGTTCAAGATATCAATGCTTCTTAAAGTATACTCAGGATTTACTAAGCCGTATAGGTAATCTATCGCTTTTTCGTGGTTAACGACTTCAAAATGCTCCCTTAAAGATTTTCCACCAACGGTAATCCCTTCTTCTAGGATAAGCTGTGTTTCACGAAGATTTAGGGTGTTGCCTTCAATACTGTTTGAGTTGTAGGTCCATTCAAGGTTAAGTTGGTCCTTAATTTTTTGCAATACGGTATTGGGCAAAGGCCTTGATCGATCAATCTTTGCTTTTTTCTCGTATAGCCTTTCTATTTGCGGCTTTAATTCTTCTAAATCTTTTAAATCAAAATCCCACATCTCATTAATATCGTTATCAAATTTATTTATTTTATCCGATATTAAAAATTTTATTTAATTTAGACTTCTTCTGCGTACCTTTGTGTATTCATTATGAGCTATAGTTTAAAAGTTACGATAGATAAATCATCGGGTTTCTGTTTTGGAGTAGTTTACGCCATCGATATGGCCGAAGACATTCTAGACAGGGAAGATTATTTGTATTGTCTTGGCGATATTGTTCATAACGATGAAGAGGTAGAGCGTTTAAGAGCAAAGGGCCTTAGGATCATCGATCACGAAAAGCTCAAAGAACTTCACAACGAAAAAGTATTGATTAGAGCACATGGTGAAGCGCCTTCCACTTACGAATTGGCCTTAGCAAATAATCTTACACTAATTGACGCTTCCTGTCCAGTAGTACTCAAGCTGCAAAACCGTATTAAAAACTCTCACGATGATGAAGAACAAATCCTCATCTTCGGAAAGCATGGTCATGCCGAGGTAATTGGCTTACAAGGTCAAACGGATGGTAAAGCCTTGGTTTTTATGGATATTGCGGAGTTGGACAATGTTGAGCTGCCCAATAAATTCACTTTATACAGCCAAACCACTAAAAGTGTAGATAAATTTTATCAGATTAAAGACGAGCTGATCAAGAGAGGTTATGATGTAAAGGCAAACGATACCATCTGTAGGCAGGTTTCTAACCGTTACGAAGAGCTGGAAGAATTTGTAAAGGACTTTGATAAAATCATATTCGTTTCTGGTAAAAAATCTTCGAATGGAAAAGTGCTGTACGATGTATGCAAGAAATATAACGACGAGTCGTATTTCATTTCCAATGTAGAAGAGTTGAATAAAGACTGGTTCAAGCCGAATGACCGTATTGGGATCTGTGGCGCAACGTCAACGCCTATGTGGCTCATGGAAAACGTGAAAGCAGAGATTGAATCTTACTAGACGTCTCGGTTGAAATGTTGTAAAGTTGAAATGTTGGTGCGAGTGCTCAACTGTTAACTGAAAATTTAGGCAAGCTAAGTTATTGGTGATTTGCTAGTCAACTGAAAACTGCCAACTGAAAACTCTTATGTCTCCGCTGTGTCTTAAAATCTAAAATCTTTCCCGTACATACAGGATAAAATCGTAAATCAAGCTATATTTGCGGCAAATAAGAAATTAATGGCCAAAAAAGGTATACTATTAGTTAATCTGGGTACGCCAGATAGTCCTGAAGTAAAAGATGTAAGAAAATATCTTGATCAATTTTTAATGGATGAGCGGGTAATTGATATCCCGAAACTTAATAGAACATTATTGGTTAAAGGCATCATTGTTCCTTTCCGTAGCCCCAAAACTTCAAAGCTTTATAAAAAGATATGGGACGAGAAAGGGTCGCCTTTACTCTACTACAGCGAGCAGCAAGCTAAAATGTTGCAAGATAAGCTGGGTAGCGAATATCAGGTAGAATTAGCAATGCGCTATCAAAGCCCATCTATAGAGGGTGCTTTGGAAAATTTAAAAAAGGGATTGGTAAGCAGTATCAAAGTAATTCCTTTATTTCCTCAATACGCGTCGGCTAGTACAGGTTCAGTTTTGCAATTGGTGATGGAACTGTTGAGTAAATGGCCAACCATACCTCCAGTGTCTTTTGTGAACTCGTTTCACGATAATGATTTAATGCTGGAAATATTTGCAGATAATGCAAGGAAACATGGTGTTGAAAACTACGATCACGTATTGTTCAGTTTCCATGGGCTGCCACAAAGACAAATGAGCAAATCAGATCATACTGGAAAGTACTGTTTAAAAGTCGATAACTGCTGTGAAAATTATAACAATGCAAACAAGTTTTGTTATTCGGCGCAATGCCACAATACCGCAAAACTACTGGCGGAGAAATTAGAACTTTCCCGTGAAAATTATTCAGTTTGCTATCAATCGCGTTTAGGAAAGGAACCGTGGATACAGCCGTACACTACCGATGTGTTGAAGAAATTGGCTGCTGAAGGTAAAAAACGTCTTTTGGTATTTAGTCCAGCGTTTGTAGCCGACTGTTTGGAGACTATTTACGAAATCACGGTAGAATATAACGAAGAGTTTAAAGAGCTTGGCGGAGAACATGTGCAATTGGTAGAAAGCTTAAATACAGATGAAAGATTTATAGAAGTCTTAGCCGAAATGTCGATATAATGGATAGCAAACACTTAGAGAAACTTGAGCTTTTAACCAAAAGAACGGAAGGTGAATATCAAGCTTTCTTGTACGATTGTGATGGTACTTTAGCTGATAATATGATGGCGCATAAGTTAGCCTACAAGGAAGTAGCCGCAAATTATGGTGTGGGATTGGACCTAAACATGGTAGACGAATTTGCGGGGATGCCAACGGCTATTTTTGCCCGAGAAATTACCAAAAGATACGGCGTGCCGCTACCCGATACATTTGCAAGTGAGAAATCACAAATCTTTATCGATAAATATATAGAACAAACCCAGCCTATTTCTTATGTTTCAGAGCATTTGAAAAACCATGTTGGAAAAGTTAAAATAGCCGTTGTATCTGGAGGTAGCAGAAAAACAGTGACCAAAACTTTAACCGTATTGGGGTTAATTGATCTGATTGATGTAATGGTTTGCGCAGGCGAAACCCCAAAAGGAAAGCCCGCACCAGATCCGTTTTTGGCTGCGGCCGAAGCCCTTGGCGTAGATCCTAAAAAATGTATCGTTTTTGAAGATGCAGAACTAGGAGTGCAAGGCGCTATTGCTGCGGGGATGGACTGGATACGTGTAGATCAGATCTAATCCTCGAAAATTTTCTTCATAATCATTTCTGTCGCCCCTTTTTTATTGGCTACGTAGTTTTTCGCTAGCGTTCCGCTTTCATGCGTTACGTAATATGCAAAGGCAGTAGTAAGCTGTTCTGCATTGCTAATGCTTTTTGCAGCACCAATTTCAATCAAGTCTTTTGCCTCTTGGAATTTATGATAGTTTGGTCCAAATATCACGGGAAGGCCAAATGCTGCCGCCTCTAAGGTGTTGTGTATGCCTACGCCAAATCCTCCACCGATATAGGCTATTTTACCGTATTGATATAAAGAAGAAAGCATGCCAATATTATCAATGATCAAAATTTGGGAGTTGATTTCAACGCTTGCATTTACATCTAATTTAGAAAACCTCAGGCCATTTGGAAATAAGTTAATAATAGCGTTAATATGGGCTTCGTGAATTTCATGCGGTGCAATCACCAATTTCCAATCTGGATTTTTTGCGACTAAATCGACGAGTAACTTTTCATCCTCTGGCCAAGTGCTGCCCGCGATTAAAACAGGCGCTTCACCGCAGAATTTTTCAATAAGAGGCAGGTTTTTCGGAGTTTGTGCATTCTCATAAACACGGTCAAATCTAGTATCTCCACTAATATCAATATTTTTGATGCCAATGCTTTTAAGCAATGCGGCACTTTCTTCATTCTGTACAAAAAAGTATTTCACACATTTCAATACATTCCTGTAAAAACCACCGTATCCTTTAAAAAAAATCTGGTTCGAGCGAAAAATACCTGAGATGATATAGAGGGGGGTATTTTGCTTTGCTAATGCATTAAAGTAGTTTGGCCAAAACTCATATTTGGTGAAAATGGCCATTTTGGGTTTCACCAAATTCACAAATTTTTGTGCATTTGAGATAGTATCTAAAGGAAGGTAAAATATGCCGTCGGCCAAAGCATAGTTCTTTCTGATTTCATATCCAGAAGGCGAAAAGAAAGTCACTATTATTTTTTCATTGGGTTTTGATGCTTTGATATTTTCTAATACAGGTCGACCTTGTTCAAATTCGCCTAAAGAGGCAAAATGGAACCAGATAGGTTGTTCGCTTCCATTAAATTTAGCCGATATTTGTTTAAAAATCCCTTTTCTGCCTGCTATGAAAAGTTTAGCCTTAGCATTAAAAAGTGATGCTAATCTTACCAGAAGGCCGTAAATTAACATACTAATGTTGTAAAGCCAGTACATATTGCTGCATAATTTGTTATCTTCGCTCGAAGATAGATATTAATGTTAAAAACACTCCAAAATATATGAAGATAGCTGTAATTGGTACTGGTTACGTAGGTTTGGTAACAGGTACATGTTTGGCCGAAACAGGTAATAATGTCATTTGTGTAGATATTGTGGAAGAGAAAGTGAATAAGATGAAGGCAGGGCAATTACCAATTTACGAACCTGGTTTAGATGTTCTTTTCCATCGTAACATAGCACAAAACAGATTGTCATTTACCACGAACTTAGCTGAAGGTATCAAGGATGCGCAGATTATTTTCATGGCATTGCCTACTCCTCCGGGGGGCGACGGTGCGGCTGATCTTTCCTATATTTTGGGAGCAGCTAAAGACATCGCTAAGTTAATCACCGAATATAAAGTGATCGTAAACAAATCTACGGTGCCAGTGGGCACTGCGGATAAGGTAGCGGCAGTTTTTGCAGCTCACACTGATGTAGAAGTAGATGTGGTGTCTAACCCAGAGTTTTTACGTGAAGGAGTAGCGGTTGATGATTTCATGAAGCCTGATCGTGTGGTGATTGGAACAACCAGCGAAAAAGCGAAAAAGCTAATGGGTGAATTATATGCGCCGTACGTACGTCAAGGAAACCCCATCTATTATATGGATGAGCGTTCTTCGGAATTGACAAAATATGCGGCAAACTCATTTTTGGCCACTAAAATTACTTTCATGAACGAGATTGCCAACCTTTGCGAAATTGTAGGCGCAGATGTGGATATGGTTCGTAAAGGCATTGGTTCTGATGATAGAATTGGCAAAAGATTTTTGTTCCCAGGAATTGGCTACGGCGGAAGTTGTTTCCCTAAAGATGTGCAGGCTTTAGAAAAAGCGGCTGTTGAACATCAATACGATTTTAAGATTTTGAAAGCGGTAATGGATGTTAACGAAAAACAAAAGACCGTTTTAACTGAAAAGGTACTGAAATATTTTAAAGGTGATTTAAAAGGCAAAAAGTTTGCACTTTGGGGCCTTGCTTTTAAACCAGAGACGGATGATATTCGCGAAGCACCAGCTTTGTATATCATTGACGATTTATTGGCTGCAGGAGCAGAGGTTACAGTTTTTGATCCGGAAGCAATAGAAAATGTTAGGGCATTAGTGGGTGATAAAATCAACTATGCTAACGATCAATATGAAGCTTTGCAAGGAGCAGATGCTTTATTAATTGCTACAGAGTGGTCGGTATTCCGTAATCCAGATTTTGAAAAAATGGATGAGATCCTAAAAAGCAAAGTTGTTTTTGATGGACGTAACCTGTTCGACTTACAAAAGATGATAGATCTAGGTTATTATTACAACAGTATTGGTCGTAAAATTATTAGCTAAATGGAACGTAAAAGAGTATTGATTACCGGTGCTGCCGGGTTTTTAGGTTCACACCTCTGTGATAGATTTATTAAAGAAAATTGCCATGTGATTGGGATGGATAATTTGATCACTGGTGATTTGCAAAATATTGAGCACCTGTTCAAGTTGGAGAATTTCGAGTTTTATAATCACGATGTTTCCAAGTTTGTACACGTTCCAGGGAAATTAGATTATATCCTGCACTTTGCTTCGCCGGCAAGCCCTATCGATTATTTGAAAATTCCGATCCAAACTTTAAAGGTTGGTTCATTGGGTACGCATAATCTATTAGGTTTGGCCAGAGCAAAAGGAGCAAGAATGCTGATTGCTTCAACTTCTGAAGTATATGGCGATCCAAACGTAAATCCTCAACCAGAGGAGTATTGGGGTAATGTAAATCCTGTTGGTCCTCGTGGCGTTTACGATGAAGCTAAACGTTTCCAAGAAGCGATTACCATGGCTTACCATACTTTCCACGGTGTAGAAACTCGCATTGTTCGTATTTTTAACACTTATGGTCCTCGCATGCGACTGAATGATGGTAGAGTTTTACCCGCGTTTATTGGCCAAGCATTAAGGGGAGAAGACTTAACGGTTTTTGGAGACGGTAGCCAAACACGTTCTTTTTGCTATGTAGATGATCTGATCGAAGGAATCTATCGTTTATTGCAGTCTGACTATGCTAGCCCGGTAAATATTGGTAATCCTGATGAAATTACCATCAAGCAGTTTTGTGAGGAGATTATTAAATTAACGGGCACCGATCAGAAAATTGTTTATAAGCCATTGCCACAAGATGATCCTAAACAACGTAGACCTGATATTACCAAAGCAAGGCAATTACTGAATTGGGAGCCAAAAGTGAATAGGGCAGAAGGTTTGAAAATTACCTACGAGTATTTCAAATCACTATCTGCAGAAGCTTTGGCCAAAATAGAACATAAAGACTTTACTACTTACAATAAATAAGCAAGCACATGGCGAAAATATTGGTTACTGGGGGCATAGGTTATATCGGTTCACATACGGTGGTAGAATTGCATAACGCAGGCTACGAAGTGGTGATTGTTGATAATCTAGCTAACTCGAATATCAAAATACTTGATCAATTACATCAAATTACAGGTAAGTATCACGAGTTTGTTGAACTTGATTTACAAGATGATGCTGCGGTGAACGGCTTCGCGGAACAGCACCCAGATGTGGCAGGAATCATTCATTTTGCGGCATATAAAGCAGTTGGTGAATCGGTACAAGAGCCCTTGAAATACTATAAAAATAACTTCTATAGTTTAATCAATTTGCTGACCGCATATCCTACGGCTAACTTTGTTTTTTCATCTTCATGTACGGTGTACGGTCAGCCAGATAGATTGCCTGTAACAGAAGATAGTGAAGTGAAAAAGGCGGAATCGCCTTATGGCAACACTAAACAAGTGGCAGAGGAAATTTTGAGAGAAACGGTTAAAGCAACACCAGGTCTTAATGTAATTTCATTACGTTATTTTAATCCAGTAGGTGCGCATGCCACCGCTTTAATTGGCGAGTTGCCAAATGGTGTTCCTCAAAACTTGGTGCCTTTCATTACACAATCAGCAATTGGTAAAAGAGGTCCTATCCAAGTTTTTGGTGATGATTACAGTACACCAGATGGTTCTGCCATCCGTGATTATATCCATGTGGTAGATTTAGCAAAAGCACACGTTGCTGCTGTAAAGCTGTTGACAGATGGAAAGGTTGATGGTTATGATGTATTTAACCTGGGAACTGGAAAGGGTTCGTCAGTGTTGGAAATCATCAATGCATTTGAACAATCTACAGGCGAAAAATTAAATTACAAAATTGCACCAAGGAGAGAAGGTGATGTAGAACAGATTTATGGCGATGTAAGCAAATCTAAAGCAACATTAGGTTGGCAAACAGAACTAGATTTGAACGAAATGATGCGCTCTGCTTGGGAATGGGAAAAATACCTTCGCGATAATCCATTTTAGATAGAGATGAAACTTAGTGAGCACAAAGATCTGAAGAAAGAAATCTTGGCGCTGCCCGTAAAAGAGAAAGATAAACTGCTTTTACGTTTGGTAGCTAAAGATAAGGTGCTTACTGAGCATTTACATTTTTTGTTATTAGAAGATGAAAGCAACCTTAAAGATAGGGTTGCTTTTATTAAAAATGAGGTCACTGAGTTATTGGATGAACTTAACACCACGCCTAAAACCAGTGCAAAAGATACCTTGTTGTTGCTTCGTAAACTCGCTAAGCAAATCAATCATTTCTACAAGGTAACCAAAGCCGATTTCGAAGAAGTAGAATTGAAGCTCTTGATGTTTAACCTAAGCCCCATGACCTTTAGGTATAAGGTTTATTCCTTATCTAAAAATCACGAACAATTGCTGGCAAATTATGTGGTGAAAGCCATATTGATGTTATTGCGTAAGTTCGAAAAACTACATGAAGACTTGCAGTTTGATTTAAAAGAAGAGTTGAACGCGTTGCTTGCAAAAGTCTATGGTAGTTATATGTCGAAAACGGCGCTTGATTTAGGTCTGCCTAAGAGTGTCGAATAGTAACTTTGACCATATATTTTTAACTTATCTTTTTTACTTTTAACTTCACAAAGTGTTTGGTCTGTTTAAAAAGCGAAATACATTACCCGAAATCGATTTTTCTGCGATAAGGGCTGACATGCATTCTCATATTATTCCTGGAATTGATGATGGCGCACCTAACTTGGAGGCCTCATTGGCGATGGCTAGAAAATATGTAGCCATGGGTTTCAAAAAAGTTATTGCAACGCCACACGTCATGGCCGATTTCTATAGGAACACTCCCGATAGCATTCGTAAGGGATTGGATGTTTTGAAGGAAGGGTTACAGCAAAATCAGATTGATTTAGAAGTGGAAGGGGCAGCTGAATACTATTTGGATGAAACCTTTTTTAATAAATTAGCAAGAAAGGAAGTTTTAGGCTTTGGGAATAATTACCTGTTATTCGAACTATCGTACATTAATCAACCTCCCAACCTAATTGATGTGCTCTTTAAAATTCAAGATGCGGGATTTTACCCTGTTTTGGCACACCCAGAGCGCTATCCCTATTATCACGGTAGTATCGAAAACTATCAACAGATAAAAGATAGTGGTTGTTTTTTACAATTGAATACCATTTCATTAACAGGCTACTACGGTAAAGGTGTAAAAAAGGCAGCCGATAGCTTGGTTGATCAGCGGTGCATTTCATTTTTGGGCAGCGATATGCATCATTTAAGACATGCAAAAGCATTGCAAGAAAGCCTAAGCTTATCGCGAGTGGAAGAACTACTCAAACAAGGTCAGTTAAACAATCTACTGTTATAATTTTGCCAAGCGCACTTGACTAGAGCTTTGCGTTCTTTGCGAATACTTCAAAATTCTTTGCGTTAAAAAAATAACCGCAAAGGAAAGAAGAGCATCGCTAAGAACGAAAAGTTTTTTCGTTACCGAAACGCTTCTGCATTCGCTTTTAAAAATATTACTCGTAACGTAAAGCCTCTACCGGATCAAGTTTTGATGCTTTTTTAGCAGGGTAATAGCCCGAAACAACCCCAACTAATATACATAAGCCTAAACCAAGGCCAATAAAAAGCCAAGGGACGATAAAGCCACCACCCATTACCAATGAAATAATATTACCTATGGCAATGCCAAGCAATATGCCCAGCACACCACCTAGTAAACAAATTACTACGGCTTCGATAAGGAACTGCCTTCTAATTACAGCTGGATTAGCGCCAATGGCTTTTCTAATTCCTATTTCTCGCGTACGCTCGGTAACAGATACCAACATAATATTCATCAAAGCGATGGATGCACCGAGTAGGGTAATGATCCCAATAGATACACCACCAATAACTACTACCTGTAAGTTCTCTATTAACGTTTGAGCTACTGCATCGCTTTTGGTAATTTCAAAGTTGTTAGCTTCGCCAATCTTTGTTTTTCTGATGCTCCTAAAAGTAGATGTAGATTCGCCAATAACATTGTCTACTAAATCAGCATTGGGGACCGATACCGTGATGGTATAAGAAGGATTGGCATTGGCATTAATCACTTTGGCCTTGAATAACGGAACGTATACCGCCCTGTCAACATTGGCACCCATGCCCGAACCCTTAGCTGCCAATACGCCAATTACTCTTAAACGGTTGTTGCCCGCATTGATCACTTTATCCAATGGATCGCTATCTTTAAATAGGGTTTTGGCAATTTCTGAACCAATCACGCAAATATTAGGTCCGCTTAGTGATTCGGCACTATTAAAACTTCTGCCTTGTCCAAGTTCCAAACCTTGTGCGGCCAAGCCATTTTCGTCTATGCCTCTGATGTTGATATTGGGGTTGGTTTTTTCCTGTCCGTATTTTACAGTTGCGCCATTACTGGCAAATACGCTAATGGATACACTCGCAGGAGCATTTAATCTCTCCTTAAATTTTAGGGCATCCTCATACCTAATAGGCTTATAGCTTTTAGGTCTTTGTCCTGGGCCGCCAATACGGATGTTAGTGCCGCGGTTTCTGATGGTAAATGAATTAGCACCCATGCTAGAAAAAGCATCGGTCATTTTCTTCTCAATGGCATCAATAGTGGTTAAAATACCTACCAATGCAGATATACCAATGGCAATAATAAGTGCGGTAAGAAAAGTACGCAAACGGTTACTTTTAATAGATTGCATCGCTAGTCGTACGTTTTCTATATAATTCATTTTGGTATATTGGAGTATGATTAGATCCTAATTAATATGAAGACTCAGGTTTACAATATTACAATCTTTGGTTTATATCATTAAAACCTTTAGTAGTAAAAATAAAAAGTCCCGTTGTTAAGACAACGAGACCTTTTAAAATGTTACAATATTTTTATGTTTATACAGAGAAGCTTGTTCCACAACCACAAGTGCTAGCAGCATTTGGATTGTTAAAAGTGAAGCCTCTAGAATTTAAACCATCCTGCCAATCTATTTGCATCCCTAAAAGATACATTTGGTGGGCTTTGTGCATAAACACTTTAATGCCTTCAATAATGAACTCTTGGTCGCCTTCTTTCTTTTGGTCAAAACCTAAAATATAATTCATTCCTGAGCAGCCTCCGCCCTCAACGCCAACACGAAGCCCAAAATTATCAGCAATTTCTTGTTGGTCTTTTAGTTTTATCAGTTCTTTAACAGCGCCTTCAGTAAAGGTTACAGGTGCAAAGCTAGTTTCAACAGTATTACTCATCTTATTTAAAATTATGACAAACAAATATAAATATTTATGTACATTTTTGCCTGTCGTAAAGGCTAATATTACGAAGTATAAACAAAACTGAAAATGGATTTAGGTAAATTTCTTTTAAACTCAACAAGTTTAGCGGTAGGGGGTACATTTATAGTGGTCGTAGCCTATTACATGGTGAGGAACGATATCATGAAGTATTTGAGTTCGAGAAAGACCAATGCTGTACCGATTGATGATAAAAGTAGTTTGCTGAATTTACGTTTACAGGCACATGAACGCATGATCATTTTTGTGGACCGCATTAATCCATCCAACCTGCTTTTGAGATTACATCAACAAGGGATAGAAGTTGGTGCTTTACAAGTAATGGCCCTCAATGAAATCAAGACCGAGTTTCAGCATAACATTACGCAACAACTTTATATAGAGGCGACTACTTGGAATGTAGTTCGTAAATTGAAGGATGATACAATTGCCATGATAAACAATGCCGTGAAAAATTTGCCTGCCGAAGCATCAGGTAGAGAGTTGAGCAAAAAGGTGCTTAACTATATGAGCGAGATAGAAGAGAATCCTTATGAATTGGCTATTGGTTTAATTAAACAGGATATCCATAAAATGTTTTAGGAGAATATTGGTCGTTTGAATGGGTATTTGGTTAATTGAAGCCGTTCAAACGATGACTTAATAGACCGTCAAATAACCGATAACCAAATACCATTTAAACCATGGACAAAAAACATACTACCACATCTGGAATAGAAATAAAGGATGTATATACTACTGCGCCAAAAAATGAGGAGCTGCCAGGACAGTTCCCTTTCACCAGAGGTATACAGAAAGACATGTATCGTGGCAGGTTGTGGACCATGCGCCAATATGCAGGCTTTTCTACTGCCGAAGAATCCAATAAACGTTACCATTATTTGTTAGCGCAGGGAACCATGGGCTTATCTGTAGCTTTTGATTTGCCCACTCAAATTGGTTACGACTCTGATGATGATATGGCGGAGGGCGAAGTAGGAAAGGTTGGAGTAGCCATTGATTCGCTAAAGGATATAGAAATCCTGTTTGATGGAATAACGCTACAGCAGATTACGACTTCGATGACCATTAATGCTACGGCATCTATATTACTAGCGATGTACATTGCCTTGGCAAAAAAACAAGGTGCTGATTTGAAACAAATATCTGGAACCATACAAAATGATATATTAAAGGAATATGCGGCGAGGGGGACCTATATTTATCCGCCCAAGCCATCCATGCGCATCATCACCGATATTTTTGAGTATTGTAGTAAAGAATTGCCAAAATGGAATACCATCTCTATTTCTGGGTACCATATTCGCGAAGCAGGTTCAACAGCAGTACAGGAATTAGCATTTACCTTGGCCAATGGCAAAGCCTATTTAAATGCGGCCCTTCAAAAGGGATTGGATATTAATGTATTTGCAAAACGCTTATCGTTCTTTTTCAACTGCCATAATAATTTCTTTGAAGAGATTGCCAAGTTCAGGGCTGCTAGGCGCATGTGGGCACATATTACCAAAAATTTAGGTGCTACAGACGAAAAAGCCATGATGCTCCGTTTTCATACGCAAACTGGCGGCTCTACGCTTACCGCGCAGCAACCGTTAAATAATGTAATCAGGGTTTCAAACCAAGCTTTGGCTGCGGTGTTGGGCGGTACGCAATCGCTACATACCAATGGTTATGATGAGGCTTTGTCATTGCCAACGGAAGCTGCCGCTAAAATTGCATTGCGTACCCAACAGGTAATTGCCTTTGAGAGTGGTGTTACAGATACCGTAGATCCTTTGGCAGGTTCTTATTTCATTGAAACGCTAACCGACGAGATAGAAGCAGCGGCCATGATGTATATTGATAAGATAGATGTAATGGGCGGGTCAGTAAATGCCATCGAAAATGGTTACATCCAACAGGAAATTGCCAATGCTTCCTATGAATATCAAAAAGAAGTAGAAAATGGAGAGCGTATCATTGTTGGAGTTAATAAATTTACGCAGAAGGAAGAAGGGATGGAGGACGTATTTAATATTGACGAATCCATCAGAACGATACAAATAGAGAAGCTGATCAAGCTAAAAGCCGAAAGAAATAATGAAGCGGTAGCTAAGGCGCTTTTGAATTTGAAAAATGCTGCTGGTGGAAATGAAAATTTGATGCCTTTTATCTTGCTTGCTGTGGAAGAATATGCTACCTTAGGAGAAATAGCTAATTGCCTTAGGGAAGTGTTTGGAGAGTACTAAAAATAGTGTGGAAAAATAGTTATTAACATTAATGATTGAGGTGGACTTGTATATGCTGTTGCAGTTGAAGTAGTTACGAAATAATTCAAAAAAATGTTCGGAATGTTGATAATTTTTTCAATATTCGAAGTCTCGAAAGTGCGCATTCAAATCGCACCTATTAGGACTGAAAACCAATAAATTATAGAAACGATATGGAAAAAACTTGTACCGAAGTGTGGAATAGCTGTCTCCAAATTATTAAGGATAATATCCCGAATCAAAGTTTCAAAACTTGGTTCGAACCGATATCAGCCCTTAAGTTAGAAGGCAAGGTATTAACCATACAAGTACCTAGTTTATTTTTCTACGAATGGCTTGAGGAACATTATGTTGGTTTGCTCAGAAAAACGGTAAAAAAGCAGTTGGGAGATGAGGGTAGATTGGAGTATAACATCGTGGTTGACAAATCGTCAAACACAGGATCTCCGTACACGACTAATATGCCGTCAAATGGTAATGGTGCAGAGGCAAAAACACAGTCGATGCCTATTCCAGTATCTATCAATAAGGACATTAAAAATCCTTTCATTATCCCAGGATTAAAAAAGCTGAACGTAGACCCTCAGCTAAATCCTAATTATACTTTTGATAATTACATTGAAGGAGATTGCAACCGTCTTGCCCGCTCGGCAGGTTATGCGGTAGCTGCAAAACCAGGAGGTACTTCCTTTAATCCTTTAATGATTTATGGCGGTGTAGGTTTAGGTAAAACCCACTTGGCCCAAGCTATTGGTAATGAAATTAAACGTAGTGTACCAGATAAATTGGTGATTTATGTTTCTTGTGAGAAATTCTGCCAACAATTTGTTGACTCCCTAAAAAATAACACTATCAATGACTTTGTAAACTTTTACCAAGCCATGGATGTGATTATCATGGACGATGTACACAACTTTGCAGGTAAAGAAAAAACACAGGATATTTTCTTTCATATCTTCAACCACTTACATCAATCAGGAAAACAGATCATTTTAACTTCTGATAAAGCTCCTAAAGATTTAGCTGGTTTAGAGGAAAGATTGTTGAGCCGTTTTAAATGGGGACTATCGGCAGATTTGCAAGTGCCAGATTTGGAAACCCGTGTGGCCATCCTTAAAAAGAAAATGTATGCAGACGGTATCGAACTTCCAGGAGAGGTAATTGAATACGTAGCACACAACATCGACAATAACGTACGTGAGCTAGAAGGAGCAATGGTTTCATTGTTAGCACAATCTACTTTGAATAAGAAAGACATCGATTTAGCGTTAGCTAAACAGATGTTGAAGAACTTTATCAAAAATACCTCGAAAGAAATTTCGATGGAGTATATACAGAAATTGGTTTGCGAGTATTTTGAAGTACCTGTGGAAATGGTGAAATCGCAAACACGTAAACGCGAAATTGTACAGGCTCGTCAAATATCGATGTATCTGTCTAAAAGCCATACTAAATCCTCTCTAAAAACAATTGGCGCTTTCTTTGGCGGTAGAGACCACTCTACTGTAATTTACGCTTGCCAAACCGTTGAAGATTTGATTGAAACAGACAAAAAATTTAAAGCTTACGTGAACGATATTCAGAAGAAACTGAAAATGAGCTAAGCCTTAAGATATACATGGAAAATCCCCGTCTCGCAATTGCAGGACGGGGATTTTTTACTTTAATGATTGGCTGCTATCAATTGGTAAAAGCCATCTCTATAAACATCGCCAAGTGGAATAACCGCATCGGCAATATAAATCCTACTTCTTTCAATGCTGTTTATTTTATTGAGGGCAACCATATAAGATTTGTGGACCCTGGCAAATTGCTTTTTGGGAAGCTGCTCCTCCATTTTCTTAATGTTCTGTAGGGAAATGATCTTCTCTGTTTTGGTATAAATGGCCACATAGTTTTGCATGCCCTCTATATATAAAATATCATCGGTATTGATCTTAACCAGTTTGTATTCCGTTTTTATGAAAATATAGTCGGCAGCAGGAGTGGTCTCGATAACTTGGGCTACAACTTGAGGTTCATTTTTGGCATTAAAGTAATGCTGCGCTTTTTGTACCGCTTTGTAAAACCGTTCGAAAGAGATGGGCTTTAACAAATAGTCGATGGCATCATTCTCAAAACCCTCTAAAGCATATTCGCTATAAGCAGTGGTTAAAACGATTTTACATTTGCCCTGCACAATCTTCATGAACTGCACACCATTAAGTTGTGGCATTTGTATGTCCAGAAAAACAAGATCGACCTCATTTTTCATGAGGTATTCTAACGCCTCCAAAGGATTAGTGCTAGAGAAAACTAAACTCAGGTCAGGTACTTTACCGATGTAATCATTTAAGATATCAATAGCAAGAGGTTTATCATCTACAACTACGCAACGAATCATGTCCAGTTTAATTTTAAGGTTACCGTAAAAGTATCATTCTCATCCATAATTTGAAGCTGGTATTTTTCTGGATAAATTAAAGCAAGTCTTCTTTGAACATTTGTTAAGCCAATGCCACCAGTTTGGTCTTTTTGGTCATGGTTTTTCTTGTTCGATACTTTAAAATCTAAATGATCGGCAGTAATAGACATCATGATTTGTATTGGATTTTCAGGGTCGTTAATCACCCCATGTTTAAAGGCATTTTCAACAAAGTTGATCAATATTAAAGGTGCAATTTGTTGGTGATCTACCGCGCCTTTAATTTCCAGATGGATAAAGGCATTTCCCTTTTGTCCAATTTCAAATAATTCAATAACGTTTTTAAGGTAATCGATTTCTTTTCCAACCCACGCAAATTTATCATTACTCTCCTTTAACATGTAACGCAACAAGGCTGAAAGTTTAAGAACGGCTTCGGGAGCTTCCTTAGCTTGTTGATAGGTGAGTGCATAAATGTCATTCAGTGTATTGAATAGAAAGTGCGGATTGATCTGTGATTTTAAATAGGCCAATTCTGTAATGGCTTGTTCTTTTTCTAAGGCTTCCTGTTTCTGTTGTGTTTCAAAAAATGCGTTGACATAGCTAATCGCCAAGCTAAAAAATACGTAAACGTAATTCTCGAAAATTAAGGTCTGGAAAGAAAGCCAAAAATTGAGTTTATCAAGATAGGCATAGGAGTACCAGCCAAATTTTTGAGGCAGGATAATGGCATATACATAATGATGTACAGGTGCTAGAATTAGAAAGAGTATAAAAACGGAAAGGATATATAAAAAGATTCTTTTGGCTTTAACCAGTTTAGGAACCAGCAATAGGAAATTGGTATAAAATATACAGAGCGGAAAAATTAAGGTAATCAGTTTTACCGTTAAAACGCTAGCCACACTCGAAAAAGTGAGCTCATCAATATTATAGGTTTGGAAACCGAAGAGTAATTCTTTAAGCCAAAGAATTAGCCAATAGCCAATGTGGAAGTAAACAAAATGTGATTTCTTCATGAATAAGTTTTGCTAAAAATAGCATAATCAATGATCAAGTAGATTAACTAATGTACCAACGGCCAATATTTATACATCAAAAAGGTTTAATTAGGGCTAAGTGATCTTTTAGGGGATTTGAACCTTTCGTCAATAGAAAACAGAGGTTGGTCAATTCCCTTAGTTCAAAGTTATTTTGATCCTGCAGTTTTGAAGGAAATAAAGAAATTAAATTTATGAAAAAGATCACCTATACCTTGTTATTATGTTTCGCTTTTTTGATTGCACGTGCCCAAAGCATTAACGAAACGGATAAGCTTTTGCTTTTTATCAAAACCTGGAATTTCCTAAAATACAACCATCAGAAAATTACTGCTGGGAAAATGGATGCCGATTCCCTTTTCTTGGCCAAGTATGAGCAATTGCAAAATATCAAAACTCAGGAACAGCTTAATCATATGCTTATTGCTACCATCCAATCGCTTGGTAAGTTGGATCTCAATTCAACATTGCCACAAGTTGCGATGAAAAATATCGTAAAAATTAATCCACTACATCGTTGGTATGTGAAAAGTAAAGACTTGAATAATTCTTTCAAAGAATTGTTACTTCAGGTTTATAATAGTAGGGATGTTAAAAGCAATTACTACGTACCCAAGCTTAGCTATCATACCGAGATCCCCAATGAAAAGAAATATGCTTTTGAAGCCTCAGTGAATTTACCAGAACCTATGCGATTTTTGGCTTTGGCAAAATTGCAGGGAGTAATTGATTATTTGGATCCGCATCATAACTTGATGAAAGAAAACTGGGATGTGGTGATCAAAAGAAATATCCCACTGTTTAAAAATTGTGCTTCGAGAATGGAATACGAAGTTTTGATTTTGAAAATTGTAGCAAACTTAAACGATTCGCACTCCTATAATCGGTTTTATGCAGACTTAAAATTTAAGAGCCAAATTTTTAAGAATACGTTTTATCCACCTTTCGATTATCAAATTATGGACAATCGTATTCTGGTAACTGGAATCATTTTGCCTGAAGTTTGCAAGGAAGCGGGAATCAATGTTGGAGATTGGATTACAGAAATTAACGGGCATACTATTAAGGCTAGGATTGATACATTGAGCGGATTGTTGTCTACATCTAATAGGAATACCTTAATTACAAACTTGAATAACTATAGCACCAATTTTATTTGGGGTTCAGACGTCTCCGATGTTAACTTAAAAACCTCAGGTGGTAAAGGGTCAGGCGCTGTAGCAGTAAAGTTCGTTGGCTTAAGCGATAAGCCCGCACTAGAAAAGATCAATGCTTTTTTCCAAAATAAAGCGGAAGCATCCAATAAAGTAAAAGGATTTATGTTGCTGGATAATCAAATCGCTTATTTCAATATTGATAAAATTATTCAATTGATAGAAAATGTAGCCGATAGCAAGATAGAAGGCCATATCGATTCTATTTTAAATTTGGCGGCTCAGCAAAAGGCAATTGTTTTCGATATGAGGGGGTATCCTCAATGGTCTGGGTTTATGTATACCTTTTTGTACAAGAAATTTGGCTCGTTAGATGATCGTTTTGCAAAATATGTTAAAGCTGATTTGAATAATATTGGAACTTACAACTGGATCAATTCCCCTGAAGTTTACAACAATGCTAACGTTGTGCCGGAGCATGTGGTTTTTAAAGGTAAGGTAGCCATTCTCGTAAATGCTAGAACACGCAGCTTGTCTGAATGGAATACGATGGGGCTTCAATCGATGTTCCCTCAAGCCATCACCATTGGCGAACAAACTTCAGGAGGCGATGGTGATGAAAAGCACTTCAATATCCCAGGTAATTATAACATACGCTTTACAGGTAATGCCATTTATTACAAAGATGGTACCTCTGCCCAGGGTGTTGGCGTAAGGATCAATCATAAAATTAAACCCACGAAAGCCGATATTCTTGCAGGGAAAGATACTTTTCTAGAGTATGCGATTGAGAAGGTTGGAAAATGATAAATAGGAGATACAGAAGATGAAAAAAAATATTTTAGTGGTGCTTTTCTTGCTCGTATTTGTAAGAATTAATGCACAAGAGAACGTGGTTGAGCTAGGAAAAAGTAAAACCGATAGCATTAAACTTTATTTAAAAAAAGCATTGGATCTAATGAAAAAAAGATCGGTGAACAGTAGTAAACTAAACTGGGAAGAAATTTATAAAGATGCTAATGCAGCTGCCGAAAATGCAAAAACAATAGCAGATACCTACCCAATCATCAAAAAGGCTTTGCTTAAGTTGGAAGATAGCCATTCTAAATTCTTTTCACCTAAGCAGGTGGAAGCTTATTTGTTGGGTTATAGAAAGACGGGGCAACAATTCCCTGAAATGAAGTCGGCTATTTTAGAAGGTGGGTATGCTTATGTCCAACTGCCTTCCTTTGCTAGCTTTAACTTTGAAGAGTGGGATGAATATGTAAAAACCTTTTGGGGTAAAATTGCCGCATTGGAATCGAAACATCCAAAAGGCTGGATAATTGATATTCGCGACAATGAAGGCGGGATGTTTGCGCCGATGTACGCTGCCATCTCACCATTTTTAAATCAACGTAAAGTGATAGGATGGAAAAACGGATTTGGAAAGTATATTTTTATGAATTTTAAAAATGGAAAATTCTACGAAAATAACTTAGCGACGCATCAATTTAAACTAGGTGATCAGAAAATTAAAATAGCGAGAATACCAATAGCGGTACTCATTAACCAAGGAACAGGAAGTAGTGGGGAATTTGCAGCCATATCCTTCGTTGGACAGAAGAACATTTCTTTTGTTGGAACAAAAACTACTGGATTAACGTCCGGTAATCAGGAACATAAATTAGCTGACGGTGCATTTTTAGTGCTCACCGAAGGGAATACTGTGGATAGAAATAGAAAAGAATATGCTGAAATAGGAAAAGGATTACAACCTGATTATCCAGTTGATAATATAGGTTCGCTTAAAAGTAGCGATGATGCCTATTTAAAAAAGGCAATGGAAGTCATTAATAAAAAACTAAGCACTCCTTAATGAAATAAGGAGTGCTTAATCGTTAAATATATTGTTCTTGTAAAGCTGCCAATCCATAAAATAAGGCGGCAGTATGTAGAGCTTGATCAAGTTTGTTGTCTTTTAGCAATTGTTTTACTTCATCAATGCTATAAAGTTCTACATTTAAAATTTCATGTTCATCCAAATGCTGTTCGTGGGTTTTTACACCACCTTTTAGCAAATAGGTAAAGGTCTTGTTGGTTGACGTTGCTGGGTTAGGATATAAGGTCGCAATCAATTCGCAACTGTCAAAACTATAGCCGGTTTCCTCTAACAATTCCCTTTTAATGGCCACTTCTGGTGCCTCGCCATCATCAATAACACCACCTGGTATTTCCAGGGAAATGATATCTGCCGCAAAACGATATTGACGTACCAAAATCATTTGATTATCCTTGGTAAGTGCCACTGCATTTACCCAATTTGGATATTCCAATACATAATAATCGTCTTTAACGGCTCCGTTTTGAAGTTTGCAGGTATCTACCCTAAGTGTAGCCCATTTTTCTTGTACTAAATATTTTGAGGCAAGCTTTTGCCATTTTTTTATTTCCATGAATATAATTCAAAAGTTAAAAGTAAAAATTAAAAATAGCTTGAGTAAGCTTTAAGTTTAAACGTATCGGACTTGATAATAGGTTGGGTGTTTTGAATTTTTATTTTTGAATTTTACCTTTTATAAGTACTGCTGTATGATTTCCTGTCTGTGAAAATTAACCAAATGCACAATCTTATGTTTTTCGGCCAAAACTTTATAGATAAAGTTCAACCTCGGCGCAATTAAGGCATTACGTTGAGGGCTAATACCTAGTTCGTAGTAGAGAAATTCACTAAGGGAATCCAGTTTTTCGGCAGGAAGATCCGTTTCGTTCAGCCAATTTTCAAATGCGGTAGTATCACTATCTTCTAAAATAGCAGGAGATAGCTTAAATGAATTTTCTATCGTTTCGTTAAAAAGCTCATTAGCCTTTGCCAAATCCCCCTCTAATTTCAGTCCCATAATTCTGGCCAAAACTTGAGCAAGCCTTTCTATCTCTGCGGTTATTAAATCTTTTCTGTACATATGTTTTTAGTTTGGCATTCTGCGTAAGGCGATTATTTTCAATCGTAATCCAATAGCTATCAGGAGGGAGGTTTAAATATCTCAGTGATTTGTTTAACGTTGAAAGTTTATTTTATTCCAACTAACCTACCAGCTTCCGCTACTTCCGCCACCGCCAAAACTTCCGCCACCAAATCCTCCGAAGCCGCCACCTCCACTGCCGCCGCCGCCGAAACCACCGCCAAATCCGCCACCCGAATTGCCACGGCCACTGCCAAACAACAAGCCCCAGAAAAGTGCTTCAGAAACACCACGGCCGCCTATTACTTGGCCACCTCCGCCGCCACCACCTCGTTTGAGTAGAAGGATAATGACAACAATAATAATTAACACAATTAAACCAGAACCTGCACCACCTACACCTTTCTTACCTTTTGGTTTGTCGTTTTTATACTCACCTTTAATTAGTGAAATGATTGAATTTGTTCCGGCCTCGATCCCTTGCGCATAATTTCCTTCCTTAAAAAAAGGCTTGATGTCGTTTTCTATAATCCTTTTGGTATAGATATCGGGTAATGCACCCTCTAAGCCATAGCCCGTTTGAATAGACATTTTGCGATCGCCAAGGGCAATCAATAGCACCACGCCATTGTTCTTGTCTTTTCCGCCCACGCCCCATGCCCTGCCAAGCTTGTAAGCATATTCGTTAATATCATAGTCTCCAACAGATTTGAGGATAACCACAGCGATTTGGTTGGATGTCGAATCGTCAAATGCCACAAGCTTTCTTTCCAAACTTGCAATATCGCCAGCAGATAAGGTATTGGTATAATCGTTAACCAGGGTACTAGGCTTTGTTGGAAATTGCTGAGAAAAACCAAATAGAGACGATAATAGCAGGGTTATTAAAAGAAATATTCTTTTCATCTTAGTTACATATAGGTGATGATTAAATCAGTTCGAAACGTCCTAGGGTTTTTGGTCAATAAAGACAATCTCGTTAGGTAGTTCGTTCACATCATCATTTTTATGGGGGAAAAATGTAGATAGTTTTTCGCCAGCAAGTGCAATTCCAGCAATAATGCCATCACAAAGATTGTTAGACATAAAGTGAGCTTTCATTGCTGTTTTGGTGGTTTCCCAAAAATCGGGAGGAACTAAGTTGTTAATTCCCTTGTCGCCAATAATGGCAAACTTATGATCTTCGGTTGCAAGGTAAATCAGCACACCGTTATGCTGCGACGTTTGATCCATCCCCAATTCGTGGAAATAAACAGTAGCCCTTTCATAAGCATCACCCTTGCAATGTTTTTCAACAGCAATTCTGATCTCGCCAGAAGTAGCTTTTTCAGCTTCGGTAATGGCGTTGGCAATTAGTTCTTGTTCTTTGGTAGTGAAAATAGACATTGGATTAAATAAAAATTAAGGGTAATGTATGCTTAAACAATGTAAGATATACATTACCCTATAAAAAGGTTGTTTTATAACTAAAATTCTACTTTTGGAGCATTTTGTGAGCCTGCATCAGCTTTGAAAGCTGCTTTTTGCGAAAAGCCAAACAGTCCAGCGGTAAGATTATTCGGGAATGATCTTACTTTAGTGTTGTAAGTTTGTACAGAGCTATTGTAATCAGTACGGGCTACGGTAATCCTGTTTTCAGTTCCTTCTAGTTGAGCAGACAAATCTCTAAATTGATCTGTAGCTTTCAATTGAGGATAGTTTTCCGTCAATACCATCAAACGACCTAAAGCCTGTGTAATCTGACCTTGAGCCTGTTGGTATTTTTGCATATTTTCCTCTGTAAGTTTATCAGGATCTATCGTGATTTGGCTGGCTTTGCTACGCGCTTCAATTACCGCAGTTAACGTAGATTCCTCAAATTTTGCAGCACCTTTAACCGTATTTACCAAATTAGGAATCAAGTCTGCCCTACGTTGATATTGAGCTTCCACAGCTCCCCATTTTGTTTTAACATCCTCATCTAGTTTCACTAGGCTGTTATATCCACAGCCACTAAACAAAGCCAATATTGCCACAATAGCAACAATTCCAATTAAAACTTTTTTCATGTTATTTCTTTTTTAGGTTTTCTATTTAAAGCTTAGATATCAATATTCGTTCCTTGTTACCAAAACGAACAAAAATCTGACAACTTGCCATATTTAATAACAAGATAAGCATAAAAACAATCTTACCATCAAGCTAATTTGCTAATTTTGCAGTGTTCGAGATAAAAACTCGACTCACCATTATGCAAAAAGATATTGAAATTACCCTTCCTCCACACGAGGTTGCCAATGAAAAAGCAATTTTAGAAACGCTTTCAAAAAACTTGAAGGTAGGCCGTGATCAAATTAAAGACTTTAAAATCCTTAAAAGATCTATTGATGCCCGTTCTAGGAAAGTTGTTTATCGCATGCAGGTGAGAGTCTTTATTAATGAAGATTACACTCCAGAAGAAATTTCTTTTAAATACCCTAAAATAGGTGATGATAAAAAGGTCATCATCGTTGGAGCAGGTCCAGCTGGTTTGTTTGCCGCTTTGCAATGCATCGAGAATGGCTTGAAGCCAATTGTGGTGGAAAGAGGGAAAGATGTAAAGCAACGACGTAGAGATTTGGCAGCCATCAATAAACAAGGAGTGGTAAATACCGAATCTAATTATTGCTACGGTGAAGGTGGAGCGGGAACCTACTCAGATGGTAAGTTATATACCAGATCCAATAAACGTGGTGATATTAATAAGGTACTGCAAATTTTTGTGCAACATGGTGCCGATGAAGATATCATGATTGATGCACGACCGCATATTGGTACCAATAAATTGCCCCATATCATTACTGCCATTAGGGAAACCATTTTGGAAGCAGGTGGAGAAGTGCTCTTCGATTCAAAACTCACCGACCTGATCATTAAAGATGGTGCAGTGCAGGGAATTATGGTTAACCACGAACAAGAAATAGCCGCCAACTCCGTTATCTTGGCCACTGGGCACTCGGCAAGAGATATTTATGAACTGTTAAATAGCAAGAATATCCTAATTGAAGCCAAGCCCTTTGCTTTGGGAGTCAGGATAGAGCATCCACAAAATGTGATCGACCAAGCGCAATATCACTGCGACGTGAGAAGCGAGTACTTGCCGCCAGCCTATTATAGTTTGGTAGAGCAAGTAAAAAACCGTGGTGTATTTTCATTTTGTATGTGCCCTGGAGGTATTATAGCCCCTTGCGCAACTGGACTGGATGAAATTGTGGTGAATGGTTGGTCGCCCTCAAAACGGAATAATCCATATGCCAATTCAGGAACAGTGGTTCAGGTTACCTTAGAAGATGTTCAAGGTTATGATCCTTTGAGGATGCTTAACTTTCAGTCGGAGATTGAGCAACGAGCATTTGAAGCTGGAGGAGGAAACTTGGTAGCACCCGCACAGCGGATGATAGATTTCGTGGAAAATAAATTATCTATCGATTTGCCAAAAAACTCCTACCTGCCGGGAACAAAAAGTGTAATGCTTGATAATATCCTGCCTGAATTTGTTTCATCGAGCTTACGTTCAGCACTGCCATTATTCGGCAGAAAAATGAAAGGTTATTATACCAACGAAGCAATTTTGGTGGGCGTCGAAAGTCGTACATCCTCTCCCGTTCGTATACCACGAGATAAGGAGACATTTCAGCATCCACAAATCAAAGGACTTTATCCTTGTGCTGAAGGCGCGGGCTATGCTGGGGGAATTGTTTCTGCAGCCATAGACGGGGTAAATTGTGCTAATGCCATTTTAAATCAGCATAAACATTAACTTCCTAAAACCGTTTTATCTTTGCAATACTAAATCGGCGAAAGCAATTAAAAAATGAAAAAGACATTAATTATTGGAGCAAGTACTGATCCAGAGAGATATGCCTACAAAGCGGCTCATATGTTAACCAGCAGAGGCCACCAAATTGTTAATATCGGAATTAAGAAGGGAGAGGTAGCTGGAGTAGCGATAGAAAAGCCAGATACGATCTATCATGACATTGATACCGTTACCTTATATATAGGGCCAGCAACCCAACCACAGTATTTTGATTATATTGTTGCCACAAAACCCAAAAGAGTAGTTTTTAATCCAGGCACTGAAAATGAGGCATTGGAAGAATTGTTGGATAAGCATCAAATAGCATATACAGAAGCTTGTACCTTGGTACTATTAAGCACGGGGCAATATTAACGCAAAGTGGAAACCATCGCGCCTATTAAAATATACCACGCCGAACCATTAGACGGTACGCTCTTTTTTGTTGCTCAAAGCAGCGTCTATCAATCCGCGTCCTTAGAAGATTGTGAACTGGTGTTATATCATGATCTCTATAAAGATGCCAAACAAGTTGGAAAGTTTCTTAAGCAGATCTCAAATAAGTACAAACCGCTAGAAAAAAAAGTACTCATCTTTATCATGCTCGATGATGAAAGCGATTACGGACATTTCGATAATTTGATTTTGCTGCGGGTAAGTGCAAGAGCAAGCAAATTGAGGAAGCACGAAATCATTCTGCCTTATCTATGGGAAGGGAGGGAGCAAGCCTATCCATTATCTCCAAAAAGTGAGTTGCCTATCATTGGTTTTTGCGGATTGCTTTCAAAACATCGTAAAAAACTGGTCAATGCATTCCTGAAAAGCAAACAAGTTACTAGTGATTTTTTAGTGAGGGAGAAGTTTTGGGGAGGAAAGCCACATGATAGATCTTTGATCAGTGAGTTTTTCGATAATATAGAAAATACCCAATTTACTTTATCTAATAGAGGCGCAGGTAATTTTTCGATGCGATTTTATCAAGTGCTTTCCTGTGGAAGGATACCTGTATTGGTAAATACAAATATGTTATTGCCTTTTTCAGATAAGATTGCTTGGAATGAAATTCTGGTTTTTGAAGATGATACGGAAACATGTTTGCAGCGTACAGTGCAAATACATGAACAAGGCCTAACACAAGAACTACAATTAAAGTGTAGGCAAGTTTATGACGATTTTCTGTCGCCAACCGTATATTTTTCACAATTGATTGCAGAAATCAAACAGAAATCACTGCTGCAGGTACATCAAGGGCAAAAAAACAAGGCCTCTTTTATTGGCCTGGCCAATCATTTATATAAGAAGCTGTTTAAAGCCTAACTGGTTTTATTTCGTAGCACCTTCACCATTCCAAAATTCTTTCTTTATATATCTATATATAACATCTATTGGGAATGTTCGAAACCCAGATTCTAATGACATGATCATTTGCCTTTATTATATATATAGTGTGTGCTCATATGCCCAGTATTCATTCCTAGTTTTTAGGTTGATTAAACATAAAAACTATAGTAGGAGATGCGATATAGATGCCATTCCTAAGAGTTTTAAATCAGTTTTCAGATGAGTTGCTATTTTTTCTTGCTGTTCCCCAGAGTCTTACGCATGTTCCTTCAATAAAAAACGGCCCATGTATTGCACAGGGGATATATTTTCCTACCTTTGCACTCCGCTTCGGAGGAAGAGGGGACGATGAAAAGCCAGAACAAACGGGAAGAAAAAAAGTTTTATTTTTTTCTTGCGAAAGGGAAAAGTTTTTCTATCTTTGCAACCCGCTTCGGAAGGAAGGGGAAAGACGGAAGGAAGGACAGTGAGGTTGGTTTTGAAATAGGGGGAACAGGATTTGCAGATGTTTCTGAAGCTTGAAAAGGGGACAGAAAAAAAATAAAAAAAAGTTTGCAGGTTTTAAAAAGTTTCCTACCTTTGCAGTCCCAAACGAAACGGGAGCCAACGAACGGAGTTCGGAGGCGAATAAAAAAAAGATTGAAACAGCGGAAGCGGATGCCAGAACATTAAGACTGGCGGACGGGGAGGTTGAAGAGATATAGAAGACCGCCGCGAGGCCAGGTCGGAAAGTTCATTAAAGAGATATCATTTATAAAAGCGCAGCGAGGCGAAGATGTTTACTGTAAAGTACATATAGTTAAGCTGTTTTCTTTAGGTCGGTTCTTACAGACAATACAATTAAGAACAGACAATCAATTTTAGTTAATAGATAGTCAGTGTTCGAACTACAACATTTTACAATGGAGAGTTTGATCCTGGCTCAGGATGAACGCTAGCGGCAGGCCTAATACATGCAAGTCGAGGGGTAGAGCGAGCTTGCTT
>NZ_JAELTX010000326.1 GCF_016429065.1 Pedobacter sp. ASV17
GTCTTATCCCCGCGCCTGAAATTGTTTCTTGCCTTGTGGGTATAAAAATGACACCTTTTTTCCCCCTCGCAGTGCGGCACAAAGGCAAAAAGTTGTAGGTACTCTTGTGTAATGTTGTGGCCGTGGATTTCTGTACGAGTAGTGCCGTATATGAAAACACCATCTCGAAGAATGCCACGTCTGAGTGGGAGGCCTGCGCAATGTTTCACTTTGTGTTTTTGCCGCTTCTTCCCACCACAGCAATGCAATTGCTCGGATCCGCGGTGCTTCTTCCCTAATTCACTCTGTAGAGAAAAGGAGCTAGGTACATTTTCCCTACATGTCTGTGTCTAATGAGGAACTGTTCCTTTGAGCTCCATAAACTAGGTAGAGTGTCACCTGGGTCTTCCCGAACAAGTAGAAGCAGGCGTAAAATTAAGTTAAAGACGCAAGTAGATTATTTACACAGTTGCTGTCGCGGCGTCCCGGGCTATATAT
>NZ_JAELTX010000327.1 GCF_016429065.1 Pedobacter sp. ASV17
GTACCAAGCTGCCTGAATCTGTCAATGTCAGTGTGTCTAGAGGGAACCTGAAAGGGGGCGCTCCAAGGCAGCTGACGGATTCGTATACTTGTTGTATGTTGTATAAGCACATCTAAAGGCATTGAGAGTACGCTGTGCAACCGTGACAATCGCTTACCGACTTGCACTACGATGTAAGGACGTGAGGCGACTTACACACCGGGTGGAGACAACTTACCTACGAGTACAACGATACGAGTAGGTAGCCCTCTGGCATGTTCGCCCGCTCTTCTTCCAGTCGCCCACTCAGCTAGCCACCTTGACCCCTGTCCAGGACGTCGCCGTCTAGTTGTCAACCCCCGGAGCTCATTGGCGGCTAGATACCCAGGCTCGGGATACTGCGACCCGGCCAGTCGGTCAAACAGGATTCGCGAAAAGAAGGCTAAAAGGAGATGGATGGCCCAGACAAGTAATAACTAATCCGCCGAACCGCAAACC
>NZ_JAELTX010000328.1 GCF_016429065.1 Pedobacter sp. ASV17
ATGTTGCACCGTCTGAAAGTCCCTCACACATACTGTTGGTCTCCGGCCTTGATACCCAAACCGAACGACTGGGGCTCTCACATATCCATTTCCGGGTTCTCGTTTCTCAATTTGGCCTCCAACTACACCCCGGACGCTGATCTCCAGGCCTTTCTCGACGCTGGTCCACCTCCTGTTTTTATAGGATTTGGGAGCATCGTCTTGGATGATCCTGATGCAATGACAAAACTGATTTTCAAAGCCGTGCGCAAGGCTGGCCAGCGCGTTCTCTTTTCTAAAGGCTGGGGATGCATGGGCGCTGGCGAAGTTGGTATCCCCGAGGGCGTTTTTATGCTGGGCGATGTGCCGCATGACTGGCTCTTTAAGCGCGTATCATGTGTCGTCCACCATGGTGGTGCAGGGACTACTGCAGCAGGCATTATGGCAGGTCGACCAACTCTAGTCGTACCCTTTTTTGGAGATCAGCCATTCTGGGG
>NZ_JAELTX010000329.1 GCF_016429065.1 Pedobacter sp. ASV17
CTCATGAACGACGACGAAGACATGGAAATGGTCGATAGCGATCGACCACAACCTACAAGAGACGGCGTTTTCGGTGCCAGCATGTTTGGCTCGCCGACTTCATCGTTCTCTTCCAGTCGGCGCGCCGCGACACCCATGGGAGATGTTGAAATGACCAGCTTCTCTGGCAAGGGCAAAAGCGTCGATCGCAGCTTTGGCTCGAATGATGCACGCGCCAAGCGCAAGGCTCCAGGAGTCAGCCCAGACCCATCGACACCTCTAACTACTGTCGCCGAGTCCAAGTCGATCCGTTCGGGCTTGTTCACCTGGGATGTACCAAGTTCACGCTATCGCATCAACTGGAAATACATCTACAACATGCGACGTCGCCTCGAATCCAATTGGGAGCTGGGCAAGTTCTCGACCTTCATGCTGCCCCATCCAGATTACCCTGAAGAGGGTCATCAGGAATGCTGTCTCTTATACACATCTCCGAG
>NZ_JAELTX010000330.1 GCF_016429065.1 Pedobacter sp. ASV17
GATGTTGACCTCGCCGTCAGCGCTGCCCGTAAGGCCTTTGAAACCACTTGGGCCGAGGTCACTCCTCAGCAAAGAGGTGTCCTCATGAACAAGCTGGCCGACATTGCTGAGAAGAACGCCGACCTCCTTGCTGCCGTCGAGTCTCTCGACAATGGCAAGTCCATCACCATGGCTAAGGGTGACGTCGGCGCCGTCATTGGCTGCCTCCGCTACTACGCTGGCTGGGCCGACAAGATTGAGGGCAAGACTCTTGACGTTGCCCCCGACATGTTCCACCTCATCCGCAAGGAGCCTGTGAGTTGCCTCCAAAATCTACAACAGCGATGAATCTGAAACTAACGAGCCCTTTCTCTTCACATCAGATCGGCGTCTGCGGCCAGATTATCCCCTGGAACTTCCCCCTGCTCATGTTCGCCTGGAAGATTGGCCCTGCCCTGGCTACCGGTAACTGTGTCGTCATGAAGACTGCTGAGCAG
>NZ_JAELTX010000331.1 GCF_016429065.1 Pedobacter sp. ASV17
TGTTATGCCCAAGGTCAAAATATTCTCGCAAAACTTCCCAACGGAGCTGTGCATCCGGGGACATATCCATACGTGACACCGTTTCCAGCCATTCAGCAACAGGCAAGACCTTGCCTGCTCGACCAGGTTGCTCGTAAATTTCGCCAACAAAGCTGGGAATCTGGGAAATAGGCAACGGTGACGGGTTGCATATGTGATAGAAGATAGCCCCGGTTCTCGACGAAGGAGCAGCCAGTTCCGATGTCGCTAGCGCATGGAAAGCATCAGTCAAATAGTCCACAGGTACAAAGTCAGCAACAAAGTCGTCGCCGTTTGTTGGCAGAGAAGGCACCAGGCCACTCTGTACCATGCTCAGTATCATGGCACGTATGAAATCCACCTCGGGCTCGGCAACTCCAGTAACAACACTTCCTGTTGCAGCAGAGGCGCGATAAATTGTGACGGGAAAGCCGCGTTGAGCTGCCTTCTCCATGAGC
>NZ_JAELTX010000332.1 GCF_016429065.1 Pedobacter sp. ASV17
GATACGCCTTTTTTGTCTATTTCTAGATTCCCGGAACGAGGTGTCCTACATGCGCGCTTGCTGGAAAGGAAGTTTGGGTCATTCCCGGCCGCTGCTGTGGCTACTGCGGTACGCCCTGCGATGGGCTGGAAGCACACACTGAGCACGATTGCTGCTATTGAGTAAGTAATACACATTGCGCCTTGCTTTGCCACAGCCGCGGGTGCTATTTGGCTGGCAGTATTAAGATGCCCTAGCTAACAACTTAATTATATTCCTAGCGGCGAAAATGACACGGACAGGGCATTATTGCCGCACGACGTTTGGCGCGCGCAGCCTAGCACCCCGGCAAAAGCGCCAGCACGTACACAATTACGAAGCGCCTCGAGATTGAACTACATCAACAATCCTGCAATGGACAATCCGCCGGAAGCACACTCTGGCGCAAATTCCTAATTTACGACTTCTTTATACCGTCGTGGGAGGCCAACTTACGT
>NZ_JAELTX010000333.1 GCF_016429065.1 Pedobacter sp. ASV17
ACAGAGGCCTCTTGGGGGTTGCCTGCTCGCCTGGTCGCCTGGAAAGCATCGTGAGTGGGCGGAAGAGCACAAGCGTGCGCTTAGCAGACTGTGCGCGGTTCCCTCACGTCAATTTGTTAGCAGAGCCGTTACGTGCTCCATGTTTCTGGGTGTGTGTGTGGCGTGACAGGACAGGAGAGAGAGGGGACCTCCCAAGATGTCTGCCTACCAGGGCTGGATGGGGCGAGGCCGGGGCCGTGACCGTGGCCGTGCTTTCAAGGCGTCAACTCAGGCTGTGGTTCGTGTTCTAGGGCCTGGGGAGGAAGTCTGAGGCAGACAGTACAGGAGCCCGTGGCGAGGCGAGAGACGGGAGAAAGCAAAAGACGGCCGATGACTCCCCATGTCAGTGTCAGGGTTTGGCCCCCTGCTCGTGGTGGGGATTGTTCATCGGCCTAGTCCAATGGCGTTGGGGGCTGAGCGGTCGACGTGACCAGGTT
>NZ_JAELTX010000034.1 GCF_016429065.1 Pedobacter sp. ASV17
TATGCCACTACTTTTCAAGGTTATCATGATACTATCGGCAGTGAGCTCATTGATGCGAAAAGGAAGATAGCCTATGCAGCTAATGTTCACATAAAATTTTTGGCTGGGCTTAACAAAGGAGAACACCCCATGTTCATTAGTGGTTAATTGGAGGATAGGTTGGTCTGTAACAGAAAATAAAGTGACATTAGCGTTTGCTATTGCTTCTTTCTTTTCGTTAAACACTTTGCCTTTGATTGGTTTTTGTTGGGCGTATATCCACGAGTGCAATAGCCCAATCATCATCATAAAATAGAGTTTCTTCATTTTATAAAGTTGAAAGCAATCTTTTTATGGAAGGAATGAAATCTTTGAAAGCCATATTCTAGGCGGCAAAAGAATGAATATCATCTGCAAAATTTTGGGTTAAAGGCGATGATGAAAATAATCAATGAAATACTTGGAGAAGGCATTTTGAATACCGTAGATTTGGCTAATGCGTATAAAAATACCTGCTCTTATTGCCTGCTTTTGTGCCTTTTATTTTCTTAGTAACAGTGCTGGATGGCTAAATCGTACTGATAAAAGCTGGGATTTTATTGCCTTTATCTATGATGTAATTCAAGGTTTTACAAGTTCTTCTTTTTTTGTATTTCTTTTAGATAGCATATTGACCTATCTGCTCTTCTATTTTTTATATCCTAAAAAGGGGATCGTGATTACGCTTTGTACGTACCTGTTCGTTGGTGTCCCCATCATGATTGCGCTGCGCTTTGTAATTGAAGAGGTGATCTTATTTCATATTACGGGGCATCATAATTATAACATGAAATACCTTACGCTAAGGTCTTATGTGTTGGACAACCTTTATTTTTCCATCTATTATAATTTTGTAGCCATTGCTTTTTTTGGGGTACAGTATGAGCGATTTAAGAAGTTGAAAGAAAAGGAACTAAAACTTCAGATTCGCAATGCCGAGCTATCATTTCTGAAATCCCAGATCAATCCGCACTTTTTGTTTAACAATCTAAACAATATTTATACGCTGGTTTATCAACATTCGGCCAATGCACTTCCTGCCATTAGCAAACTTTCAGATCTGCTGCGTTACATGTTGTATCAAAAAGACGATCATGTATCCCTAATTAAGGAAATTGAATATTTGCGCAACTTTATAGACTTGCAATTATTGAGGTATGATTATGTGCCAGAAATGAAAATCGACATTCAGACAGATATTGATCCTGCACTAAATATCATTCCCTTATCGCTCATTCCATTTGTAGAAAATGCCTTTAAACATGGGAACTTAAAAGATCCCGCACATCCACTAATGATTAACTTGGAAATTGAAAATGATGTGCTCGTTTTTAAAGTGGGTAATCAAAAAAGCAACAATAGAAAGGATGCCACAGGAGGGATTGGCTTAGAGAACATCAAAAAAAGGTTAGCGTTATTAAACCCAACTAAATATAACTTGGTTATCAACGAGACGACAACCTATTTCAATATTGAACTTAAAATGGTAATCAATGACTGAGAATTTAAACTGTATGGTGGTAGATGACGAGCCGTTGGCACTATCGCTTTTGTCTGATTACATTTCGAAGATGCCTGGCTTAAATCTGGTGCATGCGGTATCTAATCCATTGGCGGCAATTAGTTATTTAAAAACGGAAGAGATTGACCTCATTTTTCTGGATATGCAAATGCCCGAATTGAACGGTATCGAATTTTTAAGTCTGCTCCAAAAAAAATGTATGGTGATTGTTACTACTGCTTATAGTGAGTATGCGCTGGATGGCTATAGTTTTGAGGTGATTGATTATTTGTTAAAACCCATTACCATGGCCCGCTTTATAGTGGCTATTGAAAAGGCCATGGAAAGATTTAGAATGAATAGGGCCTTGACAGAAGCAAGTATTCCCACCAATACGATCAACCATATTTTTATCAAAACGGAGAAAAGAATTATCAAGATCAATTTAGCCGATATCTATTATTTTGAGGGGGCTAGAGATTATGTGGTGATCCATACGGAAACCAACGTCATCTTAACACTTCAAAGCATGAAAAGTATTCAGCAGTTATTGCCTGCCGATCAATTTATCCGAGTACATAAGTCATATATAGTAGCCTTTGATAAAATAAAGTTTATTGAACGCAGTAGGATTAATATTAAGGATAAACTAATCCCTATCACCGAAACCTACAAAGAAAATTTCTTTAAGAAAATTGGCCGTGATGCTACCTCAGGTTAATGGAATGAATAACTTGTTATATGGCTATTAACTAACGCTTAAGTAAAAAATCAAGCACAACTTTATTAAATTGGGTGGGCTGTTTGGAGGGAACATAATGATCACCACCTTCAAAAATATAGATGGTAGATCGCTTGATTGATTCAGCAATCAATTTCGTATGTGAATTTAAAATTACATCGTTTTGCCCCGCCATTACCAAAACTGGAATTTCTACCTTGCCTAATTCTTCTAATTTAATATTTGGTTGTTCTAAAACCATATTGGTTAGTCTTTTTTCGTTAACTATTTTCGAGGACGGGTTATTGTCTAGGTCAAGTTTTCTTGCTTTGAAAATTTCAATGACTTCTTTTTTTACTGCGTCTTCACCAGGGGAAAGATTGGCGCCAAAAGCAGCGAGTTTCTTCACTCTATTCGGGTATTTAGCAGCGAGTATTAACCCTATATTGGCACCGTCGCTCCAACCTACAATGCGGGCATTCTTGATGCCTGCTTTATCCATCACGGCAATTACATCTTTGGCAAAAAGCTCATAAGAATAGGGCGAATTGCTTTGATCCGTACTATTTCCCTGTCCTCTGGAGTCGATAGCGATTACCCTAAATTTTTCACTCAAAGGAATGAGTTGTTCCCTAAAGGAAGCCATGGATTCGTTATTGCCATGCAGAAGAACTAAAGGTTCTCCAGTTCCATAACTTTCATAGTAGATTCTTCCGCTATCAGCATCAACCCAATTGGCAAAATCAGGATTATTGCCAAACATCAATTTTAGATGATCAGGTGATGCAGATTCATTTGCCAAAGCATCCATGTGCTCTTCGTTGGCATTATTGGTGCTACCCTTAAACTTGTTGGCCTTTATATTCACATATAGGTAAGATGATTTTACGGGAATCCATTCAGATTCACTTTTCTCTCTGAAGTAACTCTTTTTGGTGAGTGAAGGATAAGAGGCAATCAAAAATGAAGACTTGGCAGTATCATTTGGAGCAAGTTCTGAGTCTATTAACTGTAAGCCAACAGCAATCTTGTCGTATCCCTTTAGGTGGATATTATAAGGCTCCAGGTTAATGCTTTTCCAGCCCCTAGTTTCCTTTGTCTCGTAAATAATGTCTTTTGAGTTAATCAATTTATTTGGAAGGCCATCATTGACGCTGTAAAAATTGACCCTGTAAGCTACTCTGGTATAATTGTTCTTCGTTAAAAATAGATTCAGCTCTGTTAAAAAAACGTTATCGTCAATGTCAAGGATTGTGGCTTGCTCTCGGCCTTTTACATCGCTTTGTGGAATACTTTTATAGGCCTTAGGAGTAAGATACATTTTAGCTGGTGTGCGACCATAAGTTACCATCTTCCCTTTTTCCCCCTTTATGGAAACTTCTTGTAGCATTTTAGCGCTTTGAACCATGGAAATATTCCAATCAGCTTTGCTAAAATCTTTCCATGTTTTTCTGATCGAGGTGTAGCCCACCCTTGTAAATACAATCGTATCTAGATCATTAATAGAAGTTTTAGGGATTACAAAACTAAAATTGCCCAAGGAATCGGCCACGGTGCCATACGCTTTATTTATTATGCCAATTGATGTATAAGAAATAGGCGATTTGGTTGCGGCATCTCTAATATTCCCTTTAATCGTAATATCCTGAGCATTTGCGAAGAAAGAAAAGGTAGGAAGTAATAAAAATAATATTCTGGAAAAATAGCCAGGGAGTGTGGTCATAAGAAAGCGGGAGATTAAATCTGTTTCAAAACAAAGATAAACAAGCTTTTTCCTGAGTTAGTACCGTTAACTGTTAAAACATGTTAAACATCTGTAATGCAAGTATCTTGCTTATGATCCCATTAAAACTCGAAAATGAATTAGCTATCTGAAAGATTTAAAACCATCTTAAACAAAAAAAGCAGCTCTTTTCAGAACTGCTTTTAAAACTCGGGGTGGCTGATGGGGAATAACCCCAAACCATCTATAACGCCCCACACTATCGCTATTGCGGTTAAATTAAGGGTAATTTTCATGTTTTTTTAATCTACTGACGCAGACTTATTGGCTTAAATTTAACTCTAAGCCTTCAATTGCTCCTTTCAATTCTTCTATTTGATTAGATAATTCTGAAAAATCACTGTAAGAATTACCGTCGCTATCAAAAGCTAAAAAAGCATTCAGTTTTGCGGTGTGATCCTCCAAAGCAGTAGAATGCCTATCTAAAGAATTTCCTAAATCCTGAATACTGGCAGCTAGAAGGTTTAATGTTTTTTCTAACGCTTCAATTTTTTGTTCCATACTTAATCTATTTAAGACCTATTAATTTTAAAACCTCTTTTTCCTTTCCAGGATCATTCAATTTAATTGTAATGCTAACTTCATAGCCATTATTCTTACCATTTCCATAATTTGGCTTTGGTTCTCCTAATTGATTTTCCTGTTTATTATTATTTTCAATAATTAAATCAAACACACTCACTTCTAAAAGTTGTGCAACATCATGAAGTCTGTTTAGCGTGATATCAGCCTTTCCGCTTTCAATATTGCTGTAAGCTGCCTGCTTAATTCCCAATTCATTTGCAATATATTCTTGACTTAAGCCCTTACTAACCCGTATTGACCTAATTAATGATGCAGTAGTAATCATTATGTAAAATTATTGCATTGGTTTTGAATTAGTTATCATTATAAATAGTATTTTATCATTTAAAATATTGTTTTTATCATTTAAAATGATTGATATTTGTTTTAATGATATTGTTTAAAATAATAAAGTATTACTTATAGTTATCTCAATACAAAACGAAGACCTTAAAAGTCAAAAAGCAGCACCCAAAAAATACTATATAAAAATGTTACATAACAAAGAAAACAATTTAAGAAGTGCCAAGCGCACTAAGGAAAAGCAGCCTAAAAAAGTGCCTTTAAAAGCAATTCAAAGTGGAGCGCATCAGAACACTATTAAATTAATACTTGAAACCCGTGGGTACAAAAGCATAGTGCCTACAGATGATGTGTTGCAAACGCTAGACATGACAATACACAGGTTCAATAAAATACTAGACAATAAAGTTGGACTAACGCTAGATGAAGCAGCCGCATTTTCTACATGGTTAGGCGTGGCCATTGAGGATTTGACCACAGCTCCGACACTTGAAACCACAAGTCTAGCCGAAAAATTCGGGCTTAAAAATTAACCACTTTCCTCAAACAACAAACAACATGGCCTCCAAACAAATTCTTTATGTGACCAACGCCACAGAGGCGGAAGTTGCATTAATTAAAATAATGCAGCACCAGGATCAACTCCGTAAACGCAGAAATGATTTTATAGCCAAGGCGAAGAAAGCGGAACTTGATCAACAATACCAGTTCTACACTTGTCAGGCACAAATAGCGGACAACAAGCTGGTAACAGTTAACAAAGCGATTGAACTTATCACAGATTTTTTGCCGATCCCTGCAAATTTCCCTTTATGACAGCGCACACAGATTACGAGACTACCAAAAATAGGTATTTGGAGCTAGTGAACCGCAAAAAGGAGCTAGAAGCGTCTATTCCTTTAACGATTGACGAAACAGCCGCCAATCTGCTAAGATCGGATTACAGAAATGTAGTCGATGAAATCGAAAAAATATACAATTACAACATTAATTATTTCAATGATGAAAAAGTATTATAAACGCTTGCATACGTTTTACGAAGTTTTAGAAAATGGCAACTATATAGCGATAACGCCATTGATCTCAATGGTAACCGTTACGAGTGGCATTGATTTTCACAAGAGTAGCATAGAGACGGAAATTACAGCAAAAGAGTTTTATGATGAGACAAAGCCAGCCATAGATCGGTTTTCTCATGCAATTAAAGATTTAATCGTAGATAATTGGATTCAACATGAAAAAGCCATTTAAAACTTACAACGGCGGTAAATCTGGCGCAGGCGTTTATCAGAACATTATTAATAACATTCCCAAATGTGAAATTTATTTAGAGCCCATGGTTGGTAACGGTGGCATTGTTTACAATTTAAATCTACCTGGCACCACAGTTATAAATGATGTTGACGGATCTGTTATGGATGCTCATTTTAAAACAATGAGCCAACATTCATACAGTCACGTAATGTTCTTCCAAGAAGATTATAAAGTTGTTTTGAATAGGTTCGATGGTGTTCCAAATGCTTTCTTCTACTTCGATCCTCCCTACCACTTCGATACCCGAAAATCAAAACGGAACATCTATAAATATGAGTGGTCGCACGAACAGCACGTAGATTTTTTACAGCGAGCTGTCAACATCAAAAGTAACTGTATGATATCGCACTATTCCTGCGAATTGTACGATACAATGCTAAAAGGCTGGCGAACTTTCGATTTTGCCTGCATGACCAGAAACGGGCAGAGAACGGAGCGCATTTATATGAACTACCCCGAACCAGAAATCCTACAGGATTATAGTTACACAGGATCAGATTATAAGGAGCGACAGCGCATAAAACGCAAGGTTTCCCGCCACCTAAAGCGTTTGGAAGCTATGCCCCTGGATGAAAGAAATGTAATCATTTCATCGATCATAGATAAATATGGAGCTACTGCAGAGAGTTTGATCACTAATAGAAATAATTAACTATGGGAAAAGCAATCAACATAGTTTGGACTTGTATAGTAACTACAACACCATACGGAAAAACTACATGGAGCGGCAGAAATGATATTTCAATTATAAATGAATATCCGAATGCGCAAATAACTTTAGAAACCTACGACAGTAAGCCTTATATCTTAATTAGAGTAATAAAGCCATGACAAATAAAGAAAAATTCCTCGCTGGTAAGTGGTTTTCCATTGCCGAGGCTAGTGAATATAGTTTCGACTTGTTTTCGCTATGCACCGAAAGTAACTGTATTCAAGATCGAAATCGGCGTTATCATTGTATTGTCTATATGCACGAGGAGGGTATAACCTGTACGCTCTGCATTATGAGTACAATGCCTGTATCTGTCGATGTACAATTTAGCGAAATGTTCTTCTATACGGATGAACAAGCAGATAAGATTTTAAAGACGTAGAACAATGAAAACGATCTCATTTAACCTAAACTGGAACGCAAAGCTGTATTGCAATTGCTTTACCACCATCCGCCCCAAAAATGATGATAAGTACCAATTAGCTGAGGTATACGAAATCATGCTTAAAGGCAAGAACCTCGGAGAGGCTACGATCGTTTTTATTAAGGACTTGAAGCTTTCGCAGATCACCCAGGCAATGAGCTTTTTGGATACTGGTTTCCCAGCTTCCAAAGCGATAGAGATATTCCGTGATCTGTACCCCGATATTGAAAACATCGAAGATCAAACCTTTACCTATATGGTATTGGAAAGGGTAATTAAGGACATTAACCACAACAATCAAATAGATGAAAACAGAAATACTAAACCTACTGCTATTCAGGTACCAGGATGATTATCCGACATCCGCTTTTCTGTGGATGGTCGTAATCGCTGGGGCGATCAAAATATTGAGTTAATAAAAAAGCGGCCGCATCATGGCCGATGCAAGAATGGCCGCTTTATTTTTTCCAAACAAACTAATCAACGCTATGCAAATAGAAAGCCAAATTGTACAGTTGAAGTACAATATCAAAAAAAGGTTACAAAAACTAGATGGCACATTCAACCAAAACAAATATCTGTTGTGCGCGCACCTCAACAAAACCGAAAAAACGGTCGATAGATGGCTGAATGTAAAGGAAAGCGATACCTACAGTATAACAGTTGATGATCTCTATTCATTGGCTGCTTTTTTTAGTTGTACCCCTACCGAACTATTAAATAGGTCATGAGCCAGGACATTCATAAAAATCTGATCAGTTTTGCATACAAGAGCGATGCTGCCGATATACTGATCAAGAAGATAGCGGAGCTACAGAATACATTGGATGCGGCCAGGCAAAATTCAAAGCGGAACGAAAAAGCGATCGAGTTTTACGAAAGCGTAATAGCTTCCATGAAATATGCCTGGCATTCCCTAATAGGTCTGGAACAGATGTACAAGCAAAATGTATTCCTGCAAAGCGAAAACCAGTTTCTGAAACAACACCTACATTACTGCCAAAGTGAACTGAACAAGTATAAAACAGTTGAGGAATTGACCATTAGCGGCGATTTCGATAAAGTTAACGAGGCCGTTTCCAATTTCCTAAAAAACAAACTTCCAAATGAGCATTAAACCTAATACCCCTAGCATAGACGAAAACGAAGATATTGAGCTTCTAGAACCCGAAACCGAGATTGTAGAGAACGAAACGGCGCACGATGTCGTTTTTTGGCACACCAAATATAGGGAACATCAGGAAAGCGGCAAAAGGTACGTGGAAAATATTAAGATCAACAAGCTTAAGCTTTTAAAGGTGTTCTACCTACTTGGTTATCGTCGTATTGATATTGACGACATGCCGATATTTGTTAAGATCGAGAACAACAGGGTAATAAAGCGAAGTAACATTAACCAGGTTATTGACGCTTTTTTTGAATTTCTTAACGAAAAGGAATTTTGGCTTGATGATGATAATACCCTATCCATCGATAAGCTAAAAGAGAAATTCTTGGATAGCCCAGGCTCATACTTTAAAGAGGATAAATTATTTAGGTTGAATATGTTTTCTTCCGAAAAGATAGAGTTTAACAGGGACACCCTAACCGAGAAATTTTTGTATTACAAAAACGGATTTGTAAGGATCGATAAAAAAGGTGTGATTTTTAACGATTATGCGAAGCTGGATAAATTCATTTGGGAAAGTGAGGTATTGCCCCGCAATTTTTCTTTTATCGACTATAAGGGCTGCTATGTAAGCCAATTTATAGACAGGGTTTGCAAAAGTGATGCAACCGATATTAACGAACGGATAAAGGCAATCAAGATCATCATGGGCTACTATCTGCACTCTTTTACCGATTGCGAACTGGTGGCGCTTACCTTGACCGATAGCAAGATAAGCGAGGGCAATGAAGCTAACGGCCGTACGGGAAAATCCCTTTTTTGTAAGATACTTGGGTATATGTTGAGCCGTGACCCCGAGAACGCAGCAGGTAGAACCTTTATTGATATTTCTGGAAAGGATTTCGATCCAAAGGAAAAACACAAATACCAGGAAGTAAGCCACGAAACCAAAATTGTAGTAATTAACGATTTGCGTAGAAACTTTGATGTGGACTGTCTTTACAATGATGTTACCGAAGGGATAAAGGTAGAACGTAAAAATATGTCTCCTTACCGTGTGAAGCTTAAACTTATCCTTACTACTAATAAAACCATAAGAATAGAGGGTGATAGTAGTAAGGCGAGATTTCTGGAATTTGAGTTCTCGGACTATTTCAGTAAAAGCCGAACGCCTAAAATGGAGTTTAAACATTGGTTTTTTAGGGATTGGGATGCCGAGGAATGGGCTAGATTCGATAACTATATGATCAGCTGCCTTAGTGAATACTTCGTTAACGATTGTAAACTGATGGAACCTGAACACATTAATCTAAATGCTCGTAAACTTAGAGAAAGTAGCTCTGAATTTTTCTTGGATTTTATGGAAGATTTAAAAATCGAGTTTGGAAGATGGTACAACAAAAAAGAAATGTTCAACGCATTCATTAAACGGTATCCCGATTTCGATAACCCGAAATTTAAACAGGCTACTTTTACCAACTGGGTTAAATTATATACCAAACACACGTCTGGCTTTGCTGAATTTAACAAGGAACGAGACGAAAAACGGAGCGATGATATTATTGAAATGATGTTCCGTAGATCAGGCGAAAACAGTATTGAAAACGAGATAATGTAGCTATGGAACCTTATTTTCTTTTTGAAAATCCAAGAACCGCATTATTTGCTATAACGGGGGGAAAATATTTAATGCAAAGCGGCTGGGAAATTACCTATAAGAAGTTTGTAGTTATCGCCGAAGATAACTATCGATACATTACAGAATTTAGAGAATGCAGAGAACATTGTCCCGATGGTATTAAACCTGATGTTTACACCATTAGGATAGGGATACACAAAAGTAGGTTAGTGAAATGGATTGGTATGCAGATGGCACTGTTTTAAAATAGAAAGCCCGGAATTAACCGGGCTTTTCTGATTCTAAGACTCTTGTTTAGGATCGTAAGTTACCAAAGTATCTTCATGAAATACAGTGTGTTCAAATTTACCGTTATGATACCAGCTAAGCTTTACCCTAGTTTCATCATCTTTAATGTAAGCAGGAGCATCCCAAGGTTGTGTAAATTCATACCCGTCTACCGTCATAGCTACCCCACCAGACGCTAACTTAACCACATCACCCGTTTTAAATTTTTTCGGCATTATGTTAAATTTATATTTTCATCGCAAAGGGCAATACCTCGGGCTCTTTAATTTAATCAAACTTTATATATTTGTTGGTCGAATAACAAATAGTATAGTTAGGTTGCTGACAATTTTAACCCATTAAAAACCAGCAGTTCAACGTAAACAACACCGATGCCAAATTACAAAAACATGACATTGTAACACAAGTTGGTGTCAAAATGCTGCCAAACACTCTTAAAAAAATTATTAAGCCCTGCCAAGTAAGCAGGGCTTTTTTTTGGGTTAATCCTTTAAACAAATACGAAGACCGCCAGAGCCGCAAAAAGGATCGGAAACGTCCAAGAGATACAAAGGAAACAGGAAATACAAAGAAAAACGGAATAATCGAAAAAAACGGAAAAAACGGAAAAAACGGAATTGTTGAAAAAATTCTGGATTTCCGTAATAATAAATGATAGTAAAATTTCTACCTTTGCTATATAAAAAAGAAATCCCCTAAGTGGCCAAACTTAGGGGTGTGTTCCGAAAACCTTGCGGGGTTTGCGGCCTTTTTTCGGGGGACCAACAAAAGTGCACTTCTGTTGTTTAACCTATATTTCCGAGATTACAATGAAAGCACCTTGCAGGGTGCTTTTTTCATTTCATTACAAATATAAGAGTTAAGTTCGTGGATAACCACAAAAATTATCCACAGAATATTTTATAAATCTATACCTACGCATTTAAAGGTTTATTGCAAATAAATAAAAAGCAATTTTTATTTATTGTATTTGGCTTTTAGTATAATTGCTTTTTTTAAGCTTGCCATATGACTATAAATGAAATTTGGGAAAACAGTTGTGCTTCTATTGTAAAAATTGCACTTGCAAATGATGATCGTATTATGTTATCGTCCGGAACTGGTTTTTTTGTAGGTGATAGATTAATTACGAATTATCATGTTATTAATTCAATAAATTCTCAAATTATACAATTAATAACTATGAATCCTGATGGATCACCTGGTATAGGTGGAGTTTTCAAAAGAGATAGTTTTGTGAAGAATTTGGTTGATTGTATGCCAGAAAACAGTTGGGATTTTGCTATTTACCACATTGATGGATTGAAGAAGCTAGGGGTCAACGGATTGAATCTTTCAAAAGATATAGATTTTCCTATCGGCTTAGATATTGCAATTATAGGTTTCCCATTTTCTTCTGATAATCCTAGTGTATCAAAGGGTATAATTTCTTCTAAATTCATCAAAAATGGTGTTGCTTATTTGCAATTAGATTGTAATGTAAATCAAGGTAATTCTGGTGGCCCAGTGATAAGAACTGATACAGGTGAAGTAATAGGGCTTGTTACTAGAAAAGCTCATGGGCTAACAAATGCTATTGGTGAATTAAAAAAAATACATAATGATGCTATTGTAACTGCTGATACAAACCTAGCTAGAAAGAATATTGATTTTAATACTAGAAACTGGTATAATTATTATAAAGTCAATTCAAGCCATACACTAGCATATATATCAGAACTTGAACGTTCCGCTAATGTGGGTATTGGTTATGCTTTTCAACTGACAGAGGTAAATAGGAGCTTCGAACATCATTAGTTGATTTATGATTATTCTCTCTTCCTGACATTGAGTTATAAGTTATTTGCTGGTAATCTTTTCATTATAGGCACTCCAATCAGCCAAAGTAGTTCATCACCATCCGCCATGTCAAATTCCTGGCTTTTAAAAAACACCTGCCAACCAGCTTCACCATAAAAGTGCAGGTCTGCAATTTGTTCATTTTCTAGGTAGGCTAGCCAACTTCCGTGCCTTGTCTCGTACAATGCCCCCTCTTTGGTAATTTCTCCAAACGCTGCTTTAAATTTTACAACTCTAAGCTCCATTTCCCACTCTTTGCCCCGATTTTCCATTTTCTCTCCTTTACTACTAAAATATAGTTTTTACAGCCTTAAAAGCTAAAAATTTTAGCTTTTACTACTATATATCTATTCCTCTATTCCTTAAATAGAATAAATTAAAGAAAATCAATAGGTTATAAAATTAACAGATGTTCCAAACCTATTCCTTTGCTGTTCCGTACCTGTTCCGTAACCAATAAGCTACGGAACAGCTTTTTTTATAGTTGACCGTTTTACGGAACAGCTACGGAACAGCTATATTTTTATAACTATCTGATTTTCAGTAAATGGAATAGCGGAACATCAAAAAGCGGAAAAATTCAACCACATTCATTTTACCGTAACATCTTACGGAATCATCTTACCGCAAAACAGGCTGTAACTCCGTTAACAACAAGCCACCTTTGTAATGCTGATCCCAAACCAGCACCAACAAACAAACTGTTTTTTCATGAATAACCCCGAAAACAACATTGCCGAAGATGGCGATGCGGTACCACAGCATAACCCAAAACCAGAGAGCGGGGCCGTTCAGGTGCAAGGCATTGGATTGCCTGCACCTCAAACGGCCAAACAACCACGTAACCAGCATTTAAAAGTTGAAGAACCAAAGAAAATGCAGTTTGGTGGACGCGCTACACAATCGGAGCATGACCTGATCCAACAGGTGATGAAAGCAAACGGGTGTACTGATATCGTTCGTTTAATGCTGTTATCGATTAAATACCACGAAAACGACCTTTTATCATCTTTTAAATTAAAATAATGTTTAATCAATGGCTTTGCAGTGGTTACGGGGTTTTTCCAAATGGTGTGAAATGCCAGGGATGTGCAGATTGTAGAGCAATTAAGCAAAACCTTAAATCAGATGGGCGAAGAACAAACAAAACCGCTAAACCAAAAGGTAAAGCAAAATCCAAAAAAAGTATTAAAAGTAATGGGAAATACCGAAAACGCAAATAAATCTGTTTTAGATCCGACAAATACGAAAACGACTGTGGATGATCAAAATTCTGGAGCAACGACGGAAACAACTGTGCCAGCTGGTGATAATGAACAGCCGCCAATTAATTTTGAATTGCTTCCCAATGTGGTTACCGTAGATAAAGACCAGTTAGAAGAATTGATGGATCAGAATATTACCATGAAAACGGAGATCGGCCAGCTCGTTTCCCTTTTTCAGATATTCGAGGGTCTGATCAGCGGTAAATCCAGCGTAACCAGTTTAATGCTATTGTTGCCAAAGCTCATGAACAATCCCGAAATCGGTAAACAGATAGCCGATATACATCCAATCATCGAAAAGTACACCGAAACCCCGTAAACATGGATTTATCAGATATTTTAAGCCGTAAGGTATCGGTACCTGCTAGTGCTGCCGTTATCGATGTAGAAGTAGAGCAGGCGGTTATCGATGAGCCAATAGTAAACGAGCCACCCACAGCCGAAAACGTAGTTGAAGTACTGGAAGAGGAACCAAATACGGAACGACCAAAAGCCATGCCGCACGGCCATTTTGCCGCCAATCTTGTTGGGCTTATCGATGGACTGCAATCCTCTTTGATACCGATGTGGCGTAGAAATTCCCTATTTACGAAAAAAGAAAATGAAATTTTAGATAACCTGGACACTACGGGCGGAACCGTATATCCCGCAAATAGCCCCGAATACAAGGTTTTATCTAAATGGAACAAACACCTGGAATTTGCATCAAAGCTGCCGTTCACAGAAGCAGAAAAAGAAAGATTAGCGGCTGCTACCGAACGTTATGCAGCTACGATGCAGATACAGGTTTCACCGTTTACAGGGTTATTGATGGCATTCGGTGAAGTTGCGGGAACCCGTGTTGCTTTATTCCTAAACGATTAAAATGAGATTTAACCCAAGTATTTTAATTATCGGTGCAGGTGCCTGTTTAGCTGGATTAATTGGTGCGTTTACTGGAAGACCAGTAATAATTTTAAATAAGGATACCTCTACTAACGACGTTGCGGTTTGGCCATCCAGAATAAATTTACCAGAACCTAGAATTACCGAAAACATAGCTCCTGTCGATTTTTCAGAGTTGGATTTTGATAAGGTTAGCAATACAAAATGGGTTCCCAAATTTGGGCATCCAAAACGTAAAACCAACAAATTGCGCTGTAAACATAACGCAAAGCTGAAACGCCGCTAATGCTGATAACGTACATTTTATACCTTGTTGCCTTCGTAATTCTATTGCTTATTTTGATAGATGAGCTTTGGTTCATACATCGTGTTTACGGTATTAGAAACTGGTTTTTAGAGGAAGTACACTACATCATTTCATTAATACATAAATTCTTTAATCTATAATGTTAGACAGGAAATCACTTTTAGTGGGTGCGGCTATCGGCCTTGGTGCCGCCGCCATCCTTTTTGCCTTTCGTCTGGATCAGTTGTACACGGAAAGGACTATCGCCGATATTATTGGTAACAATGCTGCCGCAGAAAGACACAAACAGGTTTTAGGTGAAATCAAAAAAAAATCAAATGGCAAAACAAGAACAACAAAACCAGCAAAATCCAATACCGTCAACACTTAACAGATTTGGGAAGCAATACTGTTTACAGGGCGTGTTTGAAGATCAAAAGGAACTGAACGACACTAAAGCCCGTTGGATCAGTTTTGGCCATAAGGCGATGGTAATAAAAGAAAACAGGTTGTATGTAACCAGGTTCCCGCAATAATGGATCGTGATCAGCATTTTTCCTCGCTAATGGTCGGGCGAAAGTTTGTCGGAAAATCGACAAAGCTTAACGAGATTGCGATTAAATACCCTAGTAGTGAAAAGGTGCTTATTATCGATGTTAACGGCTCACCAGCCTACAACGCACACACAAAAATCGAGGTCAACCAAATAAAATTGGTTCGAACGGGTGTTGTGCGGTTAATTGGTACTCCTGCCAAGGAAACGTTAAAAGTTATCGCTGACAACTTTCGAAATGGACTGATAATCTTTGAAGATTGCACAAAGTACATTTCTGGAAATGTTGACCCAAGTATTAAGGCTTTTTTGGTAGACCATAGGATGTACGGGCTTGATCTGATCTTTACTTTCCATTCGTTGAAGCGTGTACCGCCGCAATTCTGGGAGATGGTGAACTTTATTACCCTTTTTAAAACAGCCGAAGTATTCGAAAGTGCCAGGAACAAAAACCTCATACCCAACTACGAGAAGATTTTAACCGCTTTTAACAGGATTCAAAAGCACAAAGACCAACGATACAACGAAACTATCGAAACGCTGATCTAATGGAAGAAACCACGTTTACAGTTAAAGCATACACCAAAACGCAAATGGCGTCAAAGTACAGGGTGAGCCTTACGACATTTAAAAAGTGGTTACGTAATGTAAACGATTTGGGCGAATACCTGGGCAAATGTTATACGCCTGCACAGGTGCAAAAAATAGTGGATCACTTGGGAACCCCTTAAAAATATTTATATGAAATTAATTAAACTAATTTTTGCTTTGCTGGGCATCATTTTTGACCTGGTATATTACATAATTGCTTCTCCAGTAATTGTTCCAGTATCTATTTACAAATGGCATAGAAACAAAGTTTGGAGAAAAAATGTAAAGGTTGGCGATAGGTGCTTTTTTATAAACGGCCTTTCAAAAAGAACCTATGGAGAAGTAACGGGACTTAGTGGCAATAGAGCTGGGTTGAAAATGAACAATGCCTCTGGATGGTACGATATAAATATTTTAAGAAAAATTTAGGTCTAAGAAAACAAAATGTCACTTAGAAACTTCAAAGCCCTGCCAAATTGGTAGGGCTTTTTTCTTGCACTTGTTTTTAGATGAAAACATTTGTTATCAGTTAATTAAAGATGCTTTTAGATACTAAAAGTACCACTATCCGATTGAGGTAGTTTAGGGTTCAATTCAGAAAAAACTCAAACAAACTTCAAACAAAATCAATGGGAAATCTCATCGACAAAAAAGTATTCGTTACCGGGGTTCTTATCCTGGTCGCTGCCTTCTTTCTAAAAAGATGGTTCACTAAGAGCAAAACTAACGCCGACGGCACCACTTCAACCTTTGTAGGCTTCGACGGCATCGGCTACGCTTAACCGCATTATTTCCAAACAAACTAATTACAAACCCAAAAATTTAACATAGTGAAAAATAGAAATTTTTTAGGCGGTAAATCAGTGATCCGTCACGCCGATCCAAGGCACGTAGCTAACCAATACCTTTCAGCCGAAGACCTAGAGCAAGAAGCGGCAAACCTGAGCAACTTTAACGGTGGCTACATGCCATATGTTGGTAAGGGTGACGACTTTTTGGATTTTCAGGGCGACGCAAGGTCTTTGGCTTCTGCGCATAGAACTGCGAAGCCGTACGTCTTTACCGTTAGTAACGCAAATGCCTCTCCCCGTACTTTGTTGCTTTGTCCTGGTCTTATTGCAGACGCTGTTGGTCTAGTTGCAGACGGTGCATTCAATGATGTCGGCGGGAACCCTGGTCTTTCGGCTATTTCGGGTTCACCTGGTAATATCAAAATGTTCCAGGCGTTCATTCGCTTAAATCCGTCTGTAGTCAGCGGTTTCAAGCTTGCCACTACAAATGTTACCCAAATGGATCAGGCTGTTACATTGGTAAAGGAAAGTCCATTTTCTCAGCACTCAAGCAAGGTAATCACCCCAGGAACGTGGGCGAGTGAGGGTAATTTCAATACCTCAATCTTGACCATTCCAGAAAGTTTCTTTATGGATCACCAGTCAAAAATCGTGTACACGGTGTTGGGCAGTACCTCCGTAACCATCACATTAATGATCGGCGTTTCATTGAACATTGCAAAGGCATTACGCAGTAAGGCCGAAAAAGCCAAAGTAAACATCGAGGCTGTAGGTGGAGCGGCAGCGGTATCAAAGTTTATAGGTTAGGCATAATCCATAAAAAATGGATAGTGCATTAAATAGGATAGTTGCGCAGGAGCCACAGGCCGTGGCGCAACTATTCCGCCTTTATGGTTATGAAGCTGCACCAACATCCACCAACCTTAAAAACCTTTTGATCGTACACGGTAGCAGGCCGTTACCTTTCAGCAATGCAACTGGAACAGAAAAACCGAAAAAGACCTTTGCGGATATTTTGCAGATGGTGGCAAACGGGGTACAGACAGTTACCAATGTTGTAAACGTGATCAAGGGTAAACCGATCGTAAGTAACGGAAACGTTGGGGTTGGATTGCGGCCAGATGAACCGACAGGTGCTACAGAAAGGGTGCTTGGAATGGACAGGAAACTGTTTATCGCCTTAAGCATCATCCTATTAATAGTTATCGCTTACCTATTCTTCCGTAAAAAATAATGTCCTGGGCAAAAGGTATCACCAAAATTATAAAAGTTCCCGACTTGGGGGCTACACCTGCAAGGGTTAACCGACGTACTGGTGAAATGATCCTAAGCCTAAAGCACATGCGGGCTATGCCAAAGGAACACAGGTTGTTTGTAATGCTCCACGAGCAGGCGCACGTTGAGCTACAGACTACCAACGAGATAGAGGCAGATGCCTACGCATTCAAGAAATATGCGGATATGGGCTACTCGCTGAACGCAAGTGTAAAGGCGTTGACACGTGTTCTAAATGGCGATAACATAGAGCATGCCTGGCGGATGTACGCACAGCTGCAAAGGGCAAAAGCCTACGATTTCAGCCATTATGGAAACACTAAAATTTACCAAACATGAGATTAGCAGATTTTTCTGTAGACGATAATACAAGGCAGTCGGTATCTGTCTCCGAGGCCATCGCAAATGGTCCAGCGGAAACACCGATGATGTTGCCGAACATCCCCACGAATACGGGTTCGGTGGTAGGGTCTCCAAACTCCTACACGAATGGCATTCTGATGGACGATGACGAAGACGATTTTTTAAGATCGGAAACCGATCCGTTCTACATCGAAGATGCCATTGAAGTGCATAAGAGCAATTTTAACGGAAAACCTAAAAAACCTAAAAAACCGTCGGCTTCAATTGCCAAACTGCCAAGCAGTAAACAAAAACCATTCGTAGAATCAACACCAGAAGTGTTTTTGGACGACAACGGCAACGAATACGAATATTTGGGGCGGTTCGACGGCGACCTTTCGTTTTTAGACGAAAAATATAAGGGAGTTGTAACGAAAGCAGGCGATCACCTATACCGCCGCGCAACTGGTGTGCAATTTGATGGCAAGATGGCCGAATACGAATATTTTGTTGGTGATGATCCCGAAAGCTCCGCAATCTTTGGCAAGCTTTTCAAGGGGATTGGCAAGGCATTTAAGAAATTTACGCCGCTCGGGATCGTTGGAGGCTTTGGAGTAAAAGCTGCATCCAATCTGTTTAGGAGAAAACCTAAAACGGCAGCGCAGAACAGGGCTATAGATGGGTTGACAGATCATTTATATCGCAAAAACACCAATGTGTTAGGCTCAAGCTCAAATTCAACAATACAGAGTTTATCCTCATTTGTTGGAACCGAAATAGAAAGTGGCGGAGAGGTTTACGAGTATGTAGGCCAAAGCAACGGTGATCTGTCATTTCTAAGCGAGATCGAACCAGGGGTGATAATTCCTCCAGGTGCGCATATCTACAGAGTTCAACGTACCGAAGGTTTTGACGGCTTTAACGAATATGACTATTACATCGGTGCCCATCCAGAAATAAGCAACGGATTGGGTTCTTTCTTCAAGAAAATCGGTAAAGGTATCGGCAAAGCTGCAAAAGCAGTCGGTAAAGGTGTAGTTAATGCCGCCAAATGGACTGGTAAAACAGTTGCCAAAGGTGTAAAGGCCACAGGAAAAGGTATCGGTAATGCCGCAAAGTGGACAGTTAATAAAGCACTTCCGCTATTGATTGGAGGCCAGCAGGCAACAGCTGACGAAAGCAACGGCGTTACAAATGTGCCGTATGATCCGTTGGCAGGATTGAACCAGGGCGGCGGCTCTTATAACGACACCGATTTTGGCGACGGACTTTATAACGATGAAACTGGCTCGAGCATGGGCAGAACTGCCGATGCTTCAGAACGTAATCTTGATGCTCCAACACCGCCAGAAAAGCCAGAGCAAAAAAACAATCTGATCATCTACGCCGCAATTATACTGGCTGTCCTTGGGCTTGCGGTTTACCTTAAAAACAAGAAATAGCATGACCAATGTAATCAAAAGCCAGCTTTTGGGACTTCAAAAATACATCGTGCCCTTGGCGATTTTAGCCATTGTGGTTTACATCATCTGGAAAAAGGGAAAGAATGCAGGTGCGGACACCAGCAATATCCAGGTAAAATACCCAAATGGCGGTAAACAGATCAGGGTGGGCTTTGATGCCAATGGCCTAGCGATGCAGCTATTCGACGTAATGGACGGAATTTTTACCTGGGCAAACACTAAGGAAAAAGTCTTTATTCTTTTGAATGCCTGTACGGGCGAGGAAATGATAGCGGTATATAATGCTTTCAACGCCAAATACGGCAGCAAAGGTAAGGGAACATTAACCAAATGGATCAATGACGAAAGCAATGTTGTTATCGGTTCGGTAGCCCCTACGTTGATCCAGAAATTAAGATCGCTTGGTGCGGTTTAAACCATAAATCAGACAAACTAAAATTAAAGTAATGGCAACGAAAAAACGCAAATCAGTGAGCAAGGCCACTGCAACCAAAGGTAAGGGACGCTTAAAAAAAGGCTACAAATATGCCAAGGGTGGCCGTATCGTAAAAGCAAAAAGTAAATAGTAAAACCAACAAACAAGAATAAAATGTCAAATAACACTAAATACCTTTTAATAGCGGCAGCCGTAGCGGTTGTAGGTTATTTCCTTTGGAAAAAGTACAAGTTAGTTAAAAAGGTAGAAGGCTAGACGCTGAACGCTTTATGAGCCAAACAAACAACAAAGCTATTGCATTCGGCCTCATCTTTTTGGGTGTTGCCGCTGCAATGGTTTATTTCCTTTTCGGAAGTAAAAAGGCAGCTGCAGCAACACCGAAAACAACTGTGCCGCCTGGTAATAAAAAAACTACGGTAGCCCAAAAGATTGCCATTGCCTACGAACGTGGGCTTGCAACGCTAACAGATGCCGAAGTTAAAAATTATGCTACCTGGATCGACCGTATAGCGCAGATTTTAGCGTTAAGCAGGATCGAAAGAAAGAGCAACTACGGCCAGCCTACAGAGGAAGCCCTACACAATGCCGACGAACTGAACAAACTGTCAAATGATAACCTAAGGGCAGTTACAAACTATTGGAAAGCTGTTAGGGGTAATAACCTGCACCAAGCATTAGATATGTTCACGGACGAAAGCGGCAGATTGATTGAATTGACCTCAAGGATGGACGAATTGGGACTTAGAAAATAACACAAAATGTTAGACAACCTTTTTAAAAAAGGCCAGCTTCCGACCGTTACGGTTGACGTGAGGTTGAACCGTGAAAACATGACGGATTTGGCCGTTACGGCTATTATTGCCGCAATGGTGGTAATACTTTTATATAAGCTGATTTTAAGCAAACTGTAATGAATATTAAGCAACGATATATTGATCTGGTAAACAGGTATAGCGGTAACGCTGACGCTTTTTTCACCGCTCTTGATGCAATGGCCAAACGTTTAGGTTTTCCCGTTGAATGGGCTTGCGATGTGATCTATATTGAAAGTGGTTTCCAGCCATCGATCAAAAATCCGAACAGTAGCGCAAGCGGCCTTATCCAGTTTATGGAGGCCACGGCCAAGGGTTTGGGAACAACTACGGCGGCAATCAGGGCAATGACCAATTTACAGCAAATCCCCTATGTAGAAAGATATTTTAAGGGACAGATTGCAACTTTTGGCAAGCCCAGGGATTGGTTCGATACCTACTGCCTCGTGTTTTATCCCACATGGGTCAAAAAAGACGATAACGCTACGATTGCACCATCTGCATATACGGCGAATAAATCAATTGATCTTAACAAGGACGGAAAGATAACCAAGGGAGAGTTTAGAAAGTGGGCTACTTCAAAGATACCAAATAGCAATGTTGGAGTGGTTACCGCCGTAAAGCTTTGTCCCCAATGCTCGCAGCAGTTGTAGTATTGGGGGTGATTTACTTTTTATTTTTTAGAAGAAAATGAAGCCATCTGAAAAAGCATTACAGGTTATCAAAAACCGTGAGAAATTACGACTTACCAGTTACAGACTATCTGGCGAAAAACATTATACCATAGGCTGGGGGCACTATTGCGATACTTCAAAAGCGAAAAACCGCAAATGGGACAGACCAGGTGCAACGATCACACGTGCCGAGGCCGATGCTCTTTTGATGGAAGATGTAATGGACAAAACCAACATCCTTAATTCCTTGATCCCAGCTAAGAGCATCCCGCAGGACTTGTACGATGCCCTGGTATCAACAACCTACCAATACAATCCCAGGAACAAATATCTGGGCAGGATATTCCAGGCACTCAATATGGGTACAACGGTGGCCGCAGTAGCAAAAATGCTCATGCAATTGCCTAGTAACAGCTACAACAAAAAAGCCCGCAAGGTCGATGCGATTTTGGCAACGACTGGCGAGGTTCACCACATAGACGAAATTAAAGTATAACCAAACAGGTTACAAGGGACGGATAGCAGGCGCAGCCACTTATTTGCGGGCATCCGTTCCCTGGGCTTGTTAATTTTAGGAAAAATGGAAGAAATAGGCTATATCGGCGAAGATACCATAAACACACCACCGCCGCCAATCCCAGATACCGACGAGCCGACCCCAAAGAGCTATAGCCCGATGTCGTTTATGCCTACGGAAACGGGGGTTACAAATGCGACTTTTCAGCTATGGTCTACGGGCAACCTGCCATCAAATACGAACCTGGTAATGAGGCTGCACCAGTTGGGCAACTACAAAAGTGCAATGATCGTACTGGAGGCCGCAGAGGGGGCGGATAAGGATGAAGTGCTCGCAAGGTTCTGGCAGGATGGAACACACCCCAGCAATGTCAAGGGACTACCTTTAAAGCACATGGGTGTAATCGAGATAAGGGGACAGGAAAACGTTAAAAATTTTAGGATCGTTACCGCCGATGACAGGTCGCATACGATCAACATACAATATTTCAATTAATGGCAAACAACCTTATTAAAAGCAAGATTTACCAGCCCAGCGAAAATGGCAGCGGTAGCGGCAACGGTAGCGGGGGCGATCTTTCGTTTAATGGAAATAGGCCAATTACCCGAGAGGTTGTCGGCCTAAAAGGCGTTACGCCTGGTGGTAACAACATTAAAACGGCTCTCGAAAATGTCCTTTACCCTCCAGTAGGGCCAGAAGTGACGTTGACAGTAAATAACCCTATTAGGGAAATCGGAGCTTCGGTAGCCTATACCCTTGATTGGACGGTTACCAAGAAAACCAATCCTATCGAGGGTATAACCGTGGACGGTGTGGAAGTTGTTCCAACGGGTATTTCGCAGAGTGGCAGCAAATCGGGGAATTTTCCCGCTGCAAGTGGAGCCCACACGAAAAGTATTTTTGCAACAGATGGTGCGCAGGATGCTTCCGCTTTCGTTACGGTTAAGTTTTTGCCCAGGATGTTTTTTGGCAATATTAACAAGACGAGCGGCATCACCGATGCGGATATTCTGGCGATCAGCGGCAACGAGCTTCGTGAGGACAGGTTTAAGACATTTACCAATTTTGGTGGTGGTGCGCTATATCCGATTTTCGTAGTTCCCGTTTCTTTTGGTATGCCAGCGTTTACGGTAAATGGTCTGGCCAATACAGATTTTACGGTGGTAAGGTCAAATTCACCTTTTGTCAATTCCCAGGGCGCAACGGTAATGGTCAACGTTATCGTTTTCAATAATCGCTACAATTCACCTCTTAATTCACTAGCTATCGTATAATGAAAAATCAGGGAACACTTATCGGTGCGCCGATCACGATCAATGATAGCGAGGACTTATATCCTTCGGCATTCCAGCGTGAGATAAAAGGGGGACACCATAAAAGGACATTGTTTGTTGAGCTTGCAACATTTCCAGCCCATCTAAAGGAGGCTGGTATGACCTGTTACGTTTCCGAGAACAAAAATACCTACCAGCTTGCCGATGATCTGACAACTTGGAACCTCCACGTAAGCGCATCATCTGGAAGCGGTGGCGGAACCGTTGATCCAGGAACGGGCGGCAACAGTTCAAGCGCAACGATCATCAGCGGTAATTTTGGAGAATGGACAAACATTTTGGCAAAGTCCGCAAGTATTTTCGATGAGCAGCTGGCGATCCAGTTTAAGACCGATCTTTCCGCATTCCCTACTAGGGCGATAACCTATTTGACGGGGCAGTTTGGTTTGGCATCCGCTTTTGACGGTACCGAGATCACCCTTGGCACACTGCCTGCGAGCAATAGGCCGAAATCCAAAATTAAAAAGTGGATCGCCTGTAGAGGCGTGGAGCTTTACCTCGTTGTAGAAACCACGGGAGCAATCAAGCTTTTAAGCAAGGATGGATTTAAACTGCCCGTTGCAACTGCTGGAACGGAAAATGATCCCTACCATATCGACGTTTTTTTCAATCCAAATATTGCTACAGTCGAACCGACCATTTACACGTATACCCGTAAAGCCACATTCATTAAAAATAACTGCGGAGCTGGTGAGAATGGAACAGAGGTAGAATTTAGCAAGCAATACGCCTCAATTTTGAGCATGGAGGATGCGCAAAATATGGCTATGGCAGATCCAAACTTTGAAAATTTGGGACAGGCTAAAGCGAATGCCGACGGAACGTGCGAAACGGAGGAACTGGAAAATAACACCGTTTATATTACACCAACATATCCAACCCCTCAAGTTGGTATGTACAACGTTTTCGGCTTTAAGTTTGAAAGCGAAAGGCCATTAAATGAATATATAACAGTGCATTTTGAGGCACGATATGAGGGCGTTGGCGGTGGTGCTGGAGAGGCAAAGTACACTAATATAATTACACTTCCCCCAAATAGTACCGATTTCGATCCTGGAGGTTATCCAGTATTGGCCAGTCCAGCAGCCCAGGAACCAACGATTACAATTTTATCCGTAACTCCGTCAGACGGCATGCTTGTTACAGAGTACGGAACAACTAATAAATTTAAACTAGCAGTTCCACAATATGGATAGGTTTGCAAAAAAAAGTGAGGTTGGCGAATTGGAAAATTTGCAGACCACAAGTAAGGAAAACATTGTTGCGGCAACCAACGAACTCGACAACGAGGTTTCGCAGTTGCAGACCGACAACATCACATTGAGTATTTACAAAGTAAGCAATTACGCAACATTATAATAGAATGGCAAAGAACGAAAAGGTATATTTTACCAAGGATTTGAGGTTTAAGCCGGTATCATTCCTACCAGCGGATACAACAGTAGCTAAACAGATTTTTAACCCAAGCGTAGAGGGTAGCCGTGTAGACGGGTTGGCAATTTCTTCAACTTCCGCAATTCAGCGGGTATTGCTTTTGCAGGTAAATAATGGAGCTGGCGAAATTTCTCCGTTAGGTCATATTACCGTGCCTGCTGGAGCTGGTACTAACGGAAGTGTTTCGGTGGTTTCGGGACTTAACCGAGGTAATTTGCCGTGGTTAAAGATCGATAGTAATGGAAACCCTTATATCAACCTGAACTATAACATGAATTTGGAAGCAAAACTTCTTACCACTTTAGATACGGGGGAAACTATTGCTATTACGACTTTTGGTGCTAACTACGACGCATAATGACTAACAACAGTGACGGGCTTACACCTACGGTAAGGCCACAATTGGGCGTGGGATTTGGCAGGGTATTGCCTGCACCGTTTGGCTTTGACGACTGTTTTGGCCGAGATGTAGGCAATGGTTATTTCTCAATTCCCAATCTGATCGGCAAGCTGATTCCTGATGAGGTATCCTTTGAGGTTTACTTTAAAAATTCGGCGATCCAGAATAATTTCTTTCAGATTGGCGGTGCGCTTAATGAGCTGGATGGTTTCAATATGGGTTCTTCCAACAACAATAGTATGTCGTTGGGCACTGGGGCTGGTAGTGGTTATGGCTATGGCGGCTTAAACATGTTGGTTGATGGTTCTATTGTCCAACATGTTTTGGGTACTTGGTCTCGCAATATTGATGGAGCTGGAAAGGGTGCGATCTATAAGGATGGCGGCACTGGTGGCCACCCATTAACGGGATTGACCGCACCGATCAACGGAAGGACTAGCGCAATAGGTTCAGATGGCAAGTGTGGGGAGCCTATAATGATCAGCAGGGCGGTTTTTGGTATAGGGGCATACGGATATAATCCCAATACATATTTAAGTACTGGTAAATGGGACGAATTTAGGATGTACAGAAAATGTCTGACGGCTTCTGATGCCCTCTTGAATTGGAATGCGGGAATTGGGAACAATCCATCGAACACCGAGCATCTGGTATTTTGGTATAAATTCCAATCATTTGAGATGCTCGATTTTTCGGAACTACAGGACGGCTCCGACATAAGGCTGGGAATGCGTGACCATAGTGGAAACAATAACCATGCGCAACCAACTGGGGGACTGGATACCGACCCGCTTAGTAGCGGCTACGTCCTTAAACCTTTTTAAACAAAACAAACAAACTATAATGAGCAGAATAGCAACTATTTTAACGCAATTGGGAGCGGGAACCGCTGGATTTGCGGCAGCGGTGCAGCCAATGGTCGAAGCTGGCCAGAGCGCAGCTACCGATTTCGTGCAACAGGCCGCAACGGGTCTAGAAAACCCAAACAACTATGTAAAGGGCTTGGTCGTGTCAGGCATTATCCAGGTCGTACTCCGTTTAATAGATAAATGGAGCGAAAAGCGGAAAGCCAAGAAAGCGGCCGAAAAGGAAGCCTTAAAGTAAACTGAAATCCCTAAACCTCATCGTTTGGGGATTTTTTTTTGCTGAAGTATAGTTAGAAATAACTATGTAGGCCAGCACAGTCGTTTATGACAATTTCAGATCTAAATTATCGGGGATTTGTCGAAAGCCGTTTCATCGGCCAATAGCCCCAACGATTTTAGGTAGGTACTCAATTCCTCCAGGTTGCTATGCCCCGTTTGCTGTTGCAGGCTCTTGATATCGATCCCAGCTTTATAGTGTTCAACAACACCAGTATGTTTCCAGCTGTAGAGCGTGTAGCCATAGCCTATCAATTCCATTTCCTTTAAAATCTTGTTATGATTTGTCCAGGTGAAATTTTTCTGTAGGGGTTTGTTGCAGCATTCAAGGCCATAGCCGAAAAGATAGCTATTGCCAGGGTAGTTCTCCAGTTGCATTTCCGTTATTATCGCCCTAAGGCCATCTGAAATCCGCACGTATCTTATTTTATGGTTTTTGGTGATGTTGGCAGGCAATACGATCACATTATCCTTTGGGTTGATCATATTGATCCGCATTCTGCCAAGTTCCGCTGGTCTTATAAAACCGTAGTACATAAAGGCTGCAAAATACCAAAGCCTTATATTCCTGTCCCGTATGGCTTCCTTTAACAGGGGAATCTGTTTGGTATCGAATGCAATGTTCTTGCCCAGGTCTTCAGGTTCTTTCCTGATCCTGCTCGCGGGATTGCTTTCGATCATGTTCCTTTCTACCATCATCCCCAAAAGTGCCTTTATGGCCAGGCAATGTTTGTTCCTGGTGGTGTTGCTGATCCCCCGTGTCTGTGCGAAGTCTAGATAGCTTATAACATCGGCTTTCTGTAGGGATTTTACAGGCCATTTGTCCCAGCCCTGCGTTTTGCAGAAGGCAACGAACATATTTATGATTGACGAATAGCTGGAGTAGGTGGATTTGCGCTTGCTGTTCTTAACGGCCATCATCATTACCTTGAAAGCATCGGCGATGTTATATTCCTTTCTGAAATTGATGATCTTGGCTTCCTGCTCGCTGTGTTTTTTGGGGTTGACGTGGAAACCGTTGGTAAGGAGCTTATTTATTTCCCTTATCCTGGTCGCCGCAAAAGTCCTTTTCGCCGATTTGCTCGGCTGCTTGTCTACTTCGTAGTCCCTTTTGCGCATGATCTTGCCCGTTATGGCATTCCATACATAGAAAACGATATACCAGCGATCGGTTTCGCTTTCTATCAATCGGGCTAGTTTATAGGGAGGTTCTGGCATTTCGGAGGCGTTTTCGATTAATTGGTGGCGGTCTTTTACTGACGCAAGGAATGACGCTAAAAACAAAAAACCGTCCCTACAATCATGTAAGGACGGTAACGGGTGGCTGATGGGGCTCGAACCCACGACCCTCGGCACCACAAACCAATACTCTAACCAACTGAGCTACAGCCACCGTGTTTTTTAGTGTCACAAAAGTACAACTTTATACATTCGAAACAAATATTTTTTAGCTAAAAATTTAAAAAAAATACAAGCGGCTATTTTTCAAATATTTGCGTTTTGATCAATAGAGATGATTTTTTAGTTACAAGGTAAAACGTAGCTATATAAGTCCTATTTTGCTCCAATTAAAGCGTAGATAACATGGAATTCTTAATTATTTTGGTGCTGGTACTGATCAATGGCGTGTTTGCCATGAGCGAATTGTCTTTAGTTTCTTCAAGGAGGTATAAACTAGAAAAGGCAGCAAAGAAAGGGAACAACGGCGCAAAAACGGCGCTTGAATTGGCCGATAATCCAACCAGATTTTTAAGCACCGTACAAATTGGCATTACCCTTATTGGTATTTTATTGGGGGTATATAGCGGCGAGAGCATCACCAAGAATATTACCCAAGCAGTGGCGGGAGTAGAATTATTAGCTCCTTACGCCACCCAAATTGGCACCATTCTATCCGTAGTATTCATTACCTATTTATCTATTGTATTGGGCGAGCTGTTTCCAAAACGTTTAGGGCTAACCTTTCCAGAACCTGTGGCCATGCTCATTTCACGCCCGATGAAAATATTATCAGCCATTACCTCGCCATTTGTATGGTTGCTCACCACCTCAAACAATATCCTGTTAAAGATTTTCGGGATCAAAGCCAATCGCGATAGCAAAGTAACTGAAGAAGAAATTAAGGCCATTGTAAAAGAAAGTGCCGAAGGAGGGGAGATCCAAGAAATTGAGCATAGCATTGTAGAACGTGTTTTTGAACTGGGCGATAAGAAAGTAAGTTCGCTATACACCCACCGAAGCGATTTGGTTTACTTTAACGAAACCGACGATTGGGATACCATTCGACATAAGATCAATAGTGAAAAACATTCTGCTTATCCAGTATGTACCAAAAATAGTTTAGATCATATTAAAGGAATCGTACTGCTGAAAGATTTATTCGACGCCGACAATCAACCATTCTCTTTGGAGAAAATCGTTAGACAGCCCTTGTTTATCAACGAAAACAGATCAGCTTACCAAGTTTTGGAGCACTTTAAAAAAGAAAAGATGCACTATGCCATTGTGGTAGATGAATATGGCACTACGGCAGGTATGGTCACCATGGACGACGTGCTAGATGCATTGCTTGGCGATGTAACCCAACAATATCAAATGGAATACGCCATCACCCAAAGGGCTGAAAATTCTTGGTTGGTAGATGGTTATTATAATTTGAACGAGTTCCAAAGGTTTTTTGGAATGGAAATAGATCCCGAAGTGTTCAGGACTTATACCACCGTTTCAGGACTTTTCATTTACCATACCCAAAATATTCCTGAAATAGGAGACAAGATCAATATTGATGATTATACCTTGGAAATTGTAGACAAGGATGGCCAAAGAATTGATAAAATAATGGTGACCAAAAACTAGCCATTCGTCACTTTTTTGTTAGCTGTTTACGCAATAGATAGAAATAATGACGTAAAGCGAAAAAAAGCATTCATTTAATTATGTAGATTTAGTCTAAATAAGTAATTTCGCAAGCGAATTCATAACCTTATTCTTAAATAGAAATGAAGAAAGTAATATTCGCTGCCGCACTTGTTTTTGGGCTGAGCTCAGTAAAGGCACAAAATAAAAATACTTTATTACAAGCTGATTTTTGGAAACAAAATCCAACGGTTGAAGTTGTAAAAGCTGAAATAGCCAAAGGAAACAGTCCTACAGAGTTAGATCCAAGAGCTTTTGATGCCACCACAATGGCCATCAACAACAACGCACCTACCGAAACCATTAAGTTTTTAGTAGAACAACCAGGAAACGGTGTAGGTAAAATTACACACGATAGTCGTATCTATTTACACTGGGCAGCTTTAAGAGGCAATGCAGAGTTGGTGGAATATCTGATTGCAAAAGGATCAGACATCCAAACTCAAGATAGTCATGGAACTGAGCCGATTGTTTTTGCGGTATCAGGTGGACAAAAGAACGTAGCCGTTTATGATGCTTTTGTAAAAGGTGGCATCGATCTTAAAAAGAAATATAAAGGTGGTGCAAACTTGTTGTTGTTAGGTATTGCCAACGATAATGATTTGGCCATTGCCAACTACTTAACTTCTAAAGGACTTTCATTAAAAGATGTGGATAGTGAAGGCGCTACCGCATTTGATTATGCTGCTAAAGGTGGTAATGTAGACGTGTTGAAAAACCTATTGGGCAAAGGAGTAAAGGCAACCAATGCGGCTTTAATTTTTATGTCGCAAGGTGGACGCGGTACTGCTGCGCCAATTGAGTCTTATAAATACTTGGTAGAAGAGCTTAAGCTTAATCCAAATTTTGCGAACAAAAGCGGTAATGTGCTGCACAGCATTGTACGTAAACCAAACCAAGAAGAGATCATCAAGTATTTCTTGGCAAAAGGAGTAGATGTAAATAAAGCTGATGGAGAAGGGGTAACACCTTTTATGAATGCTGCGGCAGGTAGAAATTTGGCCGTAGTGGAGTTATTGACACCAAAAGTTAAAAACATCAATGCGGTAAACGAAAGAGGCGAATCGGCATTAACTGCTGCGGTAGCTAGTGGTTCTCCAGAAGTGGTTGCTTTCTTGTTAGATAAAGGCGCAAACGTAAAAATCGAAGATCAAGCTGGACACAACTTGGCTTACTTTGCCGTGCAAAACTACCGACCAGCTGGTCCTCAAGGTGGTGCCAATGCAAAAGATGAGCTTACAGAGAAATTAAACTTGCTTAAAGCAAAAGGGTTGAATGTAGAAGGTACTCAAAAAGATGGCAGTACTTTGTACCATGTGGCTATTGCAAAGGCTGATTTAAGTTTGTTGAAAAAATTGGCTGCCTTCAAAATCGATATCAATGCCAAAAATAAAGAAGGAATAACCGTATTACATAGAGCAGCTTTAATTTCAAAAGACGATGCAATCCTTAAATATCTGATTGCTTCTGGAGCAGATAAAAACGTGAAGACAGAATTTAACGAAACCGCTTATGATTTAGCCGCTGAAAATGAATTCCTATCTAAAAAGAACATCTCAGTAAACTTCCTTAAAAACTAACACCGCAATAAATATATAAATGAAATCTTTTCTTAAAATAGCTGTCTTAGGTTTGTTGTTGAGCTTCTCCTCACAAGCAATGGCACAAACTTCAAAATATAAGTGTATGCTGCAAATGAATGCCTACACAGGTGAAGGCGCATATATTGTAGTTTCTTTGATTAATCCAAAAGGAGATTACGAAAAAACCTTGTACATGATGGGCAAGGACAAAAAATGGTACAATGGATTTAAAGAGTGGTTCAAGTTCTTTAACAAAACCCAAAAATTAGACGCCAAAACTGGTGCTTCTATTGGTGGTGGCGACAGAACCATGGTGAATTTAGATATAGACGATGCAGTAGTTGACAAAGGTTATAAACTGCGTTTCGAATCGTCTGTAGAAGACCAAAAATACCACGTGGCCGATGTAGAAATTCCACTAACTGCCGATGCTTTAGCGGGTAAAGCAGATGGAAAAGGTTACATCAAATACATTAGATTTAGTAAAGTTCAACCGTAAATAAAGAATGACCCTATCCATTTGGCGTTACGCCCATTTGGCATTGGCATTAATTTCATCGCTTTTTCTAGTTATGGCATCGGTTACCGGTGCCATACTTGCTATTGATGCGATCCAAGAAAAAATGCCTTCATACCGTGCTGCTAATTTCAGTGAAATTACCGTGGCGCAAACCGTTCCCGTGTTAAAGAAAAAATTCTCCGAAATCAGTGAGTTGGATGTAGATCATAACGGTTTTGTTCGCTTAAAAGGTTTTGACGAAGAAGGCAACGAAGTAGATTCTTATGTAGATCCAACTACAGGGAAAATTCTTGGGAAACCCGTTGATAAAAGCGCTTTTGTACAATGGACTACGGCTTTGCATCGCTCCATGTTTTTAAAGGAAACAGGACGGCTCATTGTAGGTGTTATTTCCTTCTTGCTGCTGTTGATCGCCATTTCTGGAGTGGCTTTAATCATCCAAAGACAACGCAGTTTAGCCAAGTTTTTCACTAAAGTAGTAAAGGAGTATTTTGCGCAGTACTACCACATCATTACAGGTAGGTTAATTCTTATTCCTGTTTTGGTAATAGCCTTAACGGGAACTTACTTATGTATGGCAAGGTTCCAGCTCTTTCCAGAGCACAAGGCCGAACATAAAGAAATTGTAGCGCCAGCCGAAGATCCCGTACAGCAAAAGATTGAGGAATTTACACTGTTTAAAAACACCAAACTAGCGGATGTTAAAAAGATAGAATTTCCTTTTGCAGAAGACCCAGAAGAATATTACAACATAAAGCTTAGCGACAAAGAATTAATCGTTGACCAGTTTAGTGGCAAAGTATTGAGCGAAGTGAAGTATCCTACCACTTTTGTGCTGGAAAATTTAAGCCTTGACCTGCATACAGGCCGTACCAACATCATTTGGGCGGGTATTTTAGGGATTGCTTGTCTCAATATTCTGTTCTTTATTTATTCGGGCTTTGCCATTACTTTAAAACGTAGGGCTACCAAAATCAAGAACAAACATAAAACCAACGATGCGGAGTTTATTTTGTTGGTTGGAACAGAAAACGGAAGTACGTTACGTTTTGCCAATGCCATCCACGAGCAGTTGATTGCCCAAGGAAAAGTGTCCTATTTGGCTCAATTGAACCAATACCAGGTTTTTCCGAAAGCAAAGCATTTACTGGTGTTTACTTCTACTTATGGTTTGGGCGACCCGCCTTCAAATGCCAATAAAGTGTTGCAACTGATCGACAAATTTCCTCAAAGGCATGAAGTTAATTTCTCGGTAATAGGATTTGGTTCACATGCCTATCCCGATTTTTGTGAGTTTGCCAAACAGATTGATCAAAAACTGGCTGAACAAACTTGGGCTAAACAATTGGTAGCACTTCATACCGTTGATGATAAATCGGCAAGCCAGTTTGTGCAATGGGTAAAAACATGGAGTGAAAAAGTAGCCGTTGAACTGGCCACCACACCTGCCTTGTATGCCAAGAAACCCAAAGGCCTGCATAAAATGATGGTGTTGGATCGTACAGAAGTTTCAGAAGCAGAACAAACGTTTACCCTTACCATTAGAACTCCTACACGTACCAAATTCACTTCGGGCGATTTATTGGCCGTTTATCCAGCAGATGATAATAGGGAACGATTATACTCGGTGGCCAAATGCCAAGGAAATGTACAATTGGTGGTGAAACTTCATCCTTCGGGTTTAGGTTCCAGTTATTTGAACAATTTAAAGGTGGGCGATACGTTCAAGGCCCGCATGGTGGTGAACGAATCTTTCCATCAACCAAAAAACAAACCTTTAGCCATGATTGCCAATGGAACTGGAATTGCTCCTTTTTTGGGGATGATTGCGCAAAGCCATAAAAATGCCGACAATCATTTATATGTAGGATTCCGTAAAGAAACAGACATCATTAAACAGCATAAGACCTTTTTGGATCAGCAGATAAAAACCCATAAACTAAAAAACTATCAAATTGCTTTTTCAAGGGAACAAAACCATTGCTACGTAATGGACTTGATTAGGAATGATGCCTCTTATTTAGCACTTTTATTAAGCAATGGCGGTGTGGTGATGATTTGCGGTTCTTTACAAATGCAGCAAGATGTAGAAAAGGTAATTGATGAAATTTGTGTGAAATTAAATGGAAACGGTTTGGCCTATTACAAAGAAAAAGGACAACTACTTACGGATTGTTATTAAGCACTGGCATGCCCACTCGTCATTTCGAGGGTAGCACTACCGTTATTTCGATCCCGAATGTTCGGGACAGTATAACGGAGCATTGATTTAACGTCACCCTGACCTGTAGCGAAGCGGAAAGCTATGCAATAAATTTATTTCAGGGTCAGTCAAACGAAGTTAAATCTTTGGACTTTATATAGCTTTAAGATTGCTTCATAAACTCGCTATGACGAAAACAGAGGCGTCCTTGCGAGGAAGAATGACGAAGCAATTTTTGAATTTTGCTTCGCAAAGTTTTACATATTATAAAATAGAATGGGTAATTGTCTATCAGTTGTAATTAAGCAATGGCCATACGCTCGTCATTTCGAGGGCAGTACTGCCGTCATTTCGAGCGGAGAGAAACGAAGTCGAGAAATCTTTGGACTTCGTATAGCTTTAAGATTGCTTCGTAAACTCGCAATGACGAAAATAGACACGTCTTCGCAAGGAAGAATGATGGCGCAATCTTTAACCTTTACCTTCCTCTTTCTCTTCACCCTTAACGCAAACGCACAAGTATTAAAAGAACGAGCAGTAACCCTCATGGGGAGCCGTTTTGACATTAGTATTGTCGCTGCAAATGGGCAAATTGCCGATCAGCATATTGACGAAGTGATTGCAGAAATGTCCCGCATTGAAGACCTCATTTCCGATTGGAAAGCAAGTTCACAAATCTCCGAAGTAAACCGTAATGCTGGCATCAAAGCCGTAAAGGTAGATCGTGAAGTGTTCGACTTGACCAAACGTTCGCTATATTTTTCGACCATCACACAAGGCGCTTTCGATATCAGCTATGCGGCCATGGATAAAATCTGGTACTTTGATGGTTCTATGAAAGCCATGCCCAGCGAAGCCGAAATCAAAAAATCAGTAGCTAAAGTTGGCTATCGAAATATTGAATTAGATAGTGTAGCCTGTACCATCTTTTTAAAACTAGAGGGAATGAAAATAGGCTTTGGAGCTACGGGAAAAGGCTATGCCGCAGATAAAGGACGGGAGCTAATGGAAGCAAAGGGCGTAAAAGCGGGCATTGTGAATGCTTCTGGCGACATGACCACTTGGGGAACCAAACCTAACGGTAAACCTTGGAACGTGGGTATTACCAATCCATTTGATGAAGAGAAATCCATTGCCATTATTCCATTAAAAAGAGATGCCGTAACCACATCTGGCAGCTATGAAAAGTTTGTAGAATTTAATGGCAAACGTTATGCGCACATCATTAATCCCGTTACTGGTTATCCCGCTACAGGATTAATCAGTGTAACGGTGATAGGGCCAAGTGCCGAAATGGCCAATGGTTTCAGTACTTCCATCATGGTTTTGGGAAAAGAAAAAGGTTTGACCTTAATACATCAATTCCCAACCTATAGTTGCGTAATGGTTACCGATGATGGAGAAGTGGTTAAATCCGAAAACTTCAAAGGAAAATTAAGAAAGAAGCTTAAATAATGTCCCCCTATATGTCTAGGTGGTTTTAATAGACTTTCAGTAGGTTTGTCATCCCTAAAACAGGAGGCTGTCTAAATGAACCACATAGAAACATGGGAAACTCAATAGCACTAACAAAATGTCGTGGTTTATCCTTCGTTCTTTAGAAAATATAGGCTGTTGTAGACGTACCCCTATGTATCTATGTGGTTATATTTTCTCCTGAACTCACATTAAAATAATTAACCTACATTTTTCTATCTTCGTTTTTAGCTTTGAATCCTCTCAGATCATGAAAAAAAACTATTTACTGCTAGTGCTATTAGTGATGTCGTTAGGCGCTTTTGCCCAAAACATTTTTCCTAAAAAATATACCGATTGTAATACTGCTCGTTTCTGCCTTGATTGCGGCGATACCAAAGTAACGGTGGATAGCACTGCATTTGCAGCCATGTTTAAGGAAGTAAATTCAAAAGCTTACGTAAATAACCTACAAGGCAATATCATGGTGCAGGTATTGGTAGATTCTTTGGGGCAAAGCTGTGTGCTAAGCCATACCGAGACTAAGGGACACATTGTAACAGACAAAATTGTAATGGCTTTGAACGATTTTAGAGGTTGGAAACCAGCGGTAACCAAAGGGAAAAAAGAAGAACTCGTGTCTGTCAACGTATTGGTGACCATCAAAGAAGGTAGAATTACAGCGAGGATAGAACGTATTACCGAGGAGTTCACAAACAAACTGTTTGGTGATAGGATGAAGAAAAATTAAAGCTGGTGCTCATCAATTAACTCACCAATTTGGGCAGCATAATCGTCATTTAACGCTTCTGAAGTCCATCTGGTACTACCATTAACGGAAATAGCATGCACTTCTCCTAACTTTTCGTTGCCATCAAAAACATCGTAAGTTTCGTTTAATCGCGGTTGTATGGTCAGTGTTTGTCCAACTAAATTAATTTCGAAAGGCTCCATAATTATAATCGTTTTAGGTTTAACAATGAAAGAGGGAGGTTGTTTTGTTGTTCTATTTCCTTTCGTATTGTTCTATCATTCATCTGTGCGTCATTCCCGCGTAGGCGGGAATCTCTTAATGCAATAGTAAAAGCGATAAACTCATTAGGATTAACAGTCGAGCTGGTAATGACGACTGGTAGAACTTGCAATAACAAACAACTAGAACTAATAAAACTGCAAATAGGTTTTTACAATCAGCCAAATGGCGAAGCCGATGATAATTACACCCGCTACCTTGTTAAGCTTCTTTAAAGTGTTCTCCTTAATACGGTAACGAAGTTTACTGGCATAATAGGTTTTTAAGCCATCTACAGAGAGTTGTACCATCATGGCAACTAAAAAACAAAGTATTTTTTCAGGGAGGGTATTTAGTTTTACAGAAATGATACCGCTCACAATTACCCAAAACATAAGGGTAGAAGGAGTGAGGATGCACATTAAAAATCCTTTTAAAATATATCCCCGTTTGCTCACTTTGATATTGTCGCCCTCGCTGTAATTGATTTTTACATTAGATAGTAGGTAGTAAATCCCTATGCCGACAATAAAAATACCGCCAACAATGCCTACATATTTATCAAACTCTCGTTGATATTTGAAAAATTGAGAACCAAAAAGTACAACACTGATTAAAATGAGGTCGCTAACAATAACGCCTGAAGCTAAAGAAAAGCCTGCTTTAAAGCCCCTTTCGATACTGGTTTTAATCATGGCAAAGAATACGGGGCCCGTTACAAAAGATGAAATCAGACCCGCCCCAATACCCAAAATGATTGCCTCAAACATTTATTGTTTCTGTAATTTCTGCTAATATGCAATTTTCATAGCTAAAAGCTCAATTTTTGTGAAGTTTTTCCATTTTTAGAAATACCTTGTTTGAGTTGGGTTGTGATGTAAATAAAGTTCTTTTTACTGTTTTAAAGAAAGTGTACTAAGTACACTAATTTGGAAAAAAATACCTATGTTTAGCGCAAATTTTTTCAAACCTTAAATTTTTAACCAAATATGGAACAGAATGTAAAAACCAATTGGGCGCAGTTTATCCCCTTAGTAACTGTGTTTTTCTTTTGGGGCTTCGTAGCGGCGAGTAACGACATACTCATCCCCGTTTTTAAAGAAGCATTTAAATTATCACAAAGTGAAAGCCAATTGGTGTCTCTAGCGTTTTACATCGCTTATACCGTGGGTTCTTTAATTTATGTGGGGATATCGGCCTTAATGAAAACCGATTTAATCAACAAAATAGGCTATAAAAACAGTTTGGCTTTAGGCTTAGCCATTTCTGCGGTAGGAACATTACTGTTTTATCCAGCAGCAAATACGGGTTCATTTCCCTTAATGCTTTCTGGTTTATTCATCGTAGCCCTAGGGTTTTCATTACAGCAAACGGTAGCCAATCCATTAGCCATTGCGCTTGGCCCCATTAATACAGGCTCGCAACGTTTAACGTTAGCTGGCGGTATCAATAACTTCGGTACTACCATTGGTCCACTTATCGTTAGTTTTGCTATTTTCGGTACTGCAGTAAGTGAAAACACAACACTTGATATCCAAAGCGTTAAAATTCCATATTTGATTTTAGGGGCTGCTTTTCTTGCCGTAGCTATTTTCTTAAAGTTTTCGGCTTTGCCAGATAAACCAGCATTAACAGAAGCGGTAGAAGACGATTCAAACCACAAAGGTTCTGCCTTAAAATATCCTCAATTGGTACTGGGCATGATTGCGATCTTCGTTTACGTAGGAGTGGAAGTTTCGACCGCAAGTAACCTGCCTGATTATATGAAGCATAAATTAGGTTTCGAAACCAAAGATATTGCACCTTATATCTCTTTGTATTGGGCCAGTATGATGATTGGTCGTTGGACAGGAGCTGTTGAAGCTTTTACAGACAGTATAAGCTTGAGGAAAATATTAAGATTTATTGCACCATATTTTGCATTTGGGGTGTTTTTATTAGTAAATGCTATTGCTAAACACGATTTGGCACCTTTTTATGTATATGCCTTAATTATCTTTGTTTTGATCATTGCCGACATTTTAAGTAAGGGAAACCCAGCCAGAATGTTATTGATTTTCTCGGTAATAGGAATTGTTGCTTTGCTAACGGGCATGTTTACAACAGGAATGGTTAGTGTTTACGCTTTCACTAGTGTAGGTTTGTTCTGTAGTACTTTATGGCCTTGTATTTTTACTTTAGCGGTAAGTGGTTTAGGTAAAAACACCAGCCAAGGAAGTAGCTACCTGATCATGATGATTATGGGGGGCGGAATTATCAGCTGGTTGCAAGGTTACGTGTCTGAGTTTACAGGTATCCAGTACAGTTATGTAATCGGTATTTTGTGTTTTGTTTATTTGGTATTTTATGCTTTGAAGGCAAGTACCATTTTAAAAGCACAAGGTATTAATTTCGATCAGAAAGTTTCTGGTGGCCATTAAACTTAAAGATATTTGATAAGGAAAAGTCCCGCATATGCGGGACTTTTTTTTTGTGCCCTACACAAACGTTTGCGAGCTTTTAATTATTAAAATTATTTAAAATACTGGTGCTTTTGCTTAAGTTAGATGAAATTTAAACCAAACTGAAATAATGAATTCAAACCAAACCCAAAACAGAACGGCCTTTTTGCCTATGGTCATTTGCTGTGCGCTGTTTTTCATTTTTGGCTTCGTAACCTGGGCCAATGGTACATTAATCCCATTTTTAAAACTAGCTTTAAACCTTGAAACAGACTTGCAAGCATTCTTTGTAACCTTTGCATCGTATATCGCTTACTTCTTTTTAGCCTTACCAAGCTCTTGGATTTTACATAAAATTGGATTTAAAAATGGCTTAGTGTTAGGGATGGTAATTTTGGGTGTTGGTTCATTGATTTTTATTCCTGCAGCGGATAATAGAAGCTACGGTTTGTTTTTAACGGGTATTTTCATTCAAGGTTCGGCAATGGCGTTGTTGCAAACCGCAGTAAACCCTTATTTAAGTATTATTGGCCCCATAGATAGCGCTGCTGCTCGTATTTCTATTGCAGGTTTATGTAACAAGGGAGCAGGGGTGTTGGTGCCTATTATTTTCGGAATCTTGTTTTTGAAAAACTCAGAGGAAGTGACCGCTAAAATTAATGCTACCACCGATATCAACGCAAAGAATGCCATTTTAGATGAACTACTACAACGAGTACACACACCTTACATCACGCTAGCAATCATTTTTGTATTGTTTGCCGTGGTAATCAAGTTCATGCATTTGCCAGAGGTGAACGAAGAAGAAGAAGTGGTAGCAGATACTGATTTAAATGAAAATAAATATGTTGAAATAAAGTCCGCTAAAAAGACCAGTGTTTTCCAATATCCGCATTTGTTTTTGGGCGCCTTCGCGATTTTTTGTTGTGTGGCCGCAGAAGTAATGGCTGGTGATGGTATTGCTACTTACGGCAGAGAATTACATATAGACCCTAGTTTGGTACGTTTTTCAACGTCGTTCACCTTAATTTGTATGTTAGTTGGTTATGTTGTGGGCATTATCACCATCCCTAAAATAGTTTCACAACAAATGGCATTGCGTATTTGTGCTACCTCAGGAGTAGTGTTGTCCATTATTTCAGCATTCAGTTCTGGTTATGTTTCTTATTATGCAGTAGCGTTATTAGGTTTGGCCAATTCTTTAATGTGGCCAGCAATTTTCCCCTTGGGAATTAAGGGATTGGGCAAGTTTACCAAAACAGGTTCAGCCATTATGATTATGGGGATCGCAGGCGGTGCTTTGGTTTTACCTATCTACGGTTTCTTAAAGGATGCCCTACATGTTGATTTTCAACATGCATTTTTATACACCATGTTACCAGCGTATTTGTATATCATTTACTTTGCCGTAAAAGGACATAAGGCAGGTACAGCTAAATAATAGACAATCATTTTATATTAGCTTTAAAATGCTAATTTTGAAACCTCTCTGATTCTTTAGAGAGGTTTTCATTTTTATTGAACCATGGTAAAATCATTTAACGAGATATATATGAACTTGGCGTCGGACCTAGCTGGACGTTCACATTGTGTGAGGGCCCATGTAGGTGCTGTGCTTACCAAAGACACCCGTATCATCTCCATCGGTTACAATGGCCCGCCTCCAGGTACGCACAATTGTGATGAAGAATGGCCTGAAACAGGTTGTGCCAGAGATAGCAAAGGTAGCTGCTCATTGGCGCTGCATGCCGAAGAAAATGCTATTCTTTATGCCGTAAAAAATGGTTCTAAAATTGAAGGAGCTACCTTGTACACCACTTTATCTCCGTGTATCGCCTGTGCCCGATTGATTCTTTCATCAGGTATAAGAGAGGTTTTCTACAGAGATTCTTATGCCGCCTACAAGGGTTTAGCTAGCGATGAAGGCGTAGATTTTCTGAATAGATTTGGCGTTAAAACCACACTTTTGAATGGTAATTAATTTTACTATTTTCGAGTGTGCAAATCATATCATCTAAAAAATTACCTTACGGTAAGCTCTTGTGGTTGCCTATTTTTCTAATTGCGCTCACTTCATGTAAAGATACAGTAAGTAAGGGCCGCAGTAAGTTAATAGATTCTGTAGCCAATAAAACCTCTTGGGGTTATAATGATGAGAAGGTAAAAACAAAGGCATTACAAACATTAAGGGAAGCACTTGACGGTAAGGAAAAACTCTCTTCAAAATCCAAGTTTGATATCTACAACGCTTTTTATTTCTATTATTTCTTTGGGAGGAAGTATGAAAAAGCCTTGCCCTATACTGATAGCATGCTCAATGTAATTGAAGCAACCAAAGACAAAAAGAAATACATTAAAGAACTTGCAGCAACCTATTATTGCAAAGGCGATGTGTTATTTAGACTTGGTGCTTATGATGAAGCCTACAAAAACTATTTCTTTGCAAAAAAACTGCAACCCGTAATTATTGATCGATGTGCAAATAGCAATTACAGTTATCGTATTGCAATGATTTTGTATAAACAATCGAAGTATAAAGATGCCATACACTACTTTAGCGAAACTTTGGACGAAGTACGTACCTGTAAGCAAAATTTTCAGGAAGTATATAAACAGCAGGAACTCTTCAATAACATTGCACTTTGCTATTCCCGACTGAATAAGGCTGATAGTGCATTGGTCTTCTACCAAAAAGCAATGGCTTTTGTAGAGAAAAACGACACCATCCCAGATCTAAACTGGTACTATAAGTCGGCAAGGGGCGTGATTTATGGCAATATGGGCGGTGAACTGTTATCGCAAAAGAAATTCAGTGAAGCAGAGAAATTGCTTAAACAAAGTATTGCCATTAATGATCAGCCAAGATATGATACAGTAGATGCTGTAACAGCGAAAATAAAACTGATCAAAGTTTACTTGGAGACGAGTAAAAAAGATTCGGCCTTTAAATACCTTAAAATTTTAGAAAAAGATAGTAAAAGGCTTAAAATACTCGATTATATACAGTCGTACCACTTCTTAAATGCAAAGTATTTGAGTAGCATAGGACAAAGTAAGCAAGCTTTTGATAATTTGTTTCGTTACACCACCTTAACAGATTCCCTGCAAAAAGAGCTGGATAAAATTAAGTCCACCAACATTGATGAGCGCTTTCGTAACCTTAACAACGAGAACGAGATCAGTAATTTAAAAAGGGAAGCCGAAATCCAACAACGTTACTTGTATATCACCTTGGTGTTTATTTCCATGGCCATTTCCATAGTAGCATTAATTTACAGTTATTGGCGAAAATCTAAGCGAAACGTAAAGCAGCTCACCAAGTTAAATAACGAAATTTCCCGACAAAAAGATAAATTACAAGATGCCCTGACCAAACTGGGCTTAAGCGATAAAGAAAAGGATACCATTTTGCGTGCCGTAGCGCATGATTTGCGGAACCCAGTAGTAGGCATTTCAAGTCTCACTAAATTGATGATTTTGGAAGATGAAGACCATGCTAATCTTGATAAGTTAAAACTAATAGATGGTGCGTGCAGCAATGCCTTGCATTTGATTGACGATATCATTGAGGCTGCGGAAAATAAGGAAGGTTTAGATATTACCCTGAAGAAGAAAAAACAAAATCTGATTGAAATTGTAAAAAATGCCATCACCTTATTAAGATACAGAGCTGATGAGAAGAAACAGGTTGTCAATTTAGAAGTCGAAACTAAAAATCTGGAAATCAATATTTACGGACAGAAGATAGGAAGAGTAGTGGGCAATTTGATCAGCAATGCCATTAAGTTTAGTGAGATGGGAAAAGAAATTAAAATTACCATAGTAAAAAACAAAAAAGAAGTGCTGTTGAGCGTAAGTGATGAAGGTATTGGGATCCCAGATAAAATTGGCAAGGACGTGTTCCAGTTGTTCACGCCATCCAAACGTTTTGGTACTAAAGGCGAAAAATCCTACGGCCTAGGACTTTCTATCTGCAAACAGATCATTACCGCACACGAAGGAGAAATATGGTATGAAAATAATCCAACAGCAGGCACTACGTTCTATTTTACTTTACCGTTGTAAGAGCAGCGAAGGTTTAATAAGACAAATCTAATCCGTCAAGAAAGAAGCACCTAAGAAATAAAACCATAAGAAATCAAGATAATTAAGGCGCATCTATCTAAAAACCCTCCATCCGTTAATATTTAAAAACTAAAATGCTCTTAGATGTCTAAGGTGGTTCAAAATAAAACCATTAAGGAATTAAGATAATTAAGGCATATATAACTACTTAATAGCCCTTCACGTCTTAATATTCAAAACTAAGATGCTCTTAGATGTCTAAGGTGGTTCAAAATAAACCATTAAGGAATTAAGGCATATATAACTACTTAATAACCCTTCACGCCTTAATAT
>NZ_JAELTX010000334.1 GCF_016429065.1 Pedobacter sp. ASV17
GGGCCTTGCTTGCTAGTCTCGTCGGAGGCGGTGGGCTTTTGCGCCTTCTTGGAACCAGACTTGCCGTCATTTATCGATGGGCCGGTTTCTTTATTTTGCTTTGCCGATTTGGACGGAGGATGGCCACCGGGGGCATCCTTTCGTTTAAGATTGCTCATGACGGCGGCGAAGTGCGTACAATGGCGAAGACAAGGAATAGTCTTTGCGCAATTGTATGTTGGCCTACCAAATCCTGAGCCGAGAGCTTGTTGCAGTTGCAGTTCTTCAATTTTTTTTTTCCTTAGCGGGACGCGATAAGGCCAACCACTCGATAAGGCTTGGGTGGGTCCGCTGTGTGCGGTGCGGTGACTTTGCGGCTGCTGAACCACACCAGCGTCGATCTTGCTGCAACTTCTCATGGTATTCCCAAATGTCGACTGAAGATGAAAATAAATGCACTTTGTTTTGCTAGCCGGTAAAATAGTTTAAATGCCTG
>NZ_JAELTX010000335.1 GCF_016429065.1 Pedobacter sp. ASV17
TCATGCTTCAGATGGCTCCAGACTATGACAATCTCACACTGATGCAGAAGGTCGAAGTGTTTGGATACGCCCTAGACAACACCACCGGTCAAGATTTATACCGGGTTCTGTGGCTCAAGTCGAAATCATCGGAAGCATGGCTTGAGCGCTGCACGAACTACACACGATCCCTCGGAGTCATGTCAATGGTCGGCTATGTCTTGGGACTTGGCGACCGTCATCCGTCAAATCTGATGCTTGATCGGGTAACCGGAAACATCATTCACATTGATTTTGGTGACTGTTTCGAAGTAGCCATGAAACGTGAAAAGTATCCAGAACGCGTACCATTCCGCCTGACGCGTATGTTGACGTACGCCATGGAGGTGAGCAACATTGAGGGAAGCTTCAGAATCACATGTGAGCACGTTATGCGCGTGCTTCGAGCGAACAAGGATAGCGTTATGGCTGTGTTGGAAGCGGTAAGTATTCTCTC
>NZ_JAELTX010000336.1 GCF_016429065.1 Pedobacter sp. ASV17
TCCATGTACAGATGGTCTTCTGCATCATTGTCAACTGCAGTTTCCGTGTCCGCATCGACGGAAGGCTCGGCGGTTTCACCGTCACCTTGCAATGTGCTTGTTGCGCTGGTCTCTGGGTCAAATTCGCGCTCTTCATTCATTTGCACGTCGCCCACATTCTCAATAGCGGCATCGAATTCTGTTGAAACGCCATACTGCTCATCGTCTTGACTGTAGTCGACGTCGTCCAGGTCAGCCTCGGAGTACCGTTCGTTGGACTGGGCGTCGTTCTCCGGGGATCCCCCCCGGAACAGGCCCATGCTGCCAACCATCAAACCCCCATCTTCGACAATGCTGTTCTTATGGGACACTTGTTGGGGAAATAGGTAGTTAACTCCATCGAGGCCTTTCCCCGAAGTAGCGCTTTCGACAAGGAACTCATAGCGTCGAACGAGGTTGGGGCGCACAAAAAGATACGTGTACAAGGTGCGAGTAC
>NZ_JAELTX010000337.1 GCF_016429065.1 Pedobacter sp. ASV17
CTCGTAGTATTAACAGCCCTTTTTTGTCTATTACTCGATTCTGCTGAAGTTTCGTGCTCTAGTATTCTTTTAATTCTCATACTTTAGGCCAGCTTCCTTCCTCATAGCACCGTAAATTCCAGCCATGTCCCCCTTTTCACCGCAGTGCTCCCTGACCGCAGCCAAATGCGCGTCTGCAGCCTCCACATTGTAAAGCCGGGTCCCGGCCGCCGCAGCCAACGCTTTGGCATGGCGCGCGTCCTTGCGGGCCAGATCGACAGCAAACAGCGGCTCGTCTCTGTTGTAATAGTCTCCCGTAAGCATGCGTGTGCTGTACGATGCGTAGGGACCCGGGAACAGACTCTCCACGAGGGAGTGAATAGCCTTTGTCCCCAGCCCGTTCTTCTCGGCCAACACATGCGACTCGGCCAGCTGCACCGCCATGTTGAGTATAAACGTGTTGCCAATCACCGTGATCGTCGTCGCCTTGCTGTAG
>NZ_JAELTX010000338.1 GCF_016429065.1 Pedobacter sp. ASV17
GGGTTAGTGCTCCGCTGTCTTCCAATATCCATCGAAATAGGCTGACTTACTTGTAGTCTCCGCTGAGCCGGTACAAAGCTGCATGATCAATAGGGACGGCGTATTCCGCGACAAAGTCTCGGGCTCTAGAAGGTGGTCTGTTGACTGCTGTTGCGGCACCGCGGTCAGACGGGGTCTTTTGTCCGTCAAAGCCACCGGAGCCGCGAATGAAAGCTGTCATCTCGTTGTAAAATACATCTTCACCGGTTGCAGCATTGGTTGTCTTTAGGCCGATTTTGACAACAGATGCGTTACCTTTGTCCAGGACTTCAATAAGGTGGCTCTTGTTGATGAGCTTTGCCGATGTGGGAACGGGGTATTTTCGAATCTCGAGATACTGCTCACCATGTAGCAGCATCATTGGGTTGAAGTTTGGTACAATCTGGTCCAGGTTAAATGGATGGTCGGCCAAGAGCATGGGGGCAACGCCATATGT
>NZ_JAELTX010000339.1 GCF_016429065.1 Pedobacter sp. ASV17
TTGCTGTACCGTGCATACGCAAGTCCCGGGAACCCCGGCAGAACTTCCGGGTTCGCATATACATCGTTAATGATTTTTGCGCCCAATAACGAGTAGAGCTCCCCATGTGTGATGACAGCCAACCGCGTTCGTGTAAGGACTGCTGATGTGGCTGAGTTATGTTTGGCGGTAAGTATTTAGCTCCAAGATCACCACACCCAAGGCTACGGTACCGGCGCTGCTTATTAACGCTCTGAGCTTCTCAATCTACAAAAAAAGTTTGGGATCTGTCTCCTTCAATGAGACATGAGAATAATTGTCAGTTGAAAACGCAATATAAGAAACATGACAGAACACATTTCAAGATGTCCATAACCGGGGAAAGGTGCTGCCGCGCTCACATTGCCATGATCTCAGAGCTACCACCTGGTAACCATTGTTTTTACGCTACATTTGAAGAATTGAAGTATTGCCGCGGTCTGGATGACCTTGGGC
>NZ_JAELTX010000340.1 GCF_016429065.1 Pedobacter sp. ASV17
GCGCTGGGCCAGGTTGAGGATGGGGGCTGTATTGATGCTGTCGCTATATCGCATGAGTTTACGGACCACTGTCACAGATCTACACTGCTAGAGGTTCCAAGAGATGTACCCGTCTATGCAGCCGATGCTGCTGCCAAATTGATTCTCGGCTGGAAGCATTTCGATACTGTGATTACGACGCCCGGTTTAGCAAAAGGATGTGAATGGACGAGTTTACCGGCCGATAAATTACCATCTTGGCTTCGCATAGGCCGTGTCGTAACTCCTGGAAACTCGCTATACTACCATTCCGCCATCATCGTCGCCTTCTCTCAAGACGCGACGTCTACCGCTGAAGCAGTCCTATATTCGCCGCATGGTATTTCAAGCAAAAACGTGGCAGGCTTTGGCAGCGCAAACAATCTACACACACTGGCTCTACTCCATGGCATGCACCTGTCTCTTATACACATCTCCGAGCCCACGAGACGAATT
>NZ_JAELTX010000341.1 GCF_016429065.1 Pedobacter sp. ASV17
CGGTTACCCTATACAGGTTTTCGAACTTTTTACTTCGTAGATGGTGACATAGACTTCTGGGAATTGTCGTGCCTTTCAGCTACGGTTCAAGAGCTATAGTCTTGTATATATATTTTTATCGCGATTTGTACAACTTTGCATTCTCTGAGGACCTGTAGTATCTCCTTCCCAATATTTCCTGACTAGACGATAGCAACGGAAGTTCAAAGGCAAATTCGCAGCTCGCAAAGTCCAAAGAAGCCAGCTATAAAAAATATAAAAATAAAAAAAAATAAAAAAAATGGCGGTATATTACATTCATGCAATCCAATGCTCAGTGTCATCATCAGACAACTCTGAAAAGTCATCTAGCCGTCAATTCATGACGTCAGGACTGCAAGCCACCAGGCCGCGTCGTGAGACTTGGGGGCGCCGTACGGGTCGCCCGTGATTTAAAGTTTCATGGTGTACTTCATGGACCAGGGTGTGTTTAGC
>NZ_JAELTX010000342.1 GCF_016429065.1 Pedobacter sp. ASV17
GGCATTATTCTTGCTGACAGTCACCGCAACGGCAATAATAATGACAATAATCACCACCAGCACGATTCCGACAATGATCCAGACCTTGCGCGACCAGTAGCGCGGATTCCACCAGGGCATCTTGGTGGGCACCCTCCGGCTGGGCTGGCCGTACATGTCGAGATTCTCGTACTGAGGCGCAATGTCGCCGAGATTCCGTGACATTTTGCTTCTCTTTGCAACAGTGAGGAAATGGAGGTGTTAAACTTGTGCCCCTTATTTTTGCTTTCCTGGCCTAAAGTCCTGCGCGGTGTTCAATTAATATGTGATGCCCTGCGCCTTTTCAGTGCGGATTCGCCCGCGAGGCTCTGAGCGGGTACGCGCCTTTTCTTGGTTCTATTTTAGGCCGAGGCCGAGGGCAAGAAAAAAAAAACGATGGACGTTGGAGCCTTGAGACGGAAAGAAACGCGGACAAAAGTTTCAAAGGAACGGGAG
>NZ_JAELTX010000343.1 GCF_016429065.1 Pedobacter sp. ASV17
TTCCAGCTCCGCGTACTTTCGCTCCCATTGCATTTAAGAAGTTAGCTAAGTCAACGATTTCTGGTTCTTTCGCTGCGTTTTCAAGAATTGTTGTCCCTTTTGCTAATGTAGCTGCAGACATAATGTTTTCTGTCGCGCCTACGCTTGGGAAGTCTAAGTAGATTTTAGCTCCTTTTAGTTCTCCCTCAACATATGCCTCAACAAAACCGTTACCAACCTGTACTGTTGCTCCCATTGCTTCGAAGCCTTTTAAATGTTGGTCAATTGGACGTGAACCGATTGCACATCCACCAGGAAGTGCAATACGAGCACGACCATTACGTGCTAATAATGGTCCCATTACTTGAACAGATGCACGCATTTTACGTACATATTCAAATGGTGCTTCAATGTTTAGTTCTTTAGAAGAATCGATTGTTACTTGATTATTTTCAAATACGACTTCAGCATTTAAATGACGTAATACCTCATTAA
>NZ_JAELTX010000035.1 GCF_016429065.1 Pedobacter sp. ASV17
AAGTAATACCGAGCAAACAATAATAAGACAAACGTAAGCCAGTGTTTTTTCGGCGCCTACAGTACTGATAGAATTATTTACAAACTCCCTAAATTTCCCTAGGATATCAAAAGTTGAAGCTTCGTGTTTTACGGAGGCTGGAGTACTTAGTGCTGAGTTATTTGCTTTTAATAAAATCTCGAAAAGAGGAGACAGGAGCGCAAGGTTTAAGGTGCCAAATAAAATAGCCAACATGGTTGCTATTACGTACGGAATAGCAAACTTCTCGATAGGCTTGGCAAAGGATAATAACCTAAAATATATTTTCATCTAAAATCTATAAAAGAAAACAAAGTTACGGTTTTTAAAAAATCTTCTGTCATTGCATTATATTTACCACGTTAGCCAAAGTTTTGATTTATTCTGTTTCTTTGTTGGTATGGATTCTGCACAGGTTTATTTAAATCAATTGATTAGTAAAATAGCTGAAGGTGATTTTCTGGCACTAGCTCGATCGCTTACCTTGGTGGAGAATAATATTGCTCCTGCATCAGATTTGTTAAAAACACTTTCTATTAACCGAGATGTTCCCGTTGTGGGCATCACAGGCCCACCGGGAGCGGGAAAAAGCACTTTGGTGAATGCAATTACTGAAGAACTTTGCCGCTTAAATAAACGCATTGCAATTCTTGCGGTAGATCCATCCTCTCCTTTTAATTATGGTTCCCTTTTGGGCGATAGAATTCGGATGGCTAAACACTTTAACCAGCCAAATGTATACATCCGTTCTGTGGCTACCAGAGGTTCGCTAGGTGGTATTTCTGCAAAAACGATTGAAATGGTTGATGTGTTGAGGTCTAGTAATTTTGATCTGATCATTATTGAAACGGTTGGGGTTGGACAGTCGGAAATAGAAATAGCGGGTTTGGCCGACAAGACGGTTTTAGTATTGGTGCCTGAAGCGGGTGATGAAATTCAACATATCAAATCAGGTTTGATGGAGGTTGCACAAGCTTTTGTAGTGAACAAGGCAGATCGGGATGGTGCAGATGTTTTTGCCAACAATCTACAGAAAATGGTAAGGGAACAGCATCAGCTAATACCCGTTTTTAAAACCGTTGCTGATAAAACCGTTGGTATTGGCGCTTTGTGTGACTGGATTTTAAATGAAGAAAAAGCTGACGGATCCAAAATAGAGTACTTTTTAGCTGATCAAGCATTTAGACTCATACAAAGTAAACGCATGAAAGATATTGACAGAGCAGAAATTCATGCTTTAATTAAAGAAGAGCTGGCACAAAAGCGCTTTAATATGTATCAGTTTGTAGATCGGTTGGTGTAGCCATTGTCGCCAATTGTATATAAATTAGGACTAATTGTACACTAATGAGATGACTGCAAAGGAAACGAACAGGAATGTCCTATTTATAGTTAAAAGTTGTTAAATTTATCTCAACAACTTGTAAATCAATATAAAATTTGTATTTTTTGTGATGTTTTTGTTTAGATTGCGTGTTTGGAACGGAGTTTGTGTAGGGTTTTGAGATTATAAAAATTTGTTTAATTTTGTATTGCAAAAAATTATACAATAAATATTTTGTTTAACCTTAAAAAGAAAATTATGAATTATTCTACTTTAAAAAAGGGCGTAGCAGCTTCTTTAGTAGCATTAGTAGGAGTTTCTTCTCTAGCTAGTGCACAGGATGCTCCTGCAACCTCCTCTTCTGCCAAGGTATTTGGTGGTAGAGCGCAGTACAGAACATGGTCTTTAGGTGTTAACGCAGGTGTATTAGCTCCTGTTGTTTTAACTGGTGGATCAAATGACTTTACTAACTGGGATGTTAACTTAGGTTACGGAATTTCATTGCGTAAACAATTAGGTCATGCTTTTGGCTTAGAAGGTAATATCTTCCGTGGTAAACTTTCAGGTACTAACAAAGACGCTGCTGGCGGTGCTGTTGGTGGTGTTAGAGAGTTTGAAACTGACATTCAGTATTCAGCTGACTTAAGAGGTGTTGTTAACGTAGCAACTGTTGACTTCTTGCGTCGTGAGAACTCAGTGAATTTCTTCGTAACTGCTGGTTACGGTGTTATCGCTTACAACCCTAAAGTTAACGGTGTTGATAACAAAGGTAAATTCGGTTCAGGAAACGATAAAGACTTCATTAAAGAAGCTTACATCCCTGTAGGTGCTGGTATCAAGTTTAAAGTTTCTGATCGTGTATCTTTCAACTTAGCTTATACAATGAACTTTGTTGATGGTGATAACTTAGACGGAGTTTATGCTAAATCTATCTCTAAAGATAAATTCTCTTACGGTTCGGCTGGTTTAGAATTCTCATTAGGTTCTAAATCTAAACCAAACTTGGATTGGGTTAACCCTTTAGCAATGATGTATGATGAATTGAAAGATCCTTCATTACGTCAAGAAGTTGAGGCTTTGAAAAACCGTGTTTCTAACGTAGAGAAATCTGTTGATGCTTTGAAAAAAGATAGCGATGGTGACGGTGTAGCTGATATGTTCGATAAAGAGCCTAATTCAGCTCCAGGTGCAGTTGTTGACGGTTCTGGCCGTACAATCAAATTCCCTGAGCCAACTCAAGTAACTACTCCTGTTTCTGGTGTAACTGGTTTCGAAACTATCCAATTTGAGTTCAATAGCTCAGTATTGAAAACTGAATCTTACCCAACTTTAGATAAATTATCTTCTATCTTGCGTGAAAACGGTGGTAAAGTGACTGTAGCTGGTCACGCTTCTAGCGAAGGTACTGCTGCATACAACATGAAGTTATCTAAAGACAGAGCTAACTCTGTTAAAACTTACTTAGTAAACTCAGGCGTTAACGCTAGCAACGTTGTTGTTAAAGGTTACGGAGAAACTAAACCTATTGCTTCTAACGATACAGAAGAAGGTCGTATCCAAAACCGTCGTGTTGAGTCTTCAAGAAACTAATATTTCTTAAGTAATAACATAAAAAAAGGGTCTCGCATATGCGGGACCTTTTTTTTTATGCCTAGATTTGTATATGTCAGAAACTAAAAGCGCAAGTAAAAATGTAAAGATTATGCGTGTAATCAACTACATCGCTATAACCGTATTTGTACTAGGGATTTTATACAAGCTAATCGACACCTTTATTTTAAAATAATAAGGCCACAGTAGTTTCAACAAACTACAAATGAAGGTCAAATTGCCATACAATTATTCATAAATAAACATGAAAAAAATAATCTACACCACTAACGCACCTGAGCCTATTGGCCCATATAGCCAAGCTATTGTTGCAAATGGCTTTCTATTTGCTTCGGGGCAAATTGCTATTAACCCTGAAAACAACGAGCTGAACAATCCTTCATTAGAAGAAGAGACCCATCAGGTAATGCGTAATGTCAAAGCGTTGTTAATCGAAGCAGAATACGAGTTTGAGCATATCATCAAAACAACCATTTTCCTTTCTGACATGTCTTTGTTTGCCCAAGTGAATGAGATTTATGGTTCTTACTTTAAAAGCGATTTTCCTGCAAGAGAAACGGTGGCCGTAAAAGGCTTGCCTAAAGGGGTGAATGTTGAAATTTCTATCACCGCATATAAAGCATAGCGTTGACCCCGAATAAATCAAAGTATCTATTTTCTGGAGTCCTTGCGGCTGTGATTTGGGGTTTCTTTGCTATTCCACTAAGAAACCTTAAATCTTATCCTTCCGAACAGATTTTATACTATCGTATATTTACCTCTTTAGCGGTCATATGGCTAGCTATTTTCTTGTTCAGGAGGAAAGAGTTTTACAAAGATCTTAACTATTTTAAATCACGTAGCGCTAAGGAGAGGCAGATTATCTTGGTTCAAATTATTGGTGCCACGGTGCTTTTGGTACTCAACTGGTATACCTTTATTTATGCCATTAACAATGTGAGTATTAAATCGGGAGCCTTTGCCTATATGGTTTGCCCGTTAATTACTGCTTTTGGTGGCTTCATTATTCTGAAAGAACATTTATATCGAATTCAGATTATTGCACTTTTATTAGCGACCGTTAGTATTTTAATGCTGGCCACAGGTTCATTAATAGAGGTCGTTTGGTCGGTAATTATTGCTGCGCTGTACGCTTTCTATCTAATCATCCAACGCAAGATGCAGGGCTTAGATAAACTAAACGTACTAGCCTTTCAAATTACCATTGCAGTGATATTGATGCTGCCCTTCTTTATCTATCAACATACGGGCTTGCCTACAGAAACCAGCTTTTGGTTGAATGTTTTGCTGATCGCTGTTTTGTTTACCGTTGTGCCGCTTTTCCTGAGTCTTTTTGCACTCATAGGTATTCCTTCGTCAACCTTGGGTATTATCATTTATATCAATCCAATTATTGCTTTTACCGTAGCTATCGTTTATTTCAATGAGAAAATAGATGCTCATCAGCTGATGGCATATTTGTTATTGCTATTTGCCGTTTTCTTATTTAATTGGAACATGATTAAAGATATGCTTACCTTTAAAAGAAAACACTAGGCTTTGTTCTCCTCAAATTTAGAAACCCCTTTAGCATACCTAAAAGGCGTAGGGCCTAAACGTGCTGAGTTGCTTCAAAAGGAACTGGGCTTTTTTACCTATGAGCAACTTTTGCATCACTATCCTTTTAGGTATATAGATAGAACTCGCTTTTATAAGATAAGGGAGCTTAATCCTGATATGCCGTTGGTACAGGTAATAGGAAAGGTAGTGAGTAAGGATACGATTGGAGAAAAACAGAAGAAGCGGATTGTCATCAAATTTGAAGACGAAACGGGAAGGATGGAACTGGTGTGGTTCCAAAGTTTAAAGTGGGTAGAGGAAAATATTTACAGGGGTAATACTTACATCGCCTTTGGCAAACCTAATTTCTTTAATGGGAGTTTCAGTATTTCCCATCCAGATTTAGAGAACTACCCACGGCAGCAGACTGGAGTAGCGGGGAATATTACCTTACAACCCATCTACAGTTCGACCGAAAAACTGAAAAAGGCTTTTTTAGATAGTAAAGGAATCCAGAAGCTCATTTACCAAGTGCTTGAACTTCATGTTAACGAAGTAAGGGAAACGCTGCCTAAATACATCTTAGAGAAGTATAAACTGATTGGTAAAAAAGAAGCGCTCATCAGCATTCATTTTCCAGCCAATACGAATATGTTGCAACAGGCAGAGCGCAGACTGAAGTTTGAAGAGCTTTTCTTTATTCAGCTGCAATTGCTGCACAACAAACATTTAAGGAGCTTAAAATTTAAAGGGGCTTTGTTTGATAATGTTGGCGAACGCATCAATAAATTTTATAATGAAATTATTCCTTTTGACCTTACCAATGCGCAAAAGAGGGTAATTAAAGAAATTAGAATAGACACCCAACGAGGAACACAAATGAACCGCTTGGTTCAGGGCGATGTGGGAAGCGGAAAGACGGTAGTGGCGCTAATGAGTATGCTATTGGCGAACGATAATGGCTACCAAGCTTGTATGATGGCACCTACGGAAATTTTAGCACGCCAGCATTACGAGTCGCTAGTGGGAATGCTCAAAGGTGAATTGGCCAATGTGGCTATCCTAACTGGAACTACTACCAAAAAGCAAAGGGCCGTTTTACATGCGCAGTTGGAGAATGGTGAAATAGATATTTTGGTAGGTACGCATGCGCTGATTGAAGACAAGGTAAAGTTTAAAAACTTAGGCTTAGTGGTGATTGATGAGCAGCATCGTTTTGGGGTTGAGCAACGGGCTAAGCTTTGGAGAAAGAATAGCATTCCGCCACATATTTTGGTGATGACGGCCACGCCAATCCCAAGAACTTTGGCCATGACTTTATATGGAGACCTAGACGTTTCGGTGATTGATGAATTACCAGCTGGAAGGAAGCCTATTGAAACCAAGCATTTGTTGGAGAGCCAACGCATGCGCATGTTTGGTTTTATGAAGCAGGAAATAGCCAAAGGTCGGCAGGTGTATGTGGTATATCCATTAATTAAGGAAAGCGAGAAACTAGACCTTTTACATCTAGAAGCTGGAATTGAACAGCTGAGTTACCAGTTCCCTTTACCTCAATATCAAATCAGCATTGTACATGGTAAATTAAATAACGTCGACAAGCAGTTTGAGATGCAACGATTTATTGAGGGGAAGACACAAATTATGGTAGCTACTACCGTAATTGAAGTTGGTGTAAATGTGCCCAATGCCTCGGTAATGGTAATCGAAAATGCAGAGCGATTTGGTCTTTCTCAGCTGCATCAGTTAAGAGGACGTGTTGGTCGTGGTGCCGAGCAATCCTTCTGTATCTTGATGTCGGGAAATAAACTAAATCCAACTTCTAAGAAACGGTTAGAAACCATGGTACGAACCAATAATGGATTTGAAATATCAGAAATAGATTTGGAACTGCGTGGTCCTGGGGATATTACAGGTACCCAACAAAGTGGAACGGTTGAGTTAAAAGTAGCCGATTTGGTGAAAGACCAAGTGATTCTTAAAGAAGCTCGAAACACCGTCATAGATATTTTTGACCAAGACCCAAACTTGGAAAATCCAGATAATAGTTTGCTGAGAAGCTTTTTGACAAAGAAAAATACTGGAATTAGCTTTGATAAGATTTCGTAGTTAGCACAGTTCTTCGTTATAGCGCCTACTTAGACTTACGAAGTTTTCAAAACTTCGTAAGTCTCCATTAATTTTGAGGAGCTTTCAAAACTTCGTAAGTCTCAATTATCCGATGGCTTTTAATGAATTCTTCTAATCCCCCAAACCAATCTAATACTTCTTCTCTTTTTAGAGAGGAGTTTTGCTGTGGAAATAAGTATGCGGAATAGGATGAAAACTTATAGTTCTCTAATTTGTCTGTTAGTTTCGAAGCAAGTGGATTTTGATGAATGTAGGTTATAATCCTCGTAAAGTAAGAATCAGAGTTTACTTCAGAGGTTTTGTAGCGACCTTGGAAAAGACTGCCAACTCGGCTATATTTTTTGTTAATCGCCTTTGAGTATGAAATGAAGAAGTTCTTAATACCCTTCTCGAAGCGTATGGAATCAATGACTCTGCAGAAAAAATGAAAATGATTTGGCATTAAACAATAGGCGAAGATATCAGCATAAGGGAGGACATAAGCTTTAAATTTATCCAAAAAGAAAGAGTAATTTTCTATATCGAAAAAGATATTCTCTTTGTTATTTCCTCTATTATAGATATGATAATATTTTCCTTCTTCTGTTTTCATAGATAATTAAAACTAAGGAAAATAATTTTCAAAAAACTAGTACTGTGCGAGACTTACGAAGTTTTTAAAACTTCGTAAGTCTGGAAATGTAATTCGGAAAAGCAATCTCACTCAAATAAATTCAACTGATTGCTTGGCCTTTTGGCTTTGCCGAAAACGGTTCTACCACCGTACTTCCAAGAATCTGCTCTTTCCTTTGCAATCACTGCATCCAAATTACCATTGGGGATAAAATCTCTTTCAACTCGGGCAGCAATTTGAGAAAGTGATTTGATGGCTTCGGCTTTATCTGAGTTCCCTATTTTCGATTTTTTGATGGCATCGTTTAGGGTTTTAATGGTTTCATCATACACATCAACAGGAACAGGGAACGGATGGCCGTCTTTACCGCCATTGGCAAACGAAAACCTAGCAGGGTCTTTAAAGCGTGAGGGTGCTCCATAAATCACTTCGCTCACCAATGCTAGCGACTGTAACGTTCGTGGTCCTAAGCCTTCCAAAAGCAGCAGTTCGTCGAAATTAGAAATGTTGTTGTTTTGAGCCAGCCAAAGAATAGAGCCCAAACGTTTTAAATCAACGTCTTTAGCCTGCACATCGTGGTGTTTGGGCATCACCAATTTGCTGATTTCTGCCAACATTTTTTTTGGAGGTTCTGCCATCATTTCCAGCATCGATGTTTTAAGTGGTTGTGCTTTCTTATCGGTAAGGTTTAATATTTTTCCCTGGTTTTCGCCATAAATAAAAGTATGGGGAGCTTCGGTAAAGGATTGCACATTGGCCGAATGCCAGTGGTAACGTCTGGCGGTTGAAGTCGCATCGCTCATGCCCTGTTGCACGACGGTCCAATTCCCTTCGGTACTTACGATAAAATTATGCTGATAAAGCTGGAAGCCATCTTGGATCGCGGTGTTGTCTACCTTTGCAGAGAGTTTGCTACTACGTACCAAGTTGTCGCTGTCTAGCCCGTTGAGCTGAGCAAATTTAGTCAGTTCAGTAGGTGTTTCTCTAGAAAATTTTCCTTTGCCTCCACAAACGTATAAACCAAAAGTAGCGGCATTTGGATTGATAGCTTTTTTTAGTGCGCCCATTACCGAAGTAGTAATGCCCGACGAATGCCAGTCCATGCCCATTACAGCGCCAAGACTTTGAAACCAAAAAGGACTGCTCATTCGGCTCAAGAAGTCATCTTTGCCCTTATTTGCTAAAATTTGTTCGGTAATTGCCAAGCCCAATTTGGCCATGCGCTCTGCCAGCCAAGGTGGAACGGCTCCGTAATGTAAAGGTAAATCGGCAACTCCTGTTCTTTTCATTTGCTAACAAATTTAGCAAAAAATAAAACAAAAGCACTAGCTTATTTAGTAAAGCTTTTATAAGGAATGAAAAACAATAAAACCTCACAGGTTTATTAGCATCATGTCTATTAAACCTATGAGGTTTGGTGATTAGGAAAGGGCCTTAATCCTCATCAGTACCTGGCGCAGAACCAGAACCTGTATAAGCTCCCTTACGGATGATTGGCATTTTCAAATATTTGTAAAGCTCATCTAAGTGCATTAAACTTCCATTGGTAAGGTTGCCCAAAAAGATGACCACAATATCCTTGTCCAGATCTCGCACGTAAATGTGGCGGAAACCATGCCACCAGCCCGTGTGATAAACCACTTTGTCCATGCCTTTGCCATCAAACATGCGCCAGCCATAGCCATAGTTGAAATGACCGTTTACAGGTTTGTTACGACCTACGTAAGCAGAATCTAAAGAAACATTTTTAACTAGACGTTCGTTGCGCAGGTACTTATCATAAAGCACTAAATCATGAAGTGTGCTGTAAATCCCTTTATCGCCAACAGGGCCGTCTAAGAAATTTTGTACTACAGAGTATCTAAAGCTATTTCGGTCGTGACCAACTACATCCACAGGAATTTTATCGTATTCAGCTTTGGAGTAAACATGCGTGTTTTTCATTCCCGCTGGTTTGAAGATATGCTCCATCATGTATTGCGAATAGCGCATGCCGCTCACCTTTTCGATAATGGCGCCCAATACCATATAGTTGGAATTGTTGTAATGAAAGACCTTATCGGGCTTAGTGTAAGGATTTGGTTTTTTATCGGCAATTACCTGCATCACTTCCTGATTGGTAATCCCTTTTTTCATATCCTTTTTTTCCTTGCGCCAAATGTCGTCGATGAAATAAACGTAGTTCATCATGCCGCTGCGGTGTGGAAGCAAAAGTCTCACTGTAATTCCATCATAAGGAAAGTTAGGGAAGAACTTTTTCACATTGTCGTCCAAGCTTAATTTGCCCGCTTCCACCAACTGCATAATTGCCGTACCAGTAAAGGTTTTGGTAATGGATGCTAATTCAAATTCTGAATTTATTTTTAAGCTATCGCGATGAAGGTAATCGGCCCAGCCCTTAGCGCCTTCGTAGATGATTTTGCCTTTTTTGGCGACTAATACGTTTCCGTTGAAGGAGTATTTTTTGTGGAGGTTATTTACAAAATCAGCAATCCACTTATCTTCTTTTGTTTTATCGTAAACTAATAACAGGCTATCAGCTTTATCATCCTCGGGTTTCCTAACTTTTTTGTCTTCTGCGGTTTTCTTTTCTTTTTCCTCTTTGCTGGTGCAAGCATTTAACGTAAATATGGATAAAGTTATAGCGGTTAGTAGTATTTTAAATTTCATTGATATGTGGCAATGTGGTTGTAAAAGCTGGAAAATTAAGCATTCTTAAAAACTTAACGGTAAAAGAGTTTTAAACATTGTTTTGCTTAGAGATTTTAAGCCGCAGAAGTACAAATGTTTTTTTCTGCTTTTAAAAATGTATGCCAGATTAAGATTGACAAAGTTGATGTAGTATAAGTTGTTAAATAAACCCGATGGCAGCGGATGCTTCGACCAGGCTCAGCATGATAGATGTGAATGGTAGGGGCAAACAAAAAGATTGTAGTGTACGGCGGGGCTGTAACTCGCCAAAAGCTTGCTCCAATGTTTTTCTAATACTCATGTAACGTTTCTAAATAAATTTCCTTTAAGGTTCAAAAAGGTTAAATTTGGGCAAAAATAATTTTGTATTACCATGAGTTTTAGAATAGAACACGATACCATGGGCGAGGTACAAGTACCTGCCGACAAATACTGGGGCGCACAAACTGAACGCTCTAGAAACAATTTCAAAATTGGACCTGAGGCTTCGATGCCTAAGGAAATCATCCATGCTTTTGGCTACCTGAAAAAAGCAGCGGCTTTGGCTAATAATGAATTGGGTGTGCTTTCTACGGAAAAAACTGAACTGATTGCTAAAGCTTGCGATGAGGTAATTGCAGGTAAATTAGACGACCAATTTCCATTGGTAATTTGGCAAACAGGTTCGGGTACGCAAAGTAATATGAACGGTAACGAGGTGATTGCTAACCGTGGTCACGTGATTGGTGGAGGTAATTTGTTGGATGAGCCAAAATCGTTGCACCCGAATGATGACGTGAACAAATCGCAATCGTCAAACGATACTTACCCAACGGCTATGCACATTGCAGCTTATAAACAAGCGGTTGAAGTAACGGTACCAGGCATTGAGAAATTACGTGATACCTTGGCAGCAAAAGCCGAAGGTTGGGGCGATATCGTAAAAACAGGTCGTACGCACTTTATGGATGCTACGCCATTGACTTTAAAGCAAGAGTTTTCTGGGTATGTACAACAACTAAACAATGGTTTAAGAGCCATTAAAAATGCTTTGGAAATGATTGCTGAGTTAGCACTTGGTGGCACTGCGGTAGGTACGGGCTTAAATACACCCAAAGGTTATGATGTGTTGGTAGCCAAAAAAATCGCTGATTTAACAGGTTTACCTTTTGTAACTGCTCCTAATAAATTTGAGGCTTTGGCAGCTCACGATGCCATGGTAGAGCTTTCGGGCGCTTACAAACGTGTTGCGGTTTCGTTGATGAAAATTGCGAACGATATTCGTATGTTAAGCTCAGGCCCACGTTGTGGTATTGGCGAAATTGTTATTCCTGATAACGAGCCAGGTTCATCTATTATGCCAGGTAAGGTTAATCCAACACAGCCAGAAGCTTTGACCATGGTTTGTGCTCAGGTAATGGGTAATGATGTGGCAGTGAGCATTGGTGCTAGCAACGGACATTTTGAGCTGAACGTTTTTAAACCAGTAATTGCCGCAAACGTATTGCAAAGCGGTCGTTTAATTGGCGATGCTTGCGTTTCTTTCAACGATAAGTGTGCGGAAGGTATTGAACCAAATCGTCCAGTAATTAAACAACACATGGAAAACTCATTGATGTTGGTTACTGCTTTGAACCCTCACATTGGTTACGAAAACGCAGCAAAAATTGCTAAAAAAGCACATAAAGAGAATAAAACATTAAGAGAAGCCGCTATTGAACTTGGTTTGTTAACTGATGAGCAGTTTACTGCTTGGGTGAAACCAGAGGATATGGTTGGTAGCTTAAAATAATAAAGTGTAAAGGTTGAAAGTTAAAAGTTTAATGTTGATGCAATGATGAATAAAAAGGGCCTTTACTTTTTGCTTTTTACTTTCAACTTTTTACTTCTTGTGGTTTCCTGTTCCCGCCTACCCAATGTACAAGGAAAGGGCGAAACTTTTCTTCAAGGGGTTTGGAACCAAGATAGCGTTGGCAATAAAGCGCAAATGCAATCGTACACCCAGCATAAATTCAGATTTACCTGTGATTCGTTTTATGTAGACTTGGTGACCCATTCTAAAGTAAATTACTACGAAGAAGATTGCTTTAACAATGGCGAGTGGAAGGAATATGCGAAAGGAACTTATCAGGTACGTAATGATACCTTAATGTTGATTGGCGATTTTACCAAGGCAAATTATAAACAAAAGGTTTCGGGCTGTTACCGCCACGGAAGGTATTTAATTAACTTTAAGGTAAAGTCGTGGAATGCTGAGCAATTGCAATTGGAAAACCTGAGCGACCAAACAGAAGTAAAACTTAATTTAAAAGAGAAAATAACCTGCGTCCAAAAGGCGCTTTAATAGTCCGAAAAAGTCGGGGAGTCCGAAAGGCGGAGTATTCACTCATTCAAAATCAAAATGAAAAATTTAAAAAGATTAATCTTAGCATTTGCCTTTATTTATACTCCTATTGCGGCTAACGCTTGGGGTGTTTTAGGTCACCGTATTGTGGGTGAAGTTGCCGATAGCTATTTGAGCGCTAATGCGCGTAAAGCCATTAAGCAAATTTTAGGTAACGAAACCTTGGCCATGAGCGCTAACTGGGCTGATTTCATTAAATCGGACACGAGCTACAGGTATTTGAACAACTGGCATTATGTAAACTTGCCAGAAGGTTTGGATAAAGCGGGCATGAGCAACTATTTAGATGGCTTTAAAGATGCGAACATCTACAGCAAGACCAACGAGATGATTGCTTTGTTGAAGGACCCTAAAACTCCAGCAGAGAAAAAAGTATTTGCCATGCGTTTATTAGTTCACTTAATTGGTGATATGCACCAACCTATGCACACCGCGAGAAAAGAGGATTTGGGTGGCAACAGAATTTCGGTAATGTGGTTTGGTCAAAAATCTAACTTGCACAGGGTTTGGGATGAGCAGTTAATTGATTTCCAACAATTGAGCTATACGGAATATACCAAAGCCATCAACTTTGCTACACCGCAACAATTAGCACAATGGAATAAAGCTACGTTGAAAGATTGTATTTTCGAATCGTACCAAGTATGCAATAAAATTTACGCAACAGGTATTAAAAATGATGACAAATTGAGCTATAACTACAATTTTGATTGGATTGGTACTGTAAATGAGCAATTGCTAAAAGGCGGTGTTCGCTTGGCAAACATTTTAAATGAAATTTATAAATAAGAGGTTAATTGTTTAATTGCTGAAGCTCGATGAGTGTTCTTTAGTCTTTATTCTTTGCTCCTTAATCTTTATTTCCTCTCAAAAATGAAAATATTAATGGTTTGTTTAGGCAATATTTGTCGCTCGCCTTTGGCACATGGCATATTGCAGCACTTGGCCGATAGTGAAAATTTAGGCTGGCAGGTGCATAGCGCTGGTACAGGAGGTTGGCACGTGGGCAATCCACCTGACCGAAGGAGCGTACTCGCTGCACGAAGCTTAGGCTATGATATTTCTGCGCAAAGGGCCAGACATTTTAACAAAGCCTTTTTTGATGAATATGACCATATTTTGGTGATGGACAGGAACAACCTAAGGGATGTACTGGATTTAGCAAAAACAGAAGAACATCGGCAAAAAGTAAGGTTGTTTTTGGTAGATGGTGAAGTGACCGACCCTTATTACGACAACGATTTATTTTTGCCAGTAAGCTTAGAGGTTGAGCAACGCTGCAAAGAAATATTAAAGGAGCTACGTGGTTAGCTCCTTTTTATTTTGGGTTAAATAAATGTAGTTGAACATGCAAAAAGTGGCGATGGCTCCAAAGCTATGCCATAAGAAATGTGTGCCAAAACTTAACCATTCCCATTTATCCGCAATGCGGAAGGTAAGGGCTAAGGCAAAAGACAACAACGCGTAGCCAACCCACTTCCCTGCTTTCCATTTGGTATAAATCAGGTATTTTAATACAGGAAGTAGCACCAGCAATGCCATTAGCGCATAGTTGATGTTTACAAAAAGATGGATATTATCCGCACTTAGCAAATTCCTGATAGAAAACTGTAGACCCACATAGCCCAACACCATTAATACCGCGTAATACCATCTAGTACTTTGAGCCAAAAAGTAAACTCCTGCCGAAACACAAAGGAGCATAATGGGCATCCAATCCATCATGATAAAAACACTCCATTGCCTTAATGCATGGTAAACCGTGCCGCCAATGCCACCAATGTAAAGCAGTACGAGGCAATAGGTAAGGAAGGGATTCGATTTAAAATTTCCTTTCATTTTAATGGTCCAGTATAGGGCAATTATCAAAAAGAAACCAGAAGTAATGGCATTAAGTGGCTCGGGAAAAAGCTGCGCCATGTTCGTTTCGGTATAGAGCATACCGCCGTCTGGCGGAAGTTGGTTAATAAGCATGTAGTCTTTTTTTTTGAATAACGTGAAGATAATTGTTTTTGTTTTAGCTTAACTTTATGCTTTTATTAAGGAACACCTGACAAAACAAATTTCATGGCTACACCAAAACTTTTTATGCTTTTATTGGGCTGCAAACCACAAGGCAGACATACAGAGCAGCATGATATCTTTTTCGCCATCGCAACAGAACTAAAAGAATTGGTACCTGCCATTAAGGAGTTTTGGCCCGAAGCAAATGGAAAGATTCATTTGGATGCTTACCGAGTCGTTAATCATGTAGATGGTTACCAGGTAAACGTTGTAGAGAAAGCAGCACAGGGAGAAGCAAATCAAAAGTTGTTCTTTTTGAATTTGGGAGGCTATCAAAGCAACGTGTTTGAAGAGATACATTACAAAATGTTAATGGTAGCAGCGGATAAGGCAACGGCGACTGCCAGCGCTAAAAGTAGTCCCTTTTTTAAGCAGTATTTTAGCCCTCATATTGATGATAAATATGGCGTAGATGTGGACGATGTTTTTGATATCGAAGAAGTGCTACCTACAGCAATGAAACAAAAATATGCCATTCAGTTTACGAAAGTGGAAGCTTTGCCCGATGATGAAATGGTGCTGGGATATATGCCCGTAGATAAGCTTTAATCATTCGATTTCCTAAAAGGTTTTAATGAAAAAGCGGGTCAATGCATCCACACGGCCCGCCAAACTATTAAGGAATTAAGAAGTGCTTGTTTATATGTCAAACATAAGCGGCTTAGCGATTAAGGCGCATCAAGGTGTCGACAAAAAGCCTTTATCTATCGCCGAGTTTTTGTCACCCAAGCTTCACAACTTTTTCAGGGCTTAGCAATTGGAGGTAATCTTCTTAAATTGCATTTAAAAGAAGTGTATGTCAATCTTATTTTCTCCCATAAAAATTAAAAACCTGACACTTAAAAACCGTATCGTGGTTTCTCCAATGTGTCAATATTCCTCTGTAGACGGTTTTGCCAACAACTGGCATCTGGTGCATTTGGGAAGCAGGGCTGTTGGTGGTGCTGGATTAATCATTACCGAGGCCACGGCTGTTTCTCCTGAAGGGCGAATTTCTATTGTCGATTTGGGTATCTGGAAAGACGAGCATCAGGAAAAGTTAAGGGAAATTGTAGATTTTGTACATGCTAATGGCGCCGCTATTGGTGTACAACTGGCACATGCTGGGCGCAAGGCAAGTTTTGATGTGCCTTGGGAAAGTCCTACGCAAGTAAGTAAAGAAAATGGTGGCTGGGATACCGTAGCACCAAGTGCCATTCAGTTTAACCCAAAAGATAAAATGCCTATTGCGCTAGATTTGCAGGGCATTGAAAAGGTAAAAGCTGATTTTAAGGCCGCAACGCTACGTGCATTGGAAGTTGGCTTTGATGTGGTGGAAATTCATGCTGCTCATGGTTATTTGTTGCACCAATTTTTATCGCCCCTAAGTAACCAGCGTACCGATGAGTATGGTGGCAGTTTTGAAAATAGAATCCGTTTGTTATTGGATGTGGTAGCTGCCGTTCAGGAAGTTTGGCCAGCAGAAAAACCTTTGTTTGTGCGTATTTCTGCTACCGACTGGGTATCGGGTGGGTGGAACGAAGACGAATCGGTTCAATTGGCTAAAATATTAAAGGAGCAAGGTGTGGATGTGATTGATACTTCCTCAGGAGGTTTATCAAGAGAGCAGCAAATCCCAGTGGAACTTGGCTATCAGGTACGTTTTGCCGAAGCAATTAAGCAAGAAACAGGTATCATTACTGGAGCTGTGGGCCTAATTACCAGTGCTGCGCAAAGCGAAGCTATTTTGGAAGAAGGTAAGGCCGATTTGATTTTTATGGCCAGAGAGCTGCTCAGAGATCCTTATTTTCCACTGCGTGGGGCAAAGGAATTAGGAGAAGACGTACAATGGCCTTCGCAGTATCAAAGGGCTAAATAAGAGTAGATTAGAAGTGTGAAACATAAAAAAGGTCAGTTTTTGTAAAGAACGAAGTTTTTATATCTTTATATGGCCAAATGTTAAACGTCTATGGAAAACAGAGGGTTCATAATGCTCCTATTTTCGTTTTTTATTCTTGTAGGTAATGTCTTTGCTCAGAAAACAAAGACCACTAGCTTTTTCTTTAAAACGGATTTAAGCGTTTTAGATAATAAACAAACGGAGAGCCTCTCCCAGTTTATTAGTGAGCTTGATTCTACGGATATTCTTTCTATTGCTATTTTAGGTTATTGCGATGACCGAGGCCGAATTGGTTATAACGATACGCTTTCTATCAAAAGGGCTAATCATTTGAAGGAATTGTTGTTGACCAGAGGAATTAGTTTGGGCAAGATTAAGCTCTTGACAGGCCATGGAAAAGTCGACCTTTCGCAGCGCAGTAATGTGGTACAGCAGCGAACATATAACAGACGGGTAGATGTGGTCATCAGCTATGCCAAGCGCAATTTGGCGTCAGACAATTCTATTTTATCAGATACCCTAAAAGTAGGAGATAAAATTGTGTTGGAGAACATTTTGTTTGAAAATAGCCGTTCCGTTCTTTTGGAGGAATCTATTCCTGTGCTGGAGAAAATCACCAAAACCATTAAAGAAAAACAACAATATAACATTGCCATCCTAGGACATATTTGCTGCAACCCGCCAAATAGGGATGTGAAGGATTTCGAAACTGGCGAGTATAACCTGTCACATGCAAGAGCAAAAATCATTTACGATTACTTGATTTATAAAGGCGTTGACCCCAAACGACTTGCCTACAAAGGAATGATGGCGAACTATCCTTTGGGCAAAGGCGAGAAATACGACAGAAGAGTTGAGCTACAAATTACAGGCATTAATAAGGTGAGTAATTAAGGCGTGGTCAAAAAGCTTAATGTTTAAAGCTAAAATATTAATAAACCACCTAAGACACCTTAGTTCATCTAAGCTCTTGCAAAAAAATAAAATGTCTAAGGAGGTTAAAAGCTTTAAAAGTGGGTAGCAAACAGTTTAATGTCCCTTAACTTCTTAATGGTTCAAAAAACTAAAATGTTCTTAGGTGTCTAAGGGGGTTAAAAGCTTTAAAAGCGGGGATAGTAAACAGCTTAATGTTCCTTCATGTCTTAATGGTTAAAACTAAAATACTAAAGTGATTAACAAATAAACCACCTAAGACACCTTAGTTCATCTAAGCTCTTGCAAAAAACTAAAATGTCAGGAGGTAAAAAGCTTTAAAAGTGGGTAGCAAACAGCTTAATGTCCCTTAACTTCTTAATGGTTCAAAAAACTAAAATGTTCTTAAATGTCTAAGGGGGGTAAAACATTTAAACAGATCTAACCAAAACTTAATGTCCCTTAATTTCTTAATGGTTCAAGCTAAAATATTAAGGTGGTTAAAATCCATCATTCAAAAAGATAAAAATTTAAAACCTTATCACAAGCGTTACAGTTTAACTTGTAGGTTTTTTGTTAATTTTAAACTTCAAAAAATAAAAGCACATGTTTGATAAATTAATGGCCGCACAAGGCAAGGCCGAGGAAATAAAGAAGAGACTAGATAGTGTTTCGGTATTTGGAGAAGTAGAGGGTGGTGCGATTAAGGTTACCGCTACGGCTAACAAAGCAATTACTGGCATCAGCATTAGCGACGAATTTTACGAGCAGGCAGATAAAGAAGAGTTGGAAGAGCTTTTACAGGCTGCAGTAAACAAAGCTTTGGCTCAAGCAGACCAAGTAAGTGCTGTAGAGATGCAAGCGGCAACAAAAGAAATGTTAGGTGGTTTTGGAGGTCTATTCGGACAATAATCAATAAATTATGAAGTACACATATTACGGACAATCTTGCTTCTTGCTAGAAACTTCTTCGGCAAAACTATTATTTGATCCCTTCATTAGTGGAAATCCATTGGCGAAGCATATTAAGGTAGAAGAAATTGCTGCCGATTATATTTTGGTAAGTCATGGTCACGGCGACCACGTAGCTGATTTGGTAGATATTGCCAAAAGAACCAACGCAAAGGTGATTTGCATGCCCGAAATTGCTGGCTGGTTGCAAAAACAGGGAGTAACCAACATCCACGACATGAACATTGGTAAATTCAAGTTTGATTTTGGAACCGTACGCATGGTGTCGGCTACGCACTCAAGCAGTCTTCCTGATGGCTCTTACGGCGGAAATCCTGCTGGTTTTGTATTAGATGTAGATGGAATGCAGATCTATTTTGCTGGAGATACAGGCTTAACGCTTGATATGAAGTTGTTGGCAGAACTGTACCAATTAGAGTATGCTATTTTGCCAATTGGTGGTAATTACACCATGGATCCTGATGATGCGGTGATTGCTGCAGCCTATGTAAATTGCGATAAAGTGATTGGGGTACACTACGATTCGTTCCCAGTAATTAGTATCGATAAGAATTTTGCAGTGGAGAGTTTTAAGAGAGCTCAAAAAACGCTGTTGTTGCCAGCTATTGGCGAAACCTTGGCGTTATAAACAATATATTTTAGACTTACGAAGTTGTTGAAGCTTCGTAAGTCTTAGCTAATGCTAGTTTTTCTTTTTAGCGGCTTCTTTGTTCGCTTTGTACCTCATGTCTGCGGTACCGTCTTTTTTCTTAGGACCTGCAGTAACCACTTTGGTCTCTTTGTTTTCTTTGTAGCGCATGTCTGGTGTGCCATCAGCTTTTAATTTGGCACCAGTGCTTTCCACTTTTTTCTCTGCTTTTTTAGCTTCGGTCTTAACGTCAGCTTTAGCGGTTGTGGTTGCTTTCTTCGCTTCGGTCTTAACAGTGGTGGCCGCTTTTTTAGGCGCTTGTTTAACTGTTGTAGCAGCAGTTTGTGCAAACGAGGTGCTAAAGCCAAATAAGGCAACAGCAACTAAGGTGAAGATTTTTTTCATGGTTTACTATTTGATTTAGTGGTTTAATAACAATCTAATTTACAAAATTTTACTTCCTTAAAGAAAATTTAATCGGAACATTGTATTTTGTATCCACAACTTCTCCAAACATCTTTCCGGGAACCCAGTCTGGAGACAATTTTAATACTCTTATTGCCTCTAAGGTCAATTCACTGTTTGGAGATTCTATCACTTCAATGTTATCAAGATCACCATTTTTTTTCACGGTAAAGCTTAACCTCACCGTTCCCTGTATACCTTCCCTTGCTAATTGTATAGGATATTTTATTTCGGATGCTAAATGTTTATAAAACTGATTGATTCCTCCCTTATAAGTAGGAGGTGCAAACAAGTCATCGTAAGTGGCAGGTTTACCATCTTTGTAAAAATATTCGGCTTGGCTTTTCTTTCCATAAACATCGTATACTTCTTTGCCGGCCAACTTTGCATCGCTATAATAAAGGTTCCATTCGCCTATTTTTCTGCCGTTTTCATAAGCCCCTTCTTTTTGTATTTGTTTACCATCCCAGTACTCCACAGACCTGCCATCTGACTTGCCATGAACATAGTTTTCTACTTTACTGACCTGTTCCGCACTATTATAGGTGGTCCATTCCCCATGTTTGTGACCTTTGTCATAATCGCCTTTTTCCCTAACCTTTCCCTTTAGATAGCTCGTAAATGGCCCTTTTCTAACGGTTAAATCTTTATCTTCAAAACTAATGACTTCTTGTGCTACGTCTTTTCTATCATAAAAAGTAACCTGATAAAATTCACCAACATGTTTTACCACTGGTCTCCATTTCGAACGAACAGGATCTTTGGTGTACATGGGACTGTTGTAAATCAGGGTTGTGTCCTGTTGGGCAAAGCCGATTTTTGCAATGGCTAGAAAAAGGATCAGCGTTAGCTTTTTCATATATAATTGGTTTTTTGGTTGGTTTGTTTTTGGGGTTCCGTCATTGCTTCGTACCTCGAAATGACTAATGAGCCTCCAGCCAGTTTAGGCCTTCGCCAATCTCAATTTCAATCGGTACTTCAGTCTTTATAGCGGTTTTCATTCTATGGGTAATAATCTCTTTCACCTGCTCCTTCTCGCCTTTAATCACATCAAAAACCAACTCATCATGTACCTGCATGGTCATTTTTGACTGTAGGTTTTGTGCTACCATATCCTTGTGGATATTAATCATTGCAATTTTAATCATATCTGCCGCAGAGCCTTGTATGGGTGCATTAATGGCATTTCGCTCTGCATAACCCCTCACCGTCATGTTCGCCGAGTTAATGTCCCTTAAATATCTGCGACGGCCCATAATCGTTTCTACATAGCCATTTTCACGAGCAAAATTCATCGTGTCGTTCATGTAGTTTTTAATGCCTGGATATTGAATGAAGTATTGGTCGATAATCTCGGCTGCTTCTTTACGTGGAATGTTCAGGTTTTGGGATAAACCGAAAGCTGATTGGCCGTAAATGATACCGAAGTTCACCGCTTTGGCATTTCTACGTTGGGTAGAAGTTACCTCAGCTACCTCAATGCCGTACACCTTTGCTGCGGTAGCGGTGTGGATATCAATACCATTTAAAAAGGCATCCAGCATGTTCTGTTCTTTACTGATTTCGGCGATAATTCTCAACTCAATTTGTGAGTAATCCGCTGAAAGTAAAATATGGTTTTCATCTCTAGGAATAAAAGCTTTGCGCACTTCTCTTCCCCTGTCAGTTTTAATAGGAATGTTCTGTAAGTTTGGATTATTTGAACTCAAACGTCCTGTTGCTGCTACTGCTTGATTGTAACTGGTATGAACCCGTCCAGTGCGTGGGTTAACCAGTAAAGGCAAAGCATCTACATAGGTTGATTTCAGTTTTTGCATTTGGCGGAAATCCAAGATGTCTTGTACGATATCGCTTTTTGGAGCTAAAGCCATTAATACGTCTTCGCCTGTTTGGTATTGTCCTGTTTTGGTTTTCTTTGCTTTTGGGTCAAGTTTTAAATGGTCAAAAAGCACTTCGCCCAGTTGCTTAGGAGAGGCAAGGTTAAACTTAAGTCCCGCTTTGTCGTACACATTCAGTTCTGCCTTGGCTATCTCTTCTTGTAGCTGCGCAGAATAAGTAGCTAAAGTATCAATGTCGATCCTAACGCCTTCTTTTTCCATGTCGGCCAATACAAAAATCAACGGATTTTCTATTTCCGAAGCTAATTTTTGAGCATTTCTTTCCTGTAACATTGGCTCAAAAACATTGGCCAATTGAAAGGTCACGTCGGCATCTTCAGCGGCGTAATCTACCACTTTCTCCACTGGAACATCTTTCATGTTCAGCTGTCCTTTTCCTTTTGCTCCAATTAAAGAAGTAATGGAAATAGGGGTGTAGCCCAAATAGTTTTCAGACAGCACGTCCATATTGTGTCTGGTGTCTGGGTCAATAAGGTAATGGGCCAGCATGGTATCAAATAACTCGCCTTTAAGCTCAAAACCATACCATTTTAACACCAATAAATCATACTTAATATTCTGGCCTATTTTGGTGATGTTCTCGTTCTCAAAAACAGGTCTAAAATCTTCTAAAATGGCTAAGGTCTCCTCTTTGTTCTGTGGCGTTGGAATATAATAGCCTTTCCCAGCTTCTATCGAAAAAGATAAACCTACCAAGTCTACCAAGTTGGCATCTATTCCTGTGGTTTCCGTATCAAAAGCAATCCTTTTTTGTTGTAACAACAGGTTAACCAGTTCTTTCCTTTTCTCCGCAGTATCTACCAATTGGTAGTCGTGTGGCGTGTTTTCAATGTTTTTAGCATCAATAGGTGTGTCAAATAAAGAAGGTTGGTTGTCTATTTCCTTTGCGGAAGGTGTAGCTACTGCATTGCCAAATAAATCTTGCTGTACGGTGGTTTTGCCCTCGTTTACGGTAAAGCTTTCGCCAAACACACGCTTGCCAATCGTCCTAAACTCCAGCTCAGCAAAAAGAGGTTCTAACAATTCCTTGCTTGGATCTTCAAGTAATAATTGCTGCTCGTTAAATTCTATGGGGACATTTAAAATAATGGTCGCAAGTTTTTTGGAGATCAATCCCTGCTCCACATGATTTTCAATATTCTCTTTCTGTTTTCCTTTCAGCTCGTGGCTATGGGCAAAGATATTCTCCATGCTGCCATATTGCTTGATCAACGCTTTGGCTGTTTTTTCACCAATCCCAGGGATACCAGGAATATTATCTACCGCATCTCCCCATAAGCCTAGGATGTCAATCACTTGGTCAACCCTTTCAATTTCCCATTTGGCTAGGATTTCTTTCACCCCTAAAATTTCCATCTCATTGCCCATACGAGCAGGTTTGTAAATGAAGATATTGTCCGAGACCAACTGTGCAAAATCCTTATCTGGAGTCATACAATACACCTGAAAGCCTTGTTTTTCGCCTTCTTTGGCCAAAGTGCCTATAATGTCATCGGCTTCATAACCATCTTTGGTAATCACGGGAATATTAAAACCTTCTATCAGTCTAAAAATATACGGGATGGCTTTTGAAAGGTCTTCGGGCATGGCCTCACGGTGTGCCTTATAAGCCTCAAATTCGGTGTGTCTCTCCGTTGGAGCCTCGGTATCAAAAACAACCGCAATATGACTAGGTCTTTCCTTTTTGAGCACCTCTAAAAGCGTATTGGTAAAGCCCATTACGGCCGAGGTATTGATGCCTGTAGAGGTAAATCGTGGGTTTTTACTAAGGGCAAAATGTGCACGGTAAATAAGTGCCATTCCATCTAAAAGGAAAAGTTTTTTGTTGCTCATTTTTTGTATATTGAGTTGATAGAAATCTTAACCTTGTAAAGTTATAGAATAAGAGCATAGCTGAAGTATATAATTTATTTTTTAAGCACTTATGCATTTTCGACAGTTTGATCATCAATAGATTAAAACGATTTTATGAAACATCTTTTACTGTTGCTCAGTTTATTGCTCTTCGCCAATTTTTCCCAAGCACAATACCGTAAAGTGCTTGCTGTTTTACAATTCGACAATCTTATTAACGAAGTAAAACCCAAATATGGAACTTTGGAGCAGCCTTTGGAAAGCGGGGCTTTTATCAATTTGATGAACCCGCAGTTAAGAAATGTAGCTTTTGTTCGCCTGTTCAATTCTTATCGTTGGCCAAATGGACAAAAGATAGATTTTTCGAAAAGGGGCAGCACCAAAGGTGGAAGTAACGGGATAGTAGATCGATATATTTTAATAAATCCTGAAAATAGTGATACGGTTTTCTTATACGTAGATCCATACAAAACATCTAATCAATATTATGTGCCTAAAGGAATGATTGCGTTAACGCCTGCGTTGCTTAAAGAAGAAATAGAACCCATTTTACAGCAGATAGAGGAAATTAACCAAGCCGAAGAAGGTTCGAAACTTATTTTACATGCAGGGGAAGTAATGCGTTATGTCTCTACAAATTTTGATCAGAATAAATTGGTAGATCAAGATAGAGTGAAGCCTTTGTTAGAAGATAGGGAGGTAGATAAAATGTTGGCAGGTTATTTAATGAGAAGCTACATTTTTAGTAAGTACTATGCTTTGGCCAAAGACATTGAAAACGAATCTGATTATGCTTTTGAACAGATGAAAGCCAATTTTAAAAAGTATATCAAGTTAAATCCCGAAACAAACACAGGGAAATTGGGGGAGTATTTCAAGTAAGAGGGTATGATTTCGTCTTTGCGTTCTTCGCGATACTCTTATTTTTCTTTGCGGTTAAATTTAACACAAAGGTTATAGAAGTTGTCGCGAAGTGCGCAAAGCTTATAAATGAATAAATTGATAACTTAATAACACTAGTCTTTGCGTTCTTCGCAATCCACTTATTTTTTCTTTGCGGTTATAACTTTACACTTTACAAAGATGAATGCCCTGTTATTGTTAATAAATGTTATCATGATAAGAACACTACATTATTTTACGTTAATTTGAATATGAAAGTTTTAAAGCTTATTGTAGCCCTTTGTTTGCTGGTACTAGGTGCTAAGGCACAAGATGCCGTACTCATTAGCGAAGGTAATTTTGTAAGGGGCGAAATCAAAGGAACTAATTTTGAATCTGTTTTTATACAGATAGAAGACCAAGGCGTTAAAGAATATAAAGCCAAGGATATTAAATCTTTTTTGTGGAATGGCGATACTTATGAAAGTAAGCCAATCATCGTCGGTAAAAAAGCGGCGATTAAATTTTTCAAATTGATAGAGGGTGGCAAGGTTAATCTTTATGCTTATGGAAGTACCTCTGGAGTAGAAGAACCAACAAAACAACCTCGGGTAAAAGCTCGTCCTTCCGTAGGATTGGGAATGGGAACTGGTGGCCTAGGAGGAGGATTGGGTGGAGGTGTAAGTATTAATTTGGGCGGTCGTAGATCGGGACCAGAGCAACCCGCAGGTGCAGCACCGAAAGCTAAAGTTTTCTATTTTATTGAAAAACCAGGAACGGGACCTATACAAGAGATTGCAGCAGACGGGTCGAAAACGGCGGCAACTAAAGCCTTGTTGCTTCAAAAACTTACTGGAGACGAAGGCTTAACGGAAAGTATTAAAGCCACCGATTTTTTTGATGAAAAAATGCTGATTGCCTTGGTGAAATCGTATAACGAATCTGTGAAGTAAAGCTTGTTAGCGGTTAATGTTTTTTGATGGATTGATGGCTAAGCCCAGCGCCAACAGGATAAGCCCTATAATAGACATGAAAATCAGCAAATTTTGACTCTTAAGTCTTACGTCTTGAAGGTGAATCTCAGTTTTGCCGTCTAAATCTAGTCTGAAAATTTCGGGCTTGCCTTCACTAAGGAAGCTTTTCCTAAACCATACAGTTGCCGTTTTTGTATTTTTTAGTGCTTCGTTTAAGTTGTAATGTGGTATATCGGAATTATAGGTATTAATACTACCTAAATTTTCTCTTAGGTAAAATATTTGCGGAGATCCAGTTAGCTTAAATTCTAAAGAACTTCTTTTGCTTTTAGTTTCGGTAATCCCCTTTTTGTTAACGATATCTTCCACGTAAGCGCTACTGTAAGCTATCTTCCCTTGTATTTTTGTAAGCTGGCTTTCTGAAATAATAGCAGAGGGTAAAAAAAGAAAACAGGCAATTAGGATGATACTTACACCGCTGATTGTCGCTTTATTTTTAAAAAGAAGACTAAAGTACTTCATTGTTGCTTAGGCCCTGTCTGAATGTCCCAAAGATTTTTCGGGGCAGGCAATATCTCTAACCAGTTGCTTCAGCTCCTTAATTTCTGGAAATCCTCCTTTAGTTTTTCGATCAAAAATCAAATCGTTGTTAATAGAAATGAGAAAAGTTCCACTGGTTTCGCTGGGTTTTAGGGTAACACCGCCGAGTTCTTCAGAAAAAGTAGTGAGTAGTTCTTGTGCAAAATAAGCTGAACGTAACATCCAGCCACATTTTGGACAATATTCTATGGTAACAATGGGCTTTTGCATAAAAAAATATAAAGCTTTAAAGCTGCTGCTGAAATAAATCTGACACGTTCAATAACCAACTTACGAAGTTTCTAAAACCTTTGCGTCACTTTGCGATAACTTCGATAACCTTCGCGGTAAAACTTCTAACCGCAAAGAAAATAAGATGTTTGCGAAGAACGCAAAGACTAAAAACTATTGGTGCAAATCATCCCAGAACTCTACTGCTCTGCGATAGTGTGGAATGACAATAGAGCCACCAACCAAATTGGCAATCATGAATATTTCATTCATTTCATCATTGGTCACTCCTTCGTTGTAGCATTTTTCCAAATGGTATTTAATGCAGTCATCACACCTTAATACCATAGAAGCCACTAGGCCTAGCATTTCCTTTGTCTTTACATTCAAAGCGCCGTCGGCATAAGAGGTGGTGTCCAACGCAAAGAAACGTTTGATATTGGTGTTGGCCGTTTCCATTACCCTATCGTTCATTTTAGTACGATAGTTATTAAATTCTTCTACTAATTTTCCCATGTTAATTTTGTTGATTAGTTGTTTGGTTTTTTTGTTGGTTAGATTTCCAAAAAACTAAAAAACCAACCACCCAAAAAACCACATTATATTTCCTGCAAAGGATCCCAAAACACTTTCTTGAAATTCTTTATTTTATCGTTAACTACAGTAATGCCTTCTTTTTCCAATAATTCCTGCATCAATGTTGGAGGCGAAAAGTGAAATCTTCCTGTAAGTAGTCCGCTACTGTTCACTACCCTATGTGCTGGAATTTTAGGACTGGCCGAGCCCGCATAGGCCATGGCATGACCCACCATTCTCGAGGAATTGGCTACGCCTAAAGCTTTAGCAATAGCGCCATAAGAAGTAACTCTCCCCTTGGGTATTAGCCTTACCACTTCGTAAACCTGATCATAGAAATTAGCATCCATTGTAAGTCAAAATTTATACCTAGTGTGTTCGTCATTTCGATCGTAGAGAGAATTGAAAATCAGCAAAGCTAAATCTAGCAAGATGCCTATAAAACTATTCGTTAGATTTAACTTCGTTGATTTTCAATTTACTTCGTAGAGCTTCGGTTCTCCTCATTCTTCGTCGAAATGACGGAAAGTTAATTAAACGAAAACTGAATATAATTAATGTTTTTGTCCTTTTTAAGATAGATGTTTTCGTAATGTGTTTTAATGGAAAGCACCTCGTCTACCAAATCAGATTGGTACAAATGGTCGGTGTCTTTATGGGTAAGTAATTCCAGTTCTGCTACCTTTTCCTTGGTGTAGCCATACAATCCATCGTTGTCTGTTTTAAGGTTGATTTTGCCACCATCGCGAAGCAATATCTTGTATTTTGACAAGAAAAACGGAGAAGTTAAACGCTTGCGTTCTCTACTGATTTGAGGCTGTGGATCGGCAAAAGTGATCCAAATTTCATCAATCTCCTTTTCGCCAAAATAGTCCAGTAAATCCTCAATTTGTATGCGCAGAAAAGCTAAGTTACTAATGCCTTCCTCTACTCCTGTTTTGGCTCCACGCCAAATTCTATTCCCTTTTAAATCTACCCCGATAAAGTTTTTTTCTGGAAATAACTTGGCAAGGTTAACGGCATATTCGCCTTTTCCACAAGCCAATTCCACGACAACGGGCTGGTCGTTTTTAAAATGATCTTTGGCCCATTTGCCCTTTAAAACTTTTCCTGCTTCTAACTGATATACGTTTGGAAAGGTGTTGATTTCAGCAAACTTTCTTAATTTATCTTTTCCCACTTTTAAAAATTAATGCACAAAAGTAAGATTTAATTGTTAAAGTGATAGGCCCGTTATGCTTGGAACGGCTTTGTTTTGAGATTTATTTGTTACTTTTGAGTAAGAAAATTAGAGATATGGATGCGAGCACTTTAGATAAGAAAATTGAGCTAATACAGTGGTTGTCTACCTTGGAAGATAAATCCATCATCGAAAAGCTTTTGCAGTTTCGTAACCAAGAAAATAAGGAATGGTGGGATTCTATTTCTGACGCAGAGCAAATTTCAATTGAAAAGGGCTTAGCTGATTCCAAAGAAGGAAAAGTGCATTCTCATGCAGAAGCTAGAAAGCTTTATGAAAAATGGTTATAAGGTAGTTTGGACAGCTAACGCTTTGGAGGAGTTGGCGGAAACACTTAAATATCTTAAAAATAACTTTTCAGATAAGGAAATTAAAAGACTTGCGCTAAGGATAGAGAATGTGGCTGAGTTGATTTCCAAAAATCCCTCATTATTTGCTAAATCTGAAGTTAAAGACATCTGTCGTGTGCCTATTCTTAAATTCAATACCATGTATTATCGGGTTCTAGCAGATGAGGTTCATGTTTTGTCTTTTTTTTCTAACCGTCAAGCACCTCAAAGGAATAAGATTTAATGATCTATTTCGTTCTTAGTGCGAAGTAACTATTACGGAAATTGAGGGTCTTAATAAGAAACTTAACGTTTTATTAAGATTTACGTGCTGCCAAACTATTTAACTTGCGAAAAAAATTAATGATTGCATAGGGGTATGTGCAGTTCTTGCTGTCATATCATTAAAAACCATTAATTAACAACAAATCCCAACACATAAATGACATCGAAAATTTTTAAACTACTCGTCCCTCTCCTCTTTATCTCCTTCTTATCCTTTGCTCAACAAACTTTTAAAATTTCAGGTCGTGTAAAATCTTCCGATGGAGCCATTGAGGCGGCTACCATCCATATTGTGGAAGAAAAACGTAACATCATGACCGATAGCCTCGGCTATTATGATGTGGAACTTAAAGCAGGAAATTACACCTTCTTGATCAGTGCTGTGGGAATGAATACGCTCCGTAAATCAGTAAAAGCGAATAAAAATCATACCGTTGATTTTGACTTGGAAGACAGCGCCAACAATCTCGACGAAATTGTGATCTCTACCACCAGGGATGATCGAAGCTTGGCCAGCCCACAAATGGGTGCTGAGCGTTTGACCATGAAAGCCATTAAAAACATTCCGCTTATTTTTGGTGAGCGTGATGTGATGAAGGCCATCCAATTACTGCCAGGCATCAAGTCGGCAGGGGAAGGTGGCGCTGGTATTTATGTGCGTGGTGGTTCGGCAGACCAAAACTTGGTGTTGATGGACGATGTGCCCGTTTACAATGCCGCACACTTATTAGGTTTTTTCTCCACCTTCAATCCTGATGCGGTAGAAGACATCACTGTTTACAAAACAGGTATGCCCTCGCAATATGGTGGTCGTTTATCTTCTGTATTGGATATCAAAATGCGACAAGGCGATGCCGAGAAGTTTTCAGCTTCGGGAGGTATTGGCTTAATATCTTCTAAACTTACCTTGGAAGGCCCTATCAAAAAGGAAAAGTCTTCTTTCTTGGTTTCTGCCAGAAGAACTTATGTAGATGCTTTATTGAAGCTATCGCCCGATAGTACCATTAACCAAAACACCATGTATTTCTATGATGTAAATGGTAGAGCTGATTTTCAATTGGGCGAAAATGACAAGTTAACTTTCAGTGGATATTTAGGTAGCGACAAATTAGGTATCGCTAAAACCTTTGGACTAAGCTGGGGAAATGCCATCGCTAGTGCGCAATGGAAACACCAATATTCTTCAAAATTAAACTCCTCTACCATTGCATCTTTTACGCGCTATCAAAATAAAATCGAAATCAATACGGGAATCGATAACGTACAGATTTATTCACAACTGAATGATTGGGCCTTAAAGCACAACTTCTTTTGGCAGGCCTCTGATAAGAACTTGGTGAAATTCGGGTTTAATTCTATCTATCATAAAGTAACGCCAGGAGAAATTAGCTCTGAAGGGCCATCGAGTTACAATCCTGTAAACTATCAGGAAAGATTTTCATTGGAAAACGCCGTGTTTGCTTCAAGTGATTGGCAGGCAACCGAGAAACTTAACATTGGTTTTGGGGTTCGTTTAACAGGTTTCAGTGTATTGGGTGGCGGCGATTTCTTGACTGTTGATCCTAGCGGGAATGTGACTAATTCAACCTATTATAAAAAAGGCGAAGTAGTGAAGACCTACCTGAATTTGGAGCCTCGTTTATCGCTAAGTTATCTGTTGAATGCACAAAGTTCTGTGAAAGCATCGTATGTGAGAAATGCGCAGAACATGCACATGATTTCTAACTCTACGTCAAGCAGGCCGAGCGACAAATGGTTGCCAAGTTCATTGATGGTAAAACCAGAAGTTTCAGATCAATTTGCGGTAGGATACTACAGAAATTTATTTGACAACGCTTTTGAATTGAACGTAGAAAGCTATTACAAAACCATGGACAACCAAATCGACTATCGTGATGGTGCCGAGACTTTCAACTCCGATAATATCGAAACACAATTGTTGTACGGTATTGGCAGGGCCTATGGTTTAGAGGTGTTGTTTAAAAAGAAAAAGGGTGATTTTACAGGTTGGTTAAGCTATACACTTTCTAAAACAGAAAGACAGATTGATGGCATTAACGGTGGCAGATGGTACAATGCCCGTCAAGACCGTACACATGAAGTTGCCTTGGTAGGTTCATACCAATTGAATAAAAGATGGAGCTTGTCGGCCTCGTGGATTTATTACACTGGGGATGCCATTACCTTCCCAACTGGAAAATATAACATGGATGGTCAAGTATTCTTTTATTACACCGATAGAAATACTTATCGCATGCCATCTTATCACCGTTTAGATTTGGGCGCAAACCTTCAATTGAAAAAGAGAAAGAATTTTAGTTCAGAACTATCGTTCAGTTTGTACAACGCTTATGGCAGAAAGAATGCCTACATGATTAATTTCCGCGAAGCAGAAAACGATCCTTCGAGAACAGAAGTGGTGCGTACCACCTTGTTCCAATTCTTGCCTTCCGTTTCTTATAATTTCAAATTTTAAACTCTCCCGAAATGAATAACTTTAAATATATCCTTTCCTTGATTGCAATAGTTGTTTGTCTTTCTTCATGCGAAGACGTCATCGAACTTAACTTAGATACTGCTGCCGAAAAATATGTGATCGAAGCTAATTTGACCGATCAGGCCAATGGTGCAAAAGTGCTCCTTAGCAAAACCAAAAGTTTTAAAAGCTCCAATGATTTTGCAGGTGTTTCTGGTGCGGTCGTAGAAATTGAAGATCAACAGGGAAACATTACCCGAATTACCGAAAGCACCAATAAGGGTGTTTATACCCACGCTACTTTAAAAGGAATTCCAACTCAAACGTATAAGTTAAAAATAACGGTGGGTACCGAGGTATTTACTTCTACTTGCGTAATGCCTGCGGTAGTACCTCTGGAAGATGTTTATCAATATGAATTGAGTTTGTTTGATGGGCCTAGGATATTCACACACGTAAAGTATACCGATCCTATTGGTGTGAAAAATTTCTATCGTTTTATCGAGTACAAAAACAATGTTTACACCAAATCCATCATGGCTTCAAATGATGAATTCACGGATGGCAAACAAGTAAACCAAACTATCTTCCCTTATGAGTTTACCGATGAGACTAAACTTAAGAAGGGCGATAAAATCAAACTAGAATTCCTCACCATCGACGAGCCTGTTTACAAATACTGGTTCAGCGTAGATAACGGTGCACAAGGAGGCGGTGATAGTGCGGCACCTGTTAACCCTGTAACCAACATCAAAGGCGGGGCCATAGGGTATTTTAGCGCACACACTATACAAAGCAAAGAATACACCGTTAAATAAACTTTACCAACGAAATTGCTTCGCACCATTCCAAATGTCCACGGGGATTGCATCTTCGCAAGGGCATTTGGTTTTGTTAATAGTGGTCAATTTTGCTTTCGGGGTGGACAAACTGAAATACATTGCCTTCAAGTTTTTGATATACCGAGTTGCGGTTGGGCTCAATTAAGGTAAGTTCTTTATCGGAAACGTCTGTTTTAACCATGTAATAACCATTCTGTGTGGTGTATTGACCTGAAGTGAGTTTGATTTGTGCGTTTACATTATTGGTGGTGAGGCAAAGTAATGAAACGGTTAGAAATCTTACGGGCATTGTGCTTTTCTTTTGTTCGCTTCTGGAAAATTATCGGCATCATTACAGCCATAAGTGCGGGCGTAATATTCCCAGTTGCTTTTACAGGTGGCAGATAAGCGGTTGGGAATTTGGATCGTATATTTTTTCCCGGTTGGACAAGTGTAACTGTAGTTGTAAGTTGAATTGTCAACCTTTTTTTCCTCTTCGGGCTCTTCGTCAAGTAGCTCGCAACCAAAAACAAAAAAGCAACTCGTCAGCAATAGAAATAAATTTTTACTTAGTTTCATCTTAATAAGATTTATTGATATCTCAAAGCTAGGGCTAGCAGCTATGCGCTCAAATACTCAAAAATTGGTATTTTTATATGGAGGTGTGGATGTTGTTTAGTTGTTTTTGATTATGTTTTTGACATATTTTAGGCTTTTTTGCCGTGTTTTTAGATAAATATTTGCTAAATTTATAGTGAAATAAAAACAATATCAATTTTAACTATATGACACTTGTTCAGCTTGAATACATCGTTGCCGTTGATACTTATCGAAGTTTTGTTAGTGCAGCGGAGAAATGTTTTGTGACCCAGCCTACCTTAAGTATGCAAATACAGAAGCTGGAGGAATTTCTAAATGTCAAACTTTTTGACCGAAGTAAACAACCTGTGACACCTACAGAAATAGGTTCACAAATTATCGAGCAAGCCAGAATTGTGCTTCAAGAAAATAGTAAGATCAAAGAAATCATTAGCAACCAACAGCAGGACATTACTGGAGAATTGAAAATTGGGATTATACCAACCATTGCTCCATATCTTTTACCCGAAGTGATTGCGGCAATGTTGCAAAAATATCCCGAGCTAAAATTGATGATTTGGGAGTATACTACCGAAGATATTATTCATCATCTTAAAACAGGTGTAATCGATTGTGGTATTTTAGCTACCCCTTTGGTGGACACCAATATTGTGGAACAGCCGCTATACTATGAAACCTTTGTAGGTTATGTCAGTAAAAATAGTAAGCTGTTCAAGAAAAAGGCCATTGATGCAGGAGATTTTGAAGAAGAGAACATTTGGTTGTTAAACGAAGGCCATTGCATGCGATCACAAGTTTTGAATATTTGCCGAACCACAAAGAATAATAAACTACAGGCACTTACCTATAATACTGGCAGTGTAGAAACACTGATTAGAATGGTAGATGTGAATGATGGCACGACTTTGTTGCCTGAGCTTTCGTTACACGATTTAAATAGCAAACAGCTTAACAAGGTGCGTTACTTTAGATCTCCCGAACCCGTGCGTGAAATCAGTTTGGTGACCCATAAAAGCTTTGTGAAAAAGAAAATGTTGAATGCCCTAAAGGAAGAGATACTTACACTGATTCCAAAAGGGATGAAAAACAGGAAGAAAAAAGATATTGTTGGGATTTAGCCAATATTAAATTGTGTTCGGATACACCGATGTGCCTATATGGTTGTAAAAAGTAGGTGAACCACATAGAAACATAGCTTTAAGGCCTGATGCTTAGAGAGTAGTTTCTTATCCGCAACTCACCCGTGTTAAACATCTAGATAAGCCGTTTTGATCAGTCGATTAGGTTTCAGATAAATGAATTGGCGGTTGGCGTCAATAATGATGTTGAAGCGTTTCAGCACATCGCCACCTAGGATGCTCATTTTTTGTCGACCGATTGCACCATCAAAAAAGCCAACGGGAATATCATCAAGTTTTAAACTGCCAATACTGAAACTAGGCAATATCGCTTTCTTTGTTTTGAGTACATTGCCATAAGAATCTTTCAATTGTTTTTCGCTAACGGTTTTCAATTGTTCAGAGAGTTTGTTGGTAGACGAGAAAAGGTCATCAAATAAAATGGTTCCTGCATAGCCAGAGTGGATCAAGAATCTGTTTTTAAATACCTTGGTGCCAATTTCGGAAGCGCCCTCTACAAACATCATGTCGTTTTCATAATTAATGCTGGCTTTATGGTAGCCTTTTATGTTTTTAGGGAGTTCAAGGCTTACAGTAAGTTCCAGTGTCTCGAAATCAATCGACACTACTTTATCCTTAAAAAGGTCTAGCCCAAACTTTCCATCGGTGGCAGGACCTGAGTTCTTGTTTTCCCAAATGGGAATGCTTTTCCACGTCATTTCGCCAATTTGTAGGTCGTTGCTTTTGCTGTGTCTGGAAGTGTTTCCTGCTCCGCCCCAGCTGCTTACGCTATCTGTTCTATCAAAAGAAACGCTCTTTACCCTTTTTAGGGCCTCTTCGGTAAGTGTTACCGACGAAGCTGCCAGGTGAAACATCAGTTCAATGGTATCTTTTTTGTTTAAAACCCCTTTGATGGAAATGTTATTATGAGCCGTTAGCTTAAAAGGAATTAGATATTTCTGATGTGTGTTTAAGTTTTGGGCAGATAACTGATTAACGCACAAAAATAAAAAGATGACTAAGATGTATTTTTTGAGGCACATTTTGATTAAAGATAGAAATGATATCATGTAGTTGCTGCTATAAAAATACACATTCAAAGCACTAAAGCATAATAAAATCACCCTAAAGGGGTTACTGTGAGCGATGTAAATATTTTAACCTTTGTTTTTAGTCAGGTAATCAACAAATACTTAACAAATGAGAAAAAAGAAAATTAAAACATAGACGCAAAACCAGCGTCAAATTTACCTATCTAACCTTTACTTATGAAAAACGATTTGCGCATTGTAATTATCGACGATGACCAAATATGGCGAAGCGGATGCGAATTGCTATTGTCTGAAATTGAAGGGTTTGCTGTAATTGGAAGCTATGGGCTTTTGCTCTTGGACCTGAAAATTTTAGAGAGCGATCAACCTCATTTAATCCTTTTTGGCATCAATCAGCCAAGCTTTAACCATGTTAAAATTTTAGCCGAAATTAAAAGCCTGATTCCACGGGCCCATGTTCTCATTTTGGCAATCCTTTCGCATTCCGAAGTGGTTTTTGAGACTTTTAAGATTGGTGTTTCTGGTTATATCACTAAAGACTTGAGTATCGATAAGCTGCTGGAGGCTATTAAAGTGGTGATGGATGGTGGTGGAGTGTTCAGTGCTGATGTCACAAAAATGGTGATCAATTCTTTTCAAATCAATTCAGATTCCCCTTTAACGAAAAGAGAAACGGAAATTTTGCAGCGTATTTCCGAAGGACAAACTAAATCGCAAATAGCTGTTGAACTCTTTATCAATCAGAATACGGTACGGACCCATGTTAAAAATATTTATGTAAAACTCAATGTGAAATCTAGGTCGGAAGCCATCAAAGCCGCTAAGAATAAGCGTTTTATATGATTAAATCCCCCTTTTGGGGTGATACGGTCGATTGGTTATCGTGTTAAATTTAGGGCTTACCTATTTAAGACAATGAAAAAGCTGACGATAATCCATTATCATGTCAGGGTTAGCAATCTATTGAAGGCTATTGCTTTTTTTAGAGAACAGCTAGGCCTACAAGTAGAGAAAACATCACTCAAGCATTTTGATGGCGCTATTGTTTCTTATAGCCCAACACTTCAAATCTTCCTTTCCGAAAAGGTATATCTAGAACAAACCGATGAGGTACATCTTTACACAGAAGACTGCTTGGAGCATTACTGTCACCTTAAGACGAAGAATGTAACGTTCGAAAACAAACCACATTATTTGCCTTCGGGGCTTTCTGTAGTATTTACAGACACGGACGGCAACAGATATCGCTTGCTCGAATCACGTAGCTATTAATTTAAACCGATTTTGTCATGCGTTATTTCAAAGAATTTAGCAACCGTAATAGGATTGTAAGTGAACACACTTGTAATGCTGTGAGTAATTTGCAGGATACTTCTTGTTACGTCATTAAGTTTGTAATGTCGGGCAGCGAGAAGTGTATTGTGAACAGTAGGGCAATAAACATCTTTCCCGATAGTTTTACGGTAATCAATGCGGGAACGGATCATTGTAGTTTAATTGATTCAATTACTCCAGTTAGCACATTAGCCATTTATCTTAATACGCAATTTGTGGAGGATTTTAATCGCCTTTTCTTTTTGGATCATGAGCAACAGCTCGCACATACAGCACTTAAAGAGAAGCCGCAATTTGTAGAAACATTATATCCGTTAGTGGGAAACCTAAGGTATAACATCGGGCACTTAAAAAGGCAGATTGATAAAGGGGTAGAAGATGAAATGCTGCTGAATGAGTACCTACATCATTGCCTGTTTGGTTATTATCAGATTTATCGTAAGGAAATCGATGAAAAATATCAAAGCTTGGAGTTTTTAAAGGTCAAGACCAGAAAGGAGATTTTTAGGCGGCTTTTGCTAGCTAAGGAATACTTGCATGGTAATTTATATAAAGAAATTAAATTGGAAGACCTGGCTAAATATTGTTGCCTTTCCACCAATCATTTGCTACGTACGTTTAAAAAAGTGTATGGGCAAAGTCCATATCAATATCTGATTCATCTCCGTTTAGATCGAGCGAAATTGCTTTTAAGAACAACAGATTATCCATCAAGTGAAATTACTCGCTTGGTTGGTTTTGAAAGCCCCAGCTCGTTTGTAAGGCTTTTTAAAACTTGTGTGGGTACAACGCCTTCCAAGTACAGAGAAAGTTAATGCTGTTTTTTAGAGTTTTTTTGTTTAAGTTGTTGTTGCTCATTTGTTTGTAAATTAAAAAAGGTGATTTTCGCACATTTTTTTATCAAAAGTCAACTTATATTTGAAAAGGTAACGGACAGATTTTGTAGAAGTTTAGCCGTTTAGTTAATAATTAATTTGGAAAAGCAAACGCCAGGATTGGGTTTGCTTTTCGTTTTTTATACCCATTTTCAAAAAAGGTGATTTTCGCACATTTTGTCAAATATGCTTGGCCGTACTTTGTAGTGTAAGGGCCCAACCAAATACGGCCCTAAAAATAAAACACTATTAACTAACTAAATCAGTATTCTTATGAAACAAAAATTACTATTAGTGGTAATTGTCGTTTTGCACTGTTTTGTAGCCTTTGCTCAAAATAGGACAATAACAGGCAAAGTCATTTCCAAGGAAGATGGACAGCCACTGCCTGGGGTGAGCGTAAAAGTAACGGGCACTAAAATCGGCACAACTACCTTGGCCAACGGTAGTTTCACCTTATCTATTCCTGCTAATGCACGCTCCTTGGAGGTTAGCTATATTGGTTATGCTACCCAAACCATAGATATAGGTTCGGAAAGTGTAGTTAACGTGTCGTTGTCGGAAGATACCAAGGCCTTGGGCGAGGTGGTTGTGGTAGGTTATGGAACACAGAATAAAACGCTAAGTACGCAAACAACAGGTATCGTAAAAGCAGAGTCTTTCAAAAACATGCCTATTCAAACACCTCAGCAAATTCTACAAGGCCAAATAGCTGGTGTGAATATGGTTAACTCGTCGGGTGTGCTTGGTGCAGAAGCACAAATTACAGTTCGTGGAGGGTCGTCTCTTGGTGCTGGTGGTAGGCCCCTATATGTGATTGATGGTGTTCCTTTGAATTCTTCTGGAGGAGACTACACTCAGACACAAGGAGGGTCTTCAGCCTTAAATCCTTTATTAAATATTAATGCGAACGACATTGAATCTATGACAGTTCTAAAGGATGCATCCGCAGTGGCAATATATGGTTCAAGAGGATCTAATGGTGTAATCTTAATTACCACTAAAAGGGGATCTGCCGGTAAAACGAGGATAAATGCAGATTTTTTTAGTGGTTTTTCGGAACCAACAGCCTTGGAGAAAATGATGAATGCGGATCAATGGCGTCAATTCAGGGGAGATTACCTAAGAGCAAATGGAGCTGCCGTCCCGAATTATCCAACAACAAGTTTTGATTGGGTGGATGCGGTTGTTAGAACGGGAAAGATGAATACCGCTAACCTAAGTGCTGCTGGAGGTGATGCTAAAACACAATTTTTTGTTGGAGGAACTCTTGCTAAAGAAAGCGGTTATACGATCGGAAATGATTTGAACCGTTTATCTGGAAGAATCAATTTGAATCATAAAGTATCCGACAAAATCAATTTAGGAGTGAATTATAATCTGTCTAGGGTTAACATGAACCGTATAGGTGCTGAAAATAGTACCGCAGCTCCTTTAACCTCTGCTTTTCTTCAACTGCCATATGTTACGCCTTATGGGCCTGATGGAAAGTATGTAAATACGGGTTTTATTGCTAATGTATTGGCAATAAATGCAACGGGGATCAATAAAAACTTTTCTAATAGAAGTACTGGAAATGCATTTGCAGAATGGACTATTATTGATGGGCTGAAATTTAAAACAGATTGGGGAATGGATAGGTACGGAGTGGATGAAAAGAAAAGGAATGCCGATATAACAACTCCTGGTGGATATGCTTACAGAACAAATTATACCGATAACAAATGGCTTACATCAAATACTTTAAGTTATTCAAAAACCTTTGATAAACATCAGTTAAAAGGATTGCTGGGTTACGGTTTTGAGACTTCTACACTTACACAAATTTTGGTGGAAGGAACTGGATTTGTAAGTGATGACTTGCCTAACGTAGGATCGGCCTCAACCCCTGTTACCGCTTCAGAGAATATATTTGATTGGGCTTTGGAATCTCAATTTGCACGCTTAAGCTACGATTATGACAATCGTTATTTGTTTGAGGGCTCTTTTAGAAGAGATGGCTCATCTAGATTCGGGGCTAATAAAAAATATGGTAATTTTTATGCATTATCAGGAGGGTGGCTCATTTCGAATGAGCAGTTCTTTAACAAAAGTAATAAGTACGTACAATCTTTGAAGCTGACAGCGAGTTATGGTACGGCTGGGAACGACAATATAGGGTATTATGGTTTTATGGGAACTTTTGCTTCTGGAGCTAATTATCTTGCACAGGCGGGCTTAGCACCTGGTGTGGTTCCCAATCCAGATTTGAGTTGGGAAGAAACTGCGCAATTTGATGTTGGTATATCTGCAAGGATTTTCAAAGCAATAGATTTGCAGTTAAACTATTATAATAAAAATACCACAGGTTTATTGGTAAGTGCCCCTTACCCTTTTACTACTGGATTTGCATCTGCTTCAAAAAATGTAGGCACTTTGAGAAATCGAGGATTTGAAATTTCGATCAACTCAGATAATATCAAGAATTCAAATTTTAGCTGGTCTACCTCTTTTAATATCGCTTTTAACAAGAATAAGGTGACGTCTCTACCAAAGAATTTAGATGAGGATGGTCGTGATTTCTTGACGGGAAGCGTTGTTCAACGAGCCATTGTTGGTTACTCAAAAAACTCATTCTATTTAATTAGATATAAAGGAATAAACCCGCAAACTGGGAATGCCGAATGGTTAAAGAAAGATGGTACCGCTACAACAAGCCCAACGCCAGCTGATCGCGTAATTGTTGGAAAGGCTGATCCAGATTTTCAAGGAGGGATAACAAATTCCTTTAAGTATAAAAATTTTGATTTTTCTGCATTTTTCAATTTCTCTTATGGAAATGATGTGTACTTAGATGGTTTAACATTTACTGATAATTTTAGCTCTGGTTCCTATAACAAGAGTATTGAGTTGTTGAACTATTGGAAGCAAGCAGGCGATAATGCTTTTGCACCAGCTTTAAATAGCCCTACTAGAACAACTTATCATCAAGCTTCGACGAAACAATTGCTGGATGGGTCTTATCTCAGACTTAAATCGATAACTTTTGGTTATAATCTTCCACCTGCATTTTTACAAAGAACAAAGTTGTTTTCGAGCTTGAGGGTTTATTTCTTAGCTCAAAATATTTGGACCATTAAGAATAAAAACTTCCGTGGAGATCCAGAAATATCCGCTAATGGTGCAAGTAATCTAGTGGTAGGTCAAAGTTTTTTTGCGTTGCCACAAGCAAAGTCATACACCTTTGGAGTAAATATTGGCCTTTAAAACTAAAAACATGAAATTAAAATATTGTATCATATATTCTCTAATTGCCATTACATTCTTTGGCTGTGAGAAAAAATTAGATTTAAAAAATCAACAGTCATTATCAAATGAGGATGTTTATAAAAGTCCAGCAACAGCTTTAGGTGCATTGCTTGGTGTTTATAGCACTGCTCAAACGCTTGATTTTTATGGTAGTCTGCCGCAGGTTATCGCGGATTATATGGGGAATAATGTGGATTTTGTAGGAACTTTTCCAACCTTGCAGGATTTGAATAATTTTTCTGGAGTATCTACCAACGGTAATGTGTCAACAATATGGCAAGTGCATTATCAAGTTATTAATAGAGCGAATTCGATTATTGCTAATATCAATAATGTCGATGGTTTGTCTGCGCAAGCTAAGGCACAATATATAGGCGAAGCAAAATTTTTACGGGCTTTGGCGTATTTCCAATTGGCAAATCTATTTGCACAGCCGTATCAAGTTAACAATGGGACTAACCTATGTGTCCCTTTAGTTTTGGATGAATTCACGGGCACGATTACCTATCCATCTAGGTCAACCTTAAACCAAGTACATACTCAAATTATTAATGACTTAAATGATGCTGCGGCAGTTTTACCTGTATCTTATAGTAGTGCTGCAGACACACGTGGTAGAGCTACAAAAGGGGCAGCATATGGTCTTTTATCACGTTTATATTTATATCGCGAAGAATGGCCAAAAGCAGAAACGGCCGCTAGAAGTACTTTAGCCCAGGGTATTTATAACACTGCTACTGATTATGCATTTTATAGTGGAAATACAGCAGAAGACGTATTTACTATTCAAAATAGTGCCATAGATAATGGAAAGACAGGCACTGGTGGTTGGGCATCATTTTATAATCCCGCAGCTCGTGGGGGAAGAGGCGATGCGCCTTTTTCACAAGATTTGATTAATGCTTATAATTTAGAGGCTGGTGATAAAAGATTTGCCTTGAAAATAACTGGAATAGCAACTGATGGACTTTCCCGTTTCTTTACCAGTAAATTCCCAGATGCAACAAATAATTCAGATAATTCCCCTGTGATACGTACTACTGAGATTTATTTGAATTTAGCAGAGGCCTTGGCTCGCCAAAATGTAACTCCTAATCCAGAAGCGATTACTATTTTAAATAACCGTATTAGAGTTAGGGCGGGATTGGGGCCAAAGGCGGTAGCAACGCAACAGGCCTTAATTGATGCCCTTCTAATTGAAAGGAGAAAAGAACTAGCTTTTGAAGGGCACAGTAGAATGGATTTGCTGCGCAATAAGCAGAATCTTCGAACTGGAAATGCGGCAGCAGCTTTTGGAGCCCCAAAAACAATATTGCCTATCCCACAAAGGGAGGTCGACAACAACAAAGGTTTGCAAGGACAACAAAACCCAAGTTATTAGAGACTGTTTTCAAGGAGAAAGGGTACTAATATCTGATTAAGCCGCTATTTTATAGCGGCTTTTTTTATGTTAAAAATGCAGTAATCAAAAAAGGTGTTTTTCGCACATTTTATTAATTGAATTGGTAGGAACTTTAGGTAGATATTATACTGCCATGAAAAAGAGAATACTAACCATTTTTATGCTCCTTGTATTGATGACCAATAGAAGTAGCGCAACAGAAAACCCTAACGGCGATTATCAGCAAGTGATAGATGCCTACCGATTAGGTTTTTTAAATACTGACTATAAAAAGTTTAAAGAGATATTAAGTCCAAATGCAATATTCACTACTTATACCCGAGGAGAAAAGATCATTAAAAATGGCGTATGCGCCGTTTTAGATAACATGTGTAAAAACCGCGGAATGATACAGCAGGATTGTGAGGCCAAGGCTGCTATAATTGCTACATCCTCATCTCAAGTGATGGCGGAGATAGATATTAATTATCTACGGTTTGACAACAGGCAAAAACATATCCTTACGATTGAAAAAGACGAGGAAGGAAAATGGAAAATAACCAATGTTTATAAATATTTTTTTAATCAGGAATGATTAACTAAGAGCGGTTTCTCGAGAAAAAATTAACCTTCACCGAGCAAATAATGGCGATGAGGAACGAGCCTAAAGTAATGATATCAACGGTAGTGTCGGGGATGTTTTTTCCTGTGAGCCGATCTAGGTGGTATTTAACAAATGAATTGGGCAAATTGGTTTCGCCTAGTTTGGTTTTAACCTGCCATTGCCAGTCGGTAATGGGGCAGTAGCCCAAGCCATACCAAATACCAAGCCCAAGCCAGCAAAATAAAGTAATGCCTACAATATAGAGGTGCAGTTTTCTGGTTTTTGGCCAAATCCAAGCAAATAGGTTAAGGCCAATAATAACGAGATGTAAAATGGTTAAAAAGTAGTCGAGTACGGGTAAGCTCACGGGGTGCCGCTTCCAGATTTAAGGCCTTCAATCCCTACCACTTTTTCTTCCTCTTCACCTTTTTTCTTTTTCTTCTTTTTCTTGGTCGGATCTACGCCATTCAAACGGTCTTCAACAATCTTGTCAAATTCTACAATTTGCTCGGGCTTTAAAACCGCTTTAATATTTTTGTTGGTTTCGTTATTTAAACGGTACAATTTTGATATTTCTTCGTCGTTGAAGCCTGTAGCCTGTTGTTTTTTGCTTAAAGCAATTTGTTCTTTTGCCAAATTATAAGCGTAGTTGTAAATCACGCTCTTTTGTGTAGAGCTCAACTTTAGGCGGGTTTCTAATTCGTCTACGTTCTTTTTAGCTAACTCTTCTGGAGTTGGCATTTTGGGTTGTTGCGCCATTGCGGCAACAGCCATTGTGGTAAAAAGAAGAAGAGCGGATAAAAACTTTTTCATGGTGCTTAACTATAGTTTAACGCTGCAATTTAGGAATTTTTTAGCAAAACATCATCGATTAAGGTACTTAGCCTTGAGCGGTAGGAGGAGATGTAATCAATGGCATCAGTTACATAGCCTCCATTGGGGAGCAGGTATTTTTCTAACTCTTCGTTAGATTTTTGAAGGAGCAGGTTTTTGTTTACTCTCACGGCTAGGTTAATTTAGTTAAGGAGCAAAATAAACAAATTGGGTTAGGTTGCAATGAACTTTGTAAAATAAACCCGATTGAAGTGGTTATCCTTTTTGTTTTTGTTCATTTGTCATTCCGAAGTTTCGGGAGCAGGATTTTGTTTGTTAATAAGCCGACACTTCGATAAACTCAGTGTGACAAAGGAAGTGCTGCTAGCGAAAATATTCTTCGACAACCTGTCCCGATTCGGGAGGCTCAGGACGACAGCCCTATTAAAACAAAAAGATAAAAACGAAAAGCGGGACTATCGTATCC
>NZ_JAELTX010000344.1 GCF_016429065.1 Pedobacter sp. ASV17
TCTGGGCACCGCGCCAAAATGGATCGCTAGAGACCAGCTCGGTGCTGCGAAAGTGGGCGAGCGCCTCATGCAGCGACGGCCTCACCCGGAACAGGCACCCATCAATGACGATTTCCTTGGTCGCCTCTGTCGTGCCCCAGCAGTATGATAGCGGGTTGTATAGCTCCAAGGCAGAAGAGGGCCAGAAGGGACGGCTGGTGGGAACATCGTCTAAGCTTGCCGTGACGATACGGCAGGAGATGGGGTCGTCTTCGGTGCTCTCGCTGCTGGTTGTCAGAACGAGGAAGCGTACTTCTGCTGATGACTTGTCTATGGGAGAGTACGTGTATAGAGGAAGGTTCGAAACCTCTTCCGCGGTAAACTTTGATACGCCCTTGGTCTGTGGCCCCATCTCTGCAGACACTACACCGGGTTCGGGATCCGTCTCTGCAAACACTGCATCGAGGCTCATGTCCTCCATAGCTGCTGTTGCT
>NZ_JAELTX010000345.1 GCF_016429065.1 Pedobacter sp. ASV17
GTCACAAAAGGCATCGAAAGATAGCGAGCTCGACCACAAGATTGCTTGCACAATCATGACTGTGCTTGCCTTTGTCACGCGTTTCTGGGGCATCAGCCACCCCAACGAAGTCGTCTTTGATGAGGTGCATTTTGGCAAGGTACGCACGCACAATACGTTGAAATGATTTGTTACAACAGTCTAGCTGACAGTGCTTACAGTTCGCTTCCTACTATCTCGAGAGAACATACTTTTTCGATGTCCACCCGCCGTTCGCTAAGCTGCTTTTCGCCTTCATGGGTTGGCTCGTGGGCTACGACGGCCATTTCCACTTCGAAAACATCGGCGACTCGTACATTGCCAACAAGGTTCCCTACGTCGCGTTCCGTGCGCTTCCTGCTATTCTGGGAGCCTTGACCGTCTCTGTTACATATCTCATTATGTGGGAGTCTGGCTACAGTGTGCCTGCCAGCACAATCGCCGCGACCCTGATC
>NZ_JAELTX010000346.1 GCF_016429065.1 Pedobacter sp. ASV17
GCCGAGCTAACTGAAGTAGATGAAGTAGATGAAGTAGATGTAGCAGATGTGCTTAAAGATGTTGCCAGTGTAGAGGAGGAAGTTGTTGATGTCGGAGTTGGGGATGAGGTGGACAGCGACGCCGATGTCGTCAGGTCGAGGGCCTTCTGTTCACCCATCAAGACATTCCATCCTGCGTCTTTCGCGTTGAACATGGCGACTGAAAGGTCATCACCACCAGAAAAGGCAATCTGGCCATCTGGGCCTTGAGCCAGGGCATAATTGGTCCTTGTTGTTGTGGGGGCTGAAGAAGAGTCGTAGCTGGGCCAGTCTTGCTCAGTCAGGTCACGTTTCATACGACTGGTGCGCATGGAGACGGTTCTTTTGGCGTCGCTGCTGGCGGGCATGGCGTCGATGACTTGCTTGCCGTCGGCGTCACCAATCATGATTCGCTCGACGGAATTCGGAGATTTGCTGAGGTCGAAAACAAGAAG
>NZ_JAELTX010000347.1 GCF_016429065.1 Pedobacter sp. ASV17
TCCCAAGCCTCTTGCTATCGAATTATAAAGTCCGCACACTCGCCTCCCCGCCTAGGTCTTTCTCATCCCTTTTCGCCCAGCTCTCCCCCTTTGTCGCGCCGTTGCTGTCGCCAAAAACGAATAAAACAACTATGCCCGCTGTCAAGGAAGCTCTCGCCGCCCAGCAGCCCCAAGAGGCGATGCCGCCCCGCAAGTCTGCGCGGCAAGCTGTTGACATCATGGATATACGCGCCGACCGTGCGGAAGTAAATCTGAGAGATGAAGTCATCAACATGGTCAATCCGGAGGAAGGCAGCCCACGAATGTTGCCGACGCTGTTGTTGTATGACGAAAAAGGCCTGCAGCTGTTTGAGGAAGTACGTCCCGCTGTTGCCGTTTTGCCGCCCTTGATGCCACATGTATGAGACTAGTTTGTCGAATTATGTGTGTGCATAAGCATGAATTTTTCTTTTTTCTTAAATAGGAGTGGAGC
>NZ_JAELTX010000348.1 GCF_016429065.1 Pedobacter sp. ASV17
GTGACGCATGGATTCGTCATATAATTAAGCCTGTCTTTTGCTATTCAACATTTACAACTTCATATTTCGTGCAGCCAGGATTCCTGTAGCCTGCGATGCTCCAACAAGATGCCGTGCCACAAAATAAGAACGACAGAAATGCAGCGTTCTGTGACGCAAGCACTCGTTATTGACTTGCCTTTGGTGTTTTTGCATTCATATAGCCATATATCTCTCCTTATCTTTTATCTCTTCAGTTCTCCTGATCCATTTTGAGGATAATGACGGCGGCGATTCCTCCACCTTCGATCTAGGACGGAATATATGCTGCGCAACACATCGTCATCGTCTCCTACGCTCTGACTTACGCCCCCATCGGCTGCGGCAACAAGGCCAATATGCCATCCAGCAAATCATACCCCGTCTTATAACACACACTCTTCTCCCTCTCCCCCTCCCAAATCTCTACACAGCTAAACAGCGTATCCAGTAT
>NZ_JAELTX010000349.1 GCF_016429065.1 Pedobacter sp. ASV17
TAGATACACCATATGGCAATAATTTCCCGCGGCAGGTTTGTAGAAGTATCCCTCGGTACACAGGCAAATACGTTTGTACACACGCAGTCGAGAACGCCTGGAACTATGGACTGTACTATACACACCTTCCTCGCCGGGTTGAACAGCCTGGAGAACAACGACGCGGCGTAGGTATCTACGTCAGGTACCCACGTACCTTCCTTACTACTACTACGTCGTAGGTAGGTAGGTACTACGAGTGGTACATTGGCTACATGCGAGAGGCAGATTATTAAACAATATTGAACTTCATTGGACTGTAGCTCATGCTGCGAAACATACAGCGGGCGTTACGACGGCCGCTGTCCCAATTGTTCAGTAACAGTACGGAATACCGTATAGGTGAAGAGAGAGTCGCCACGTCACTGATGGGCACAGGTTACGAATACTCGTAGTTCGCTCGCTCAACAGCGCGATATTCAGGGTGCTATGC
>NZ_JAELTX010000350.1 GCF_016429065.1 Pedobacter sp. ASV17
GCATATACTCTCTGTGCCTGTCTAGGGATGACTTCCCTGGCTATGATCGCCTTCCTACCGCCCAGGACCAGGCTGCACTCTGGGAGCACCTGTCGACAATTGACGTCTTCTCCATCGGTAGCCTGCCCTACCAACTGGCTTCCGCGATGGGTCACAAGGCCGATCCTTCAATGGGTATCGCTGAGGCACTCCCTCTACTCCTGACATCTGTCACTGAGGGCAAGTTGACTATTGACGACATCAAGTCTCGTCTGTATGACAATCCCATGGAGATTTTTGAGCTCCATGAACAGCCAGGCACTAGCATTGAGGTTGAAGTTGACCGCGCCTACGAAATTGCAAAGGGCAGCTTCTGGTCGCCGCTTGAGGGCCGCCGTATGCACGGAACTGTTCGACGTGTTACTTTCCAGAACACTACTCTGTGCCTGGACGGTGAGGTCCTCAGCATTCCCCTCATGGGCAAGGATATGTC
>NZ_JAELTX010000351.1 GCF_016429065.1 Pedobacter sp. ASV17
GTGCTGGAGTGCTTCGTGGGCCGTGATGCGTTTTGACGGGTCGATGGTTAGGCACTTTTTGATGAATTCCTTGCCATTGGTTGAGACGCCGCGCCAGTACTCGGTCGGCGTGAAGCTGTAGTCGGCTTTGAGAATGGCCTGCATCTCCTCAAAGTCGGTGTCACGGTCAAACGGCGTGTAGCCGCACAGCAAGAAGTAGGTGATGACGCCCAGCGCCCAAATGTCCACGGGCTTGCCGTGGCCCGTCTTCTTGAAAATTTCTGGCGCCATGTATCCCGGTGTGCCGCAGGTCGTGGTCAGCACGTGGAACTGGCCTTCTTCCATGATGCGCGAGAGGCCAAAGTCGGCTATGAGCAGGTCGGCGTTGTCTTCGGGGGTTCGGAAAAGAAGGTTTTCGGGCTTGAGATCGCGGTGCACGATGCCGTGGTCATGGAGGTAGGCTACTGCCGAGAGGGTTGCGCGGATTAGGCC
>NZ_JAELTX010000352.1 GCF_016429065.1 Pedobacter sp. ASV17
GTGTAGTGCGTGACGGCGTTAGGCGAATGCTTGGCCTGTAAGCTTGCAAACGCTCCCAGCTTACGTTGTCTGAACAAAGTTGGAAAAAAATATATGAGTAAATCGGGGTACATTTGGAGTGTCACATGTGTCAGACGCCTTTTCAAAATGGTTTTTTTGGTCCGGATTTGTTGCCATTGGCATAGCGTGGTGTTTTCTATCTGAGAGTCGGGCCAATTTTGGCCAATGCGGATATTCTATTATAGTCTTTTCTAAAGCGCTTTTTTGGGTTTCTTTCGCTGTGACTTCTATACTGAGAAAAGAAAAAAAATAAAGTAGACAAATAAAAATGAAGTTTTAAGTAAATGCGGTTAGTTTCGAAAATCAATCATGTCTCATAGCCCGTTCTCTGCCTTAAACTTGTCCCATGATTCGTTGAGCGTAGCAAATACCATGGCGGCAATCAGCCTAACTTCGGTGGGTGCATTGGGG
>NZ_JAELTX010000353.1 GCF_016429065.1 Pedobacter sp. ASV17
GAGCTGAGGAAGACGGTTGGGCCGGGCGAGAGGAACGAGGGGTATTTGTATCGGGTTGCGATGGAGAAGAAGGGGGTTTATGGGACTGATGCTGTGCCGATTGAGTATGCGAGGTTGCAGACTGATTCGCCTGCTAAGAAGGCTTGGGATCACGGGTGGAAGAGGTGAAATTGGGGGGGAGTAAAAAAAAGGGTTAGAAATTGTATTATATAGAGTTTTGTTTTTTTCGCGTTTGACGGGGGAGCGATGGAAGGAAAGGAAAAGTTGAGAAGTGTACAAGCTGTCATTAATTCATTGTATAAAAATGGCAAAATTCCCAAAATGCAAAAATTCCATTTCCATTTCAGGGCATTTCTCTCAACTTTTACAACTCAGTCAGAAAAGAAGAAACCAGATAAAATGTTTGCAACGGGGACAATACATAGATTTCCATTTCCATTTTCCTCTGCAGATACTGCATAATATATATG
>NZ_JAELTX010000036.1 GCF_016429065.1 Pedobacter sp. ASV17
CAGAAAACAACCAACAAAAAATAAGTACCACAATACAGTTCTCAGATAAACAAAATTTACCCTATACCAACTGCCAAGTAAGCTACGAAGTAAAGCTTGGCCAAAAAACAATAGAGAGAGGCAAGGGTATTACCAATAGCCAAGGTGAAATTACGATAGAAGCGACCAACAAGCAACCAGATGCTTTGAAAAGTGGCGCTATCATAGCCAATATTACGCTACCTAACAAACAGGTGATCGCTAAGGAAATTCCATTAAAAACAACTTCTAAGGAAGTTGACGTACAGTTTTTTCCTGAAGGAGGTAAATTGGTAGATAACCTGCCTAACAAAGTAGGGATTAAAGCGATCAATAGCAATGGTTTAGGCGAACTAACAAAAGGAGTGATCACGACCAATGATGGTACTGAAATATCACAATTTGAAACCAATAAGCTAGGTATGGGATCTTTTTTCCTTAATCCCGTTGCAGGGCAAGCTTATAAAGCAACGCTTAGTTTCTCCGATGGCACTAAAAAGACCGTTAACCTTCCCGCTGCAGAAAAAAGTGGCTTGGTACTTTCGGTATCAAATACGGACAGCACCAAAATGTCCATCAAAGTTTATATCTCTGAAGATTTGCTCAACAAAGAAGAATACAATCTGATTGCACAACACAATGGTGTTACTTATTTTTCTACCAAAATCGCTTCCAGTAAACAGGTGGTTTCGCTTACCGTACCCAAAGACAGCTTACCTTCTGGAATTGTACAAATCTCTTTATTATCTTCTACGTTTGCCCCGCTAAATGAGCGTATTGTGTTCGTGAATAACTTAAAAGATAAAATCGAAATTACTCCTGAAACCTTAAAGCCAAGTTATGGCAAACGAACAAAAGTAGATTTGTCTGTAGCGGCCACCAATGACCATAAACCTGTACAGGGAAGTTTTTCCGTTGCGGTTACCAATACTTCAGCGGTTAAGCCCGATCCAGAAAACGAGACCAATATTCTTACAAAGCTTTTACTTACTTCGGATTTAGTAGGCTATGTAGAAAAACCAAATTATTACTTCCTCAACAACGATAGAAACACCCGCTATGATTTAGACAATCTCTTGCTTACACAGGGTTGGAGAAAAATCAATTGGAAGCAAGTAGCAGATGGCACTGAACCTGTTGCAAAATATCCAATAGAAAAGAGATTACAGATTAGCGGAACCGTTACCAAAGGAGGAAAACCAGTAATTAAAGGTAAAGTTTCCTTGGTATCTTTTTCTGGCGGTTTCTTTATGACGGACACCTTAACGGATGACAAAGGCCGTTTCAACTTTGATAAGATAGAATTTTTGGACAGCACCAAATTTGTGGTACAAGCCAGAACCGACAAAGACAAAAAATTTGTTGAAATTGTAATGGACGTAGTACCAGGTCAAGTGACCACTAAAAATCCAAACACTGGCGATATTGAAGTAAACGTAAACCAATCGTTAGCCGCATATTTACAGGAAAGTGGGAAATACTTTGACGACCAAACCAAAAGAGGTTTGTTAAATAGAACTATTTTGTTAGACCAAGTAACGATTGTAGAGAAACGCAAGCCAACCTACAACTCTTCTAATTTGGGAGGTGCTGGCAACGCCGATGCCGTGATTACCGCAAAAGAACTAGAAACCGCTTTTTCACTTTCTCAATACTTACAAGGACGGATAGCTGGCGTACAAATTAGAAATGGACAAGCATTCGCTCGTGGCAGTCAGTCTCCAATGGCTATTATTGTTGACGGAATGAACTTGGGCGGAGAAGACTTCAACCTAGATGATATCGTGGTACAAGACATTGAATCCGTAGAGATTTTGAAAAGCATTGGCACTACTGCTATTTATGGGATGCAAGGTGGAAATGGTGTAATCGTGATCAATACCAAACGTGGTCAGGGCATAACTTCCACCAACACTTATACTCCTGGCTTAATTAATTTTACACCAAAAGGCTATGCGGTGGTAAGAGAATTTTACTCGCCAAAATACGATGTAAAACCAGATACCAGACCAGATCTAAGAACTACCGTTTTCTGGGAGCCACAAATGGCAAGCGACGCTAATGGAAAAGCTAAAGTAAGCTATTTCAATACCGATGTACCGGGCATTTACCGTATTGTTATTGAAGGTATCGACATTAACGGAAGCTTGGCAAGAAAGGTATTGACCTACGAAGTAAAATAATTTTATGCTTGCATAATAAATTCGAACCTCTTAGCTTTATAAAAATATAAATGTAAAGCTAAGAGGAATGAATACTATTGCAACCACCATCAAAGATAGACTTGCCATCATTACGCTAAACCGAGGCAAATCCAATTCGTTGAACCGAGAAATGGTTACCGAATTACAGGACATGCTACACAACATCGAAAACGATGACAACATAGGTGGTGTATTGATTACTGGCAGGGAAAATTTCTTTTCTGCGGGCCTAGATTTAATAGAACTTTATCATTATAACGAAGAAGAAGCACTTAGTTTCTGGCATCTCTTTTTAAATTTCACGGCAAAAATCACCGCTTTTAAAAAACCATTGGTTGCTGCCATTAATGGCCATAGTCCAGCTGGAGGCTGTGTAATTGCCTTAGCTTGCGATGCTAGGGTAATGTCAGAGGGCAAATATATCGTTGGCCTCAATGAAGTTCCTGTGGGCATCATCGTTCCAAACAGCATTTTTCAACTGTATAGTTTTTGGCTGGGAAATGCCAACGCTTATCGCCATCTGTTAGAAGGAAAACTATTTTCACCTGAAGAAGCTTATGCAGTAGGCTTGGTAGATGAAGTAGTAAAATCCGAAAGCATTTTAACTGCGGCAGAAAGAAAGGTTAGAAAATACATGGCTTTTGAAGCCAACACCTGGCAACAAAGCAAACTTAACCTGCGCAAAGACTTAATTGCCGCAACCAGTGCTGATCAGAGTAAAGACTTAGAAATAATGCTAAAACAATGGTGGGCACCAGCTACCCGAGCTATCTTAAAATCATTAGTAGATAGCTTACAGAAAAAGTAATGCATTTTAGTTAGCACCATCTCTAAATACCATTATCCAACCCTTAAATACGAGCAAATGTACAACCAACCCATGCTAAAAGATGATGCCCTTAAAGGCAAAACCATTGTTGTTACTGGTGGAGGCACAGGCCTCGGTAAAGCCATGGCTACCTACTTTCTAAAATTGGGCGCCAATTTGGTCATCACCAGTAGAAAGATAGAAGTATTGCAAAAAACCGCTCAGGAAATGGAAAGTGAAACAGGGGGCAAAGTTTTGGCAGTGCAGTGTGATGTAAGAGAATATGAACAAGTAGAAAATGTACTCGCAGAAACCATCTCTAAATTTGGCAGCGTAGATGTATTGGTAAACAATGCAGCTGGAAACTTCATCTCTCCTACCGAACGTTTATCGGCAAATGCTTTCTCCAGCATTATAGATATTGTACTTAAAGGTACCGTTAACTGCACCTTGGCTTTTGGCAAACACTGGATCAAGCAAAAACAGGCGGCGAGTGTATTGAATATTGTCACCACTTATGCTTTTACAGGTTCGGCTTATGTCGTTCCTTCGGCATGTGCTAAAGGCGGCGTCTTAGCACTAACCCGATCTTTAGCGGTAGAATGGGGCAAATATGGAATTAGAAGCAATGCTATTGCTCCTGGCCCTTTTCCAACCAAAGGTGCTTGGGACAGATTGCTGCCAGGCGATTTGGCAGAGAAATTTGACTTTAAAAACCGAGTACCATTAAAACGTGTAGGCGACCATCAGGAGCTGGCAAACTTAGCCGCATTTTTAGTGAGTGATTTCTCTAACTATATCAACGGGGAAGTGATTACCATTGATGGCGGTGAATGGCTACAAGGAGCGGGACAAATGAACGGCTTGGAGGCTATCCCATCAGAAATGTGGGATATGTTGGAGCAAATGACCAGATCTGCGAAAGGAAGTTAAAGTTCATTGGACAACAAAAAAGCCCAGCACGTGCTGGGCTTTTTTGTTGCTTTACTTTCTAGGCGGTCCTTGCCTAAATTCCTTATTTAACTCTTTAATCAATTTTATTTTAAAGAAAAGAAACGCTGCCAATGCAGCAATTAGAAAAATAGCAATTAATGGACTTTTATTCTCAAAAGCCCAAAAGGCTCCAAGAATACAAAGGATCAATGCCAAGTTGTAAAAAGCATTTAAAAATATTTTCTTTTTCATAAAAATGATTGGATTTTGAATCAGAGATGAATGAATGGTATATCGATCATTTCAAAATTCAGTCATTCAAAATTAATATACTGGCATGTTAGGGTCAAAAGCTTCTTGCCAAGCCAAAATCCCACCTTTTAAGTTATAAAGATTATCAAAACCATGAACCTGCTCTAATTGCATAATAGCAGCAGCACTACGTTTACCACTACGGCATTGTACAATTACAGGTTTGTCTCTGTCAATTTTATCAGCCTCAATTAAAATACCACCCAAAGGGATATTCAAACCGTCTAGGTTAGAGGTTTCATATTCAAAAGTCTCTCTAACATCAATCAGTTGGAAAGGCTCATTGTTATCTATTTTTTGTTTTAAGTCTTGAACTGTAACTTCTTTCATTTTTTCGTGTTTTGATCAAAGATACGAATTACGTTATTAATTACTTTCATTGCAAAAATCAAACGGCATTTTTACTTTTCTGCTACCTTGAGTTAAACAGAAATAATTAATTCTCAAAGAACTGTAACATTTGAGTTTGCCAGTCGTTTAACTATAGAATTTTAAATTTGGTTAATATGAACCGCGTTTCCCGCTTCCTTTGGTTTTGCTCTGGAGCCCACATTGCTACGCTCGAAAAACATCCTACAGATCATAATAAATATATAGGCATTGGTGCCACTATCTTTTTTACAGGTCTTTTTGCGGCCCTTTCGGGTGGCTATGCCATGTACTTTGTTTTTAAAGGTGGCGATTTGGCTTGGCTATTTTCTATATTTTTTGGTCTAATTTGGGGTTTGGCCATTTTTAACATGGACCGCTACATTGTAGGCAGTTTGGACAAAAACGCAAGCTCCAACAAACAGCTTTTACAAGCTACACCTCGTATTTTGCTAGCCATTATGATTGGTATCGTGATCTCACGCCCCCTGGAACTGAAAATTTTCGATAAAGAAATCAAAGAAAAGCTGAAAGTGAGCTACTTGAATGGTCAACGTTCAAAAATTGACACTTTAAACAAAGCTTTTGATAAAAAATATACCATTGAAATTGGAAAGTTGAACGAGTTGAAAGCGCAACGCGATTCATTGGCGGCAGCCATTAAAAGCGACAGACAAAAACTCAACTACGAGATTTTCGGGAATAAAACTACCGAAACTTCGGGGGTGATGGGCTATGGACCTTATGCCAAACGCAAGGAAGCCGAGCTGAAACAACGTGAGCAAAACCTGGATACGTTGAACGTAGACGTGAGGCAAATGGAGAAGTTTGTAGATGGCAGGAAACAATTTGACGGTTTGATGAGCGAGAAGCTTTTCACGTCTAAACAACTAGATAGTTTGGCAAATATTGCAGGCTTTGCAGATAGGAACTGGGCATTGGGACAACTCAGTTTTAATCCCGATGGGTCTAAGGATTTCAACACCTCTTTGGCGGTTACCTTTATTGGGTTGCTCTTTATTTTCTTTGAATGTCTGCCTGTTTTTGTAAAGCTGATGAGCGCTAGAGGTTCTTACGATCATGCCATTGAAAATGCAGAGAAGGTGCAAACTCATCTTTCGGATAAAGACAGGGATGCGGATATTACCGTAGCCGATCAAATTCAGGACACGAAAATTAGTGTAAAGGCACAGCAGAAAATAGATGAGCTAAAAGCTTAATAGGCGACTAACGCTTTGATATCGCAATTTGCGACTTCAAATTGTGACACATAGTTGCTATATTAGGTTTATCTATTACAAACAAGCATTTACTTCCAATAATACCTGAAGGTGTTGTTGTGAACAAAATTCATGAGATAAGAGGCCAAAAAGTGATGCTAGATAGTGATTTAGCGGAACTTTACGGCATTGAAACGAAAAGACTTAATGAACAAGTTCGCAGGAATTTAGATAGATTCCCAGAGGACTTTATGTTTCGACTTACCGAAAATGAATGGCAGTCTTTGAGGTCGCAAATTGCGACCTCAAAGACTGGAAGAGGAGGAAGGGTATATTTACCAAATGTTTTCACTGAACACGGCGTCTTAATGCTATCAAGTGTACTTAACAGTTCTCAGGCCATACAAGTAAACATTCAAATCGTAAGAATATTCACTCGTTTACGTAAATTATTCGACAATCAAAAGGACCTCCAATTAGAAATAACTGATATCAAAAAACATTTGCAAAACCACGATAAAAACATTGAATTGGTTTTTACTTACTTGGATGAACTGACTGAAAAAAAAGCGAAGCCCAGAAAAAGAATTGGTTTTAAACCTGATGATCTTTAAAAGCACTCCTTATTAACAAACAAAGTCTTATATTCAGTGTTAATCACAAGACAATCAACTAAATATTAAACTAATTTGAGTTCGGATGAAAAATTTAATGATGGCCGCTGGCCTCATGCTATTGTTTGCCACGGCCTGCAATAGCGAGAAAAAAAGTAGCGCTGCTGACAGTACTACAGCTGATACTTCTACCGCCAAAAACAACAATACTTCTAAACCAGTCGACTCGGCCGAGATGATGAAAGCCTGGGAAGCTTACATGGCCCCAGGAAGCGAGCATCAATGGATGGCCAAATCTGTAGGCAACTGGGAAGCTGAATGTTCTTTCTATAAGCCAGATGGTTCTATTATGTCTACCAGCCCGGGTATTAAAGCCGAAACCAAAATGGTTTTGGGAGGACGTTACTTACAATCTAATTATAAAGGGATGATGGATGGTATGCCATTTGAAGGAATGAATACCATGGCCTATGATAATGCCAGAAAAGTTTACATCAGCACTTGGATAGACAATATGGGCACAGGATTGATGTATGCAGAGGGCACCTTTGATAAAGATCATAAAGTAATGACTTTTAAAGGTAACGCAACAGATGCGGCATCTGGCAAACAAATTCAGTTCAGAGAAACATTTACTATTGTTGACAACAACAATCAACTGATGGAAATGTACGATACTAAAGATGGCAAGGAAGCCAAAACCATGTCGATTAAGTTGGTGAGGAAATAACATTGGATTTACAATCACTATTAAGAGCCTATCGATATTTCGATAGGCTTTTTTATTTATTGATCAGCATTTGAGGTCACCAATTGTGACCTCAAATGTTGACAAAATGGGTTTACGACATTTCCTTTTACAGAATATAGCATACTCATGCTGTCAAGTATTTTAAATAGTCCTCAAGCGATACAAGCTTACACTATTGCTAAAAAACCTCGCAGGTTTAAAACTACAACCAACATCGGCACTTGTAAACAAAAACGCTACTATACTTGCTTTTCAAATGATCAATCTTATTACTACTGATACCCCGCAACTTACAATTCGCAATTTTTTCGCCCCAACTATTTGGTATTTAAAGTATTCTCCGTATCTTTGCAGTCCCTAAAAAACTGGGAATAATAAAATTTTTTAACAAATTAAATAAAAGCAAGTGAATACGTTAAGTTACAAAACTGTCTCTGCGAATGCTAAAACCGTTAACAAACAATGGGTTGTAGTTGATGCTGAAGGAGAGATTTTGGGGCGCTTGTCTTCTAAAATCGCGATGATTATTAGAGGTAAAAACAAGCCTGAGTATACCCCGCACGTAGACTGTGGTGATAACGTTATTGTTATCAATGCAGACAAAATTAAGTTGACAGGAAGCAAAATGGTTGATAAGACCTATGTTCGTTACACTGGTTATCCAGGTGGTCAACGTTTCATTTCTCCAAAAGAGTTATTGGCTAAGCACCCAACACGTGTTGTTGAGAAAGCTGTTCGCGGTATGTTACCTAAAACCAAGTTAGGCAAAAAATTATACACTAATTTATTTGTTTACGCTGGTTCTGAGCATCCTCACGCTGCACAAGCGCCTAAAACCGTTAAACTTTAATTAAAAGAGAAAAGAAATGTCAACAACAAATACTTCTGGTAGAAGAAAAACAGCGGTTGCCCGTATCTATTTGAAAGATGGCAACGGCGCTATTACCGTAAACGGTAAAGATTATAAAGTATATTTCCCAACCCTACCTTTACAATACATTGTTAACCAAGCTTTCGAAGTTGCGGAAGTTGCTGGTAAATATGATGTACAAGTAAATGTAGCTGGTGGTGGTGTTAAAGGACAAGCTGAGGCTGTTCGTTTGGCAATTGCTAAAGCTATTGTTGAGTTAGATGCTGAGAAAAAATCTGCATTACGCGCTAAAGGTTTAATGACCCGTGACATGCGTATGGTTGAACGTAAGAAACCAGGACGTGCGAAAGCCCGTAAGAGATTCCAATTCAGTAAACGTTAATCTTAAGGAGACAATACAATGGCAAGAACAACATATCAAGACTTATTGGATGCAGGTGTACACTTTGGTCACCTTACCCGCAAATGGAATCCAAAAATGGCTCCTTACATTTTCATGGAGCGCAATGGTATCCACATTATAGATTTAAACAAAACTTTAGCTAAAACTGAAGAAGCTGCTGCAGCGATTAAACAAATCGTAAAATCAGGTCGTAAGATCTTATTTGTAGCGACTAAGAAACAAGCTAAAGAAATTGTAGCAGAACAAGCTAAGAAAGTAAACATGCCTTTCGTAACCGAGCGTTGGTTAGGTGGTATGTTAACCAACTTCGCTACCGTACGCAAGTCAATCAAAAAGATGGCTAACATCGATAAAATGACTAAAGACGGTACTTACGCTATCCTTTCTAAAAAAGAGCGTTTGATGATCCAACGTGAGCGTATCAAATTAGAAAACCTTTTAGGTGGTATCGCTGATTTGAACCGTTTACCTGCGGCTATCTTCTTAATCGACGTGAAGAAAGAGCACATCGCTGTTGCTGAGGCTTTGAAATTAAACATTCCTACTTTTGCAATGGTTGATACTAACTCTGATCCTTCGAACATCGATTTCCCTATTCCAGCTAATGATGATGCTACAAAATCAATCTCTTTGATTACTGACATCATGGTTAAAGCGATCGAAGAAGGTTTAGATGAGCGTAAACGTGAGAAAGATGAAGAAGCTGAGAAAGAAGCTGTAGCAGCTAAAACTGCTGCTGATGCTCCTGAAGCTCCAGCTAAAAAAGCTAAAAAAGAAACTGCTGAAGCAGAAGCTTCATCAGAAGATAACACAGAAGCTTAATAAAAATTATAGTTTTGAGTTGTGAGTTATAAGTTGCGAAATAATCATCGTAGCCTATAATGCACAACTCTTAACATTTAAAAAAACTTATAAAATTTTTAAAAAGATGTCTACAGTACAAATTTCTGCGGCAGATGTAAACAAATTACGTCAACAAACAGGTGCCGGCATGATGGATTGCAAAAAAGCATTAGTAGAAGCCAATGGCGATTTCGAAGCTGCCGTTGATTTATTGCGCAAAAAAGGTCAAAAAGTATCGGCTGCTCGTTCTGGTAATGCTACTTCTGAAGGTTTGGTATTAATCAATATTTCAGCAGATGGCACAAATGGCAAATTAGTTGCTTTGGCTTGTGAAACTGAGCCAGTTTCTAAAGTTGAAGATTTCCGTAATCTAGCTCAAACTGTTTTAGCTGCAGCTGTTGCTAACAATCCTGCCTCAACTGAAGAATTATCAGCGATTACTTTGGAAGATGGACGTACAGTTGCCGAAACCATCACTGAACTAACTGGTAAAATTGGAGAGAAAATCGTTATCCAAGAGTACGCAAATATATCTGGTGAAAAAATCGTTTCTTATATCCACTCTAATGGTAAAATGGGCGTTTTAGTAGTATTTGAAGGTGCTAATGGTGTAGATATTACTGAAGCTGGTAAAGATGTTGCTATGCAAATTGCTGCAATGAACCCAGTTGCTGTTGATAAAGACGGTGTTGATCCTGCTACTGTAGAGCGTGAAATTGAGATTGCTAAAGACGTTATCCGTCAAGAAGGTAAACCAGAAGAAATGGTTGAAAAAATTGCTGCTGGTAAATTGAACAAATTCTACAAAGACAGTACTTTATTAAACCAAGAGTTTGTAAAAGATGGTTCTATAGATGTTCGTAAATTCTTAGACAACACTTCTAAAGGATTAACGGTTACTGCTTTCAAACGCGTACAATTAGGAGCTTAATTTTTAAGCTTAATCTATATAGAAAAGTCCCGCACGTGCGGGACTTTTTTGTTTAATAAGGTATTTATTTTTGAATGGAATAACTGCCTACTTCTGTTCCATCATCTTTAATCAGCTTTAAAGTTAGCTCATTAGGGGTTATCCTAACTTTTGTTAACGTTCTGGTGCCATCTTTAGGGCCGCCACCTATTACTAAAGGATAATGATTGGGTCCTTCTCCAGGCTGATGAATTTTATATCGATGGGTATGCCCGCTTAACACCAAATCTACTTTACCCTTATTTAATAAAGGCTCAAAAACCTCTGTACAATGTAATGGGCCATGCGCCTCGCCAGAAAACCGCGGCGGAATATGCATCATTACCACCCTAAATTTGGCCTTCTTAAAAGCCCTACTTTCGATTTCCTTTTTTAATAGCGCTGCTTGTTCTTTACGATATTCATCAAAATCTACAATACCTGCATAAACGGGATGAGTATCCTCCTTATCTTCTCCAGTATCTAAAATCACGAACCTTACTGGACCCAATGTAAAAGCATCATAACCTACACTTGCAAAATATTGTGGAAGCTCACGACAGTATTTACCACGGGTTTCATGGTTCCCACGAACATAAACAAATGGAATATTTTTAGCGAAAGCATTGGTACAGGGTTGCAAAAAATGATCTATAATTTGCGGCTCGTTGGTCTGGTAATCGAATATATCTCCATTGAAAAATACAAAATCATGCTTCGCCCCTTTATCTAAATACAGCAAGGCTGGGATAGATTGAGGTCGGTCGTGTATATCGTTCAACATTACAAAATTAACTTCGGCCTTGTTCGTATCTGTATTTATAAAAGACTGAACATCAGTATTCAAAACAGTACCGTAGGTGAGCTTATAAGGCTGAAAATCCTTTATTTCTTTAGATACCACGCGATAATAATAACTAGCCCCTGGTTGCAGATTATTTAACTGCACAACGTTAATGGTACCAATTGGCTTTAACCCAAGTTCTGACCTACCATAGGCTTTTTGATCTAAATGATCAGGTGACAAACCATACTCTACCCAACTCGCAGCATTTTTGTTCACTATCCACAATACAGATATGGCATTGTTAAATGAGGTTTGCAGGCAGGGTCCCGCAATCATCTTAAATTCGTCTTCAATTTCACTGATTGCAGCGACCGACGTAACTGGAGCAACCATACTCACGGCCCCAAAAGCCAAGCTAGACTTTAGAAAGTTTCGTCTACTGTGCTCCGCCATTTGCTTTTTCATCTTAATAGTTGTTTTAAGGTTAACAAACACAATAATACCCTTTCTAAATGCTACCTTTAAAATTAAAACACTAAGAATTTACATGCAAACGTTTGATGATATCGATGTTTTTACAAATGGCCAGATCCATAAACACCAACATATTGAAATACAAAATGGCAAAATACAGCACCTTGCAGATGCCATCAATAAAGATTCAAAGACAGATTTGTTATTACCTGGCTTTATCGATCTACAGATTTACGGTGCTGCTGGCAAACTTTTTTCTGCCGAGCCCAGCTTGGAAAGTATCAGGATCATAGAAGACCAACTTTTAAGAGAAGGTACTACTAGTTTTTTGATCTGCTTAGCGACAAACACTCCAGAGGTATTCAATCAATGTATTTCGGTGATTAAGGAATACAGGAAAGATGCTAGAAACTGTATGGGTTTACATTTGGAAGGTCCTTTTATCAATCCCGAAAAAAGAGGTGCCCACGTCAAAGAATATATCCGCAAGGCAAGCTTAGATGAAATTAAACAGCTATTAGATTTTGGAGATGGCACCATCAAAATGATGACTCTTGCACCTGAACTTCAGGACGAAGAAGTGATCCAATATCTGCTAGATCATGATGTCATCCTCTCATTGGGACATAGCAACGCCAATTTCCAACAGGCAACGAACGCCTATAACCAAGGCATACAAACGACTACCCATTTGTTTAATGCCATGTCGCCCATCCAACATCGTGCGCCAGGCATTCCTACCGCTGTGTTTAGCCATCCAACAGCAATGGCCAGCATTATTGCCGACGGATTGCATGTAGACTTTGAAGTAGTAAAAATTGCGGCAAAAATGCTGGAAGAACGCCTATTCCTCATTACCGATGCCGTAGCGGAATGTAATTCAGGGCCATATCAGCATCACGCCATAGACGGTAAATTTGTAATGCCCGATGGCACATTATCTGGCTCGGCCATGACGATGTTACAATCGATTAAAAATTGTGTGCAGTACTGCGGCATTCCATTAGCCGAAGCCATTAACATGGCCACCTTTAATCCAGCAAAGCTGATCAAAAAAGAAAACGAAATTGGGCAACTGGTTGTTAATGCTCAAGCAAACTTGGTGAGGGTAAACGAAAATCTGGAATTGCAACAAGTATTTTTCAGAGGAGCGGAAATTAAACTGAATTAAGCACCAGCAAATTAAAAAAACTTGATAATTTTGCCTTTTATGAAATATAAACGGATTTTACTTAAACTGAGTGGCGAGTCGCTAATGGGCGAAAAGCAATACGGCATTGATAACGAAAGAGTTAAGCAATACGCAGAAGATATCAAAGCGGTACACGACGAAGGACTAGAAATAGCAATTGTGATAGGCGGAGGCAATATTTTTAGAGGTTTAAGTGCTGAAAAATCTGGAATGGACAGAGCTCAAGCAGACTACATGGGCATGTTGGCCACGGTAATCAATAGCATGGCGCTACAAGATGCACTAGAAAAAGTAGGTTTAAAAACCCGTTTACTTTCGGCCATTAAAATGGAGCAAATCTGTGAGCCGTTTGTAAGAAGAAGAGCAGTTAGACACCTTGAAAAAGGACGTGTGGTTATTTTTGGTGCCGGCACTGGAAACCCTTACTTCACCACTGATTCGGCAGCGGCATTAAGGGCCATCGAAATCAATGCAGACGTAGTGCTTAAAGGTACCCGCGTAGATGGTATTTACACCGCCGATCCTGAAAAAGATCCAACGGCTACCAAATACCAAACATTATCTTTCAAAGAAGTTTATGACAAAGACCTTAATGTAATGGACATGACGGCCTTTACTTTGTGTGAGGAAAACGACCTTCCAATTATTGTTTTTGATATGAACAAGGCTGGAAATTTCATGAAAATTGCTAAAGGTGAAGAAATTGGCACTTTGGTAAAAGGCTAGTTTTGCCCTTTATTTTATATTTTTGCATATAAATCACTCAGAACAATGAATGACCTCATAAAGAAACAGATCTCAGATGCTCAAACCAATATGGATAAAGCAATTGCACACTGTGAATCTGAATTGACTAAAATTAGAGCAGGAAAAGCTTCTGCTGGTATGCTAGATGGTATTATGGTTGACTATTATGGCAACCCAACACCTTTGGCACAAGTTGGAGCAATTAATACTCCAGACGCCCGTACCTTAATTATCCAACCGTGGGAGAAAAACATGTTGGTTCCTATTGAAAGAGCAATTATGGAAGCTAACATTGGAATCAATCCTCAAAATGATGGTTCTATTATCCGTTTGGTTGTTCCTCCTTTAACCGAAGAGCGTAGAAAAGAGCTTGTAAAAAAAGTTAAAGAAGAGGCTGAAAAAGGAAAAATCGCCATCCGTAATATCCGTAAAGATGCCAATGAGAAAATCAAGAAATTGAAAGCCGAGAGCGTATCTGATGACGAAATCAAAGTTGGTGAGGCAGAAGTGCAAAAAGTTACCGACAACTATATTGTTAAGGTAGACAAACATGCCGAACTGAAAGAAAAAGACATCATGACGGTTTAACAATATCGTTAAAATGTAATATAAAAGGGAATGTAACTCAGCTACATTCCCTTTTTTTATTTTTGCATCCCAATCACAACAAAACAAAAATGAATTTATTACTCGAGTACCTCAAAGCACATAAGTGGGTGGTAGTACTTGCACTATTTTTAGCTGCAGTAAATATCGGTTTCTCCCTTATGGACCCATATTTTACAGGTCAAATTGTTGACCGCTTCATTGAAAAGAAAGACAATATCGAACGTACGGAATATATCTGGGGCGTACTGGGCTTAGTTGGCTTGGCTATTGGCGCCGCCATGGTTTCCAGAATTGCGAAGAATTTTCAAGATTATTTCACCAACATCATTGTACAAAAAGTAGGCGCCAAAATGTATGCCGATGGCTTAAAGCATTCCCTGGAACTGCCTTATCAGGTTTTTGAAGACCAACGCAGTGGTGAAACGTTAGGCATTTTGCAAAAGGTGAGGATTGATTGTGAAAAGTTCATCACTTCCTTCATCAGCATCCTTTTCGTAAGTTTAATCGGGATGGTTTTCGTCATTGTTTACTCCTTATCGGTGAGTTACAAAGTGACGCTCATTTACACGGCTTCTATTCCAGTTATTGCTTTTATCAGCTGGTTTTTAAGCCGAAAGATCAAAACGATACAACGTTCTATTGTGGCTGAAACCACTGCATTGGCAGGATCCACTACTGAATCGCTGAGGAACATTGAATTGGTGAAAAGCTTGGGCTTGGCCAATCAGGAAATCGAAAGGTTAAATAAAACGACCTACAAGATTTTGGGCTTAGAGCTTAAGAAAGTAAAGTTTGTGAGGAGCATGAGCTTTGTACAGGGCACTACGGTTAATTTAGTGCGCAGTGTGATGATTGTCGTACTGTTAATTCTAATTTTTGACAACACGATATCTCCTGGACAATACTTCTCTTTCCTATTCTACTCCTTCTTCTTGTTTGGGCCACTACAGGAGCTCGGCAATGTAATTTTAGCATGGAGAGAAGCCGAAGTATCGTTGGGCAGATTTAAAGCGATCCTGAGCACTCCTATTGATAAAAAACCAGACAACCCTAAACCGCTTCACAAAATTGAGCAGCTTACCTTTAACGATATCAGCTTTAAACACCTTACGGGTAAGAACAATGCGTTGAACCATATCAACTTTAGTGTAAGCAAAGGAGAAACCATTGCTTTTGTTGGACCGTCTGGTTCTGGCAAAACTACTTTGGTGAAATTATTGGTTGGCCTTTATCAACCCGTGGAAGGAAATGTATTCTACAATAATATTTCTGGTAAGGAAATCAACCTTGACCAATTGAGAGAAAAAATTGGCTTTGTAACCCAAGATACCCAACTATTTTCTGGAACGATTAGAGAGAACCTACAATTTGTAAAACCTAATGCCAGCGATGAAGAATGCTTAAAAGTACTTCGTCAGGCAGCTTGTCATACTTTGTTAGCCAGAGCCGACAAAGGTTTAGATAGCGTTATTGGTGAAGGTGGCGTAAAAGTTTCTGGCGGCGAAAAACAACGATTATCTATTGCCAGAGCGTTATTGCGTAATCCAGATATTTTAGTGTTTGATGAGGCCACTTCTTCATTAGACTCAATTACCGAAGAGGAGATTACTGCAACGATTAAAGATGTATCTAAATTGAGTGAACAGATTACCATCTTAATTGCTCACCGCTTGTCTACCATTCGTCATGCCGATAGAATTTATGTTTTGGAGAAGGGTCAGATTACGGAGCAGGGCAAGCACGAAGATTTAATAGAGGAAAAAGGGCTGTACTACGCCATGTGGAGACAGCAAGTTGGGGAGAGGTAATCAATAGTTTGTCATTCAGAGCGCAGCGAAGAATCTATCACGTTAAAAGAGATTCCTCCCCGATATATCGGAGCAGGCAGTTCCTTGGAATGACAAACCACATTTCGAAATGACGGATTATGATAAAGGCCACGAATATTCGTGGCCTTTATCTTTTATTTTAATTTATTATTTCACAATCTTCAAGAGATATTCGCCGTAACCGCTTTTCAATAAAGGTTTGGCAATGTCTTTTAATTGGTCTGCCTTGATAAATCCCATGCGATAGGCAACTTCTTCAATACAGCCAATCTTTAATCCCTGTCTTTCTTCGATAATCTGTACAAATTGTCCAGCTTGCATTAACGAAGCAAAGGTTCCCGTATCTAACCAAGCTGTACCACGACTTAACACGCCTACTTTCAGTTTTCCTCTTTCTAAATAAACCTTGTTAACATCGGTAATTTCATATTCTCCACGGGGAGAAGGCTTGATATTTTTGGCGATTTCTACCACTTCGTTATCATAGAAATATAAACCTGGCACGGCATAATCTGATTTCGGCTGCGCAGGTTTCTCTTCAATGGAGATCACTTTATTATCCTTGTCAAACTCAACCACACCATATCTTTCTGGATCTGACACTTGGTAAGCAAAAACGACACCTCCCTCCGGATCGGCACTGCTTTGCAAAAGCTTGGCCATTCCATCGCCATAAAAAATATTATCGCCTAATACTAAAGCCACTTTATCTTTACCGATAAACTGTTCTCCTATCACAAAGGCCTGTGCCAATCCGTTAGGTTCTGGTTGTACCGCATAGCTAAATTTACAACCTAAAGAAGTTCCATCGCCAAGTAGCTTTTGAAAATTAGGTAGATCGTGAGGAGTTGAAATGATCAGAATTTCATTAATCCCAGCCAGCATCAAGGTCGACAATGGATAGTAGATCATTGGCTTATCATAAACCGGCATCATTTGCTTGCTGCAAGCCAAGGTTAACGGATGCAATCTGGTGCCGCTTCCGCCAGCTAATATTATCCCTTTCATATCGTCAGTTTTTTTTGGTTAATGATTAGATTTAAGCGCGTCAATGCAAACCTTTAGACTATCTAGCCAATAAGGCACTTGAATGTCGTAATCGGCTTTTATTTTGGTTTTATCCATTACCGAAAAGGGAGGCCTTTTTGCTTTGGTTGGATATGCGCTTGTTGGTATTGGATTTACCTTCACTTTTGTTTCACTCAGGTTGAATATTGCCTTTGCAAAATCATACCATGAGGTGACACCTTCGTTACTAAAGTGATAAGTACCGTATTTTTTTTCTGGATGTTGAATAATATCAAATATCGCATTGGCTAGGTCAATCGCATAAGTAGGTGTGCCTACTTGGTCGGCTATAATGTTCAATTCATCGCGATCAGCACCTAGCTTCAACATTGTTTTCACAAAATTATTGGCAAACTCCGAATACAGCCAACTGGTACGAATAATGACATGACGGTCTAACTCGTTGATGATTGCCAGCTCACCATCCAATTTTGTTACACCATAAACGTTAATTGGGTTTGCCTCATCTTCTTCTTTCAAAAGCTTTACTTCTGTACCTTCAAATACAAAATCTGTAGAAATATGAATAAGCGTTGCTCGATGTTTTTTACAAAGTTGGGCTAAATTTCTAGCACCTGTCTCATTTACTGCTTTGGCAATGGCCGCTTCATCTTCCGCCTTATCAACAGCAGTATAAGCCGCGCAATTGATCACATAGGCTGGACTAGTTTGATCAAAGAGAAGTTCTAAAGCAGGAACATCTAAAATGTTGGCAATATTTTCCTCCGGAAATACCACATTTTCAATAGCTCTTAAACTTACTATTTTTTTGATGCACTGGCCTAATTGACCACCTGCCCCTATCACCACAATATTGTCCATTACCTGTTCTTGTACTGTTTTTCGTAATAAGACTGATAATTACCAGAAGTCACATTGTTCAACCATTCATCGTTAGCCAAATACCAGTCTACCGTTTTCTCCAATCCTTCTTCAAACTGTAGGCTTGGCACCCAATCCAGTTCCTTTTGTAACTTGGTTGAATCAATAGCGTAACGTAAATCATGGCCCGCTCTATCGGTAACGAAAGTAATTAGCTTAGCCGATTCCCCTTCTTTACGTCCAAGCTTTTTATCCATGATTTTGCAAAGCAAATGAATGAGGTCAATATTTTTCCACTCGTTATGCCCACCAATGTTATAGGTCTCACCTGTTTTTGCTTGATGAAAAATCACATCAATGGCTCTTGCATGATCTTCTACCCAAAGCCAATCTCTAACGTTTTCGCCTTTACCATAAACAGGCACTGGCTTATTATTTTTGATGTTATTAATAGCTAAAGGAATTAACTTTTCAGGAAAATGGTGCGAACCATAGTTATTAGAACAGTTAGATATCACACAATCCATTCCATAGGTATCATGGTATGCTCTTACAAAATGATCTGAACTTGCTTTTGAAGCGGAGTAAGGACTATGCGGATCATAAGCCGTTGTTTCTGTGAACATGCCTGTTTCTCCCAAAGCACCATACACCTCATCAGTACTCACATGATAAAAACGTTTTTGATCATAGGCTCCTTTCCAATACTCCCTAGCAGCATTTAAAAGGTTTACCGTTCCAATTACATTGGTCATTACAAAAGCTGTAGGATCAACAATGGAACGGTCTACATGACTTTCTGCTGCCAAATGTATCACCGCATCAAAGTTCTCCTCAGCAAACAATTCATTAATGGCCTGTGCATCTATGATATCTATTTTAACAAATCGATAATTAGGCTGGTTTTCGACATCCTTAAGGTTGGCCAAATTGCCTGCATAGGTTAATTTATCCAAGTTTACGATTTGGTAGTTTGGATAGGCATTTACAAACCTACGTACTACGTGAGAGCCAATAAAGCCGGCACCGCCTGTGATTAGTATTTTCTTCAAAGCAATAATGTATGTTGTTCTTACAAAAATATAAGAATGTCTCTATTTATCTAAAGTTAAAACAATTAAGGAATTGATTTAGCTATTGTTTGCTAAATTCTCTTCGAGTTCGGTATACCAGCTCTCCCCATATTTTCTAATGAGAGGGTCTTTAAGAAACTTATAAACAGGCACTTTTAATTCTCTCCCGAAAGTACAAGCATCTTTGCAGATATGCCACCTGTCGTAGTTTAGCACTTCAAATTCTGGATACTGGGTAATTCTGATTGGATACAGATGGCAAGAAATTGGTTTTTTCCAATCCACCAAACCTTGTTCATAGGCCTTTTCGATTGCACATTTGGTGATTCCATTCTCGAAGGTTACGTAGGCACATTCTTTATGTCCATCTACGCAAGGCGTGGTTAAATCTCCATCCAAATCCAACACAGAAGTGCCGTATTCCTCAATGGCAGCAATGCCTTTTGGAGCTAGTAGGTGCTTTATTTTAGGATATATCTCTTCCAATATTTCCTTCTCTGCTTGCTCAAGTGGAGCACCTGCATCTCCTTCAACACAACAAATTCCTTTACACTTGCTTAAATTACATACAAAATCTTCTTTGATAAGATCTTCATGTAATAAGGTACTTTGAACTTCAATCATCTTTGTTTAATTGTTTAAACTGTATAAATGGTTAATTGTAGCCTTGTGTCGATTAACCATTTATACAGCTAACCTTTCCCGATAGGGTATTTCAGGCCTTCGGCCGACTTAATTTCTAGTGTTACCGAACCCACCAATATTTCTACCTGCGCCTTTACGGGAACACGGTTTCCATCATCGGTAATCCAAAGGTACAACTTACTATCCTTTCTAAAAATACGTCCAGGCTTAATTGACGGACTAAATTTAAGACAGCTAATGTTTCCCAATTTAGATTTAATGGTTTCCTTACCGATGTACTGTATCTCTAGGGACGAAATTTCATCACCCAAGAAGTAGTTAAGTTTAAAGGTATCGTTGATCTTCAGCTTGGAAATATCTAAACTACGAGCAAAATAGTAAGCAGAAACCAGATCAAAAGTTTGAGTGGTGGGCGTATTAAAAGTCCCCCTATTAGCCACTACCTTTTTGCCGTCTTGGTAAAACCTGGCTTTGTCTTGTCTACGATAACTCGCTTCTCTAACGTCCTCTTGATAAAAGTAAGGGGTCAGTTCTGTTTTATGGATATATGAATCGTAATGGTCTCTGATTTTATAAAAAATATCGAAAGTACCTGATGTGCGTGCGTCAACCACCAAACGATAGGTTGGGTTGCCGTCAAACTTCATATCCGAATCCTCTACTTTAATGGTTGCTTCGGCAGCCGTAATAAAGCCGTATTTTAATTTATAGGTAAGCACTTCTCCTTCCTTAAAGGCAGCTTCCTTTTTGATGGGCAGCTCTTGGGCAAGGGAAAACTTCCCACAAGCAACTATCGCTAATATTAACGCTAATTTTCTCATGCCCTAGTTAAAACAAAAAGTAATCCAATTTTTAAGAAATACGACGGAACAGATGTTAACATTTGTTAAAACACGTGAGCAAAAGAATAAAACATAGGCAAATATACGCTTTCGCAAAAACAAAATGGCTAATCTTTCCTTTTGTATAGCGGCACGGTAGAGCACGGCTCACCGTACATCAAACTTTTAACCACAGGTGTTAATAGCGCCGTAATTTCCACGTAAGCTGAAATTGGAATTTGGGGATTTGCACAACCTTTAACCACTACCCTTTGTCCTGCATATTCTTCCAAATTAACTTTTGCCAATGCCTTTGAAAACAATTGGGTTTCTAAGGCATCCAAATTACCGAAGACTACTTCATTGGCAAAAGGCTTCATTTTATTGGCCAGCAACATATACGCCCAAGTAGGCACAATGGCATCTGCTGTACAGGTAATAGCAATATTTTTATCTTGATATTGTTGCCAATCATGTTCCTTTACAAACTCACGAAAATCTTTTTCCCTCAGCATTAACCCGTGAAAAAGGTTGTCTTTGATATCGTACAACACACGTTCGCCATTTTCCAGATAGTCTTCCAAATTAAAAGTGATTAATCCGCTAGCGGCAACTTTATTAACGATGTTTTCTTGAATGTCCATTTTGCTAAGTCAAAAAGCGTAAAGTTAAAAGTTAAAAGAGCTAAAAGTCTACTAACTTCCTTTAAAACAAAAAACCGTCCAAGTTTGAAGCTTGGACGGTTACAAAATTAAGTAAATAAGATTAATAGAATTTCACCCTATTGTCTTTTATGTCTGCTTTTTCTTGCAAGGCTTGGAATGCACCACCTAACGCACGTTGGCTAATGTTCATTAACATTCCTTCTTTTTGCTTGAATGTATTGGCTAAAGGCGCTGGATTGGTGAAACCTTCTACCACAAAAACGTAAACGCCTCTGTCGCCACTAACGGCTTTAGAAAGTTTGCCAACTTGTGAACCAAATACCGTTCCTATCACTTTATTCTCTTGCGATAAGCCAGGAATAATAGGGTTAGCAAATACCATATTTTGAACTGGAGTAGCTGTTTTACCAACTTTTTGCGCTACTGCATCAATGCTAGAAGTTCCAGCTAATGCTTTGTCGAATTTCTCCGTCAACATTTTAGCTTTTTTCGCATTTAGCACTTGAGGCTCAATTTGTTTCTTCACATCTTCTAAAGATAATTGACCTTTTGGCTTAATGCCTGTTAATTGAGCTACTACGTAAGCATTGTCCATGGTGTAAACTTGTGGCAATACATCACCTTTACTTGCATCGTAACCTTCTCTAATTAACTGACGTGGATTATCTAAACCTGGTGCATATCCTTGAGTAGCTGTAATTCCATCAGCTACACCAACAGTGTAACCTTGTTTTTGAGCTAAGGCTGCAAAATTATCAGATTTAACCTCGTTTAAGAAAGCAGTTGCTTTTTTGTAAGCTGCATCTCTTGTTTTTTGGCTAGGAGCTAAATTTTTCTCGATGTAAGCTAACTTCACCACTTTAGATGAACCTACTTGTTTTTCGATTTTGATCACATGAACACCAAATTGAGACTTCACCACTTTGATATCACCTGTTTTACCATTGAAAGCAGCATTTTCAAATTCTGGCACCATTGCTCCACGAGCGAAAGTACCTAAATCGCCACCTTGGTCTTTTGAACCATCAACACTGAATTTTTTAGCTAATTCACCAAAGTTGCTACCACCTTGAGCTAATGATTTTAAAGAGTCAGCTAATTTGAAAGCTTTGTCTTCGCCTCCAACTTGCGCTGGGTTAATTAAAATGTGCGCTGCTTTAACTGAATCTGGAGAGAAACGGCTATCAATTACCTTCACTAACTTATAAGAGTTTCCAGAGAATTTTGGCCCATAGAAACTTCCTGCTGGATAGTTGAAGATTACCGAATCAACTGCTGGATCTAATTTACCTTTTGAAAGGTAAGTATAAGGAACTTTAACGTCCGAGTTATTTGCTGCGAACAACGAATCATTAGGCGTTGTTTTGAAATCAGCCGCTAATTTCTCGATTTGAGTTTTTACGATAGCACTATCTGCGGCAGTAGGCAAAATACTGAAAGAAACATATTTGAAATCTCTTCTTTCTGCTGGATTGTCAAAACGTTTTTTGTTCTCGTCATAATACTCTTTGTAGTCTGCATCGGTCAATTTAACGTTTGCATCTAAAATAGAGCTATAATCAAGGTTTACATATTTAAAGTTTACCAATTTGTTACGGTTGGTATATTCATCATTTGCTTCCAAAGTAGTTACGTAAACAGAGTTACTTACCAACTTGGTATATTTTGCTTGAAGCGCTTGTTTTTCGATTTCGTTCTCCAACATCAACCATTGTTGCGCTAACTGAGGGTTTTTATCTCTGCTTTTCAAAGAAGTCATTACCGCAGTTCTGTCAAACTCACCTGTTTGCGGATTACCAAAATATTGTGTAATCAGTGGACTTGGGTTTTTACCTTGAACCAAATCAAAAAGCTCATCAGATGAAACCGCTAATCCTACACGCTCAAATTCTTTGCCTAGCACTACATTGGCAATTTCTGCTTGCCAAGCTTGGTCAACTGCCATTGATTGCATTTGGGCATTCATTACGCCACCGTACTGTTGTTTAAACTGAGCAGAAGTTTGTTCTACTTTTGTATTGAACGCGTCATACTTTACGTCTTCGCCATCAATGCTTCCTACAACTGTTCTTGATGCCGCACCAAATATTGCCGTACCTTGTTGCAACAATGGCTCTAAAACAAATAACGCCAGCACCACTGCGATACCACCCACTAAAAAGTAGCCCATTTTGGTACGCATGAAAGTCATTAAACCCATATTATTCTTTATAAATCTTTATTTTGTTAGTAAATTTTAAGAGGGCGCAAGATACAAATTTGCGACAAATTAGAAAATATTAAATTTCAATTGTTTTTCGACTTGAAAACTAGGCAGATATCCGCCAAAATTTTGTGGTTCTATGGCAGTTTTCCATTCTCGATATAAGCGTCCGCAGAAGGCAAGGTAATGCTGTAAGTACTGAAATCCTGAGGGGCCGAAAAACTGGTTCCTCTTAGCACATTCCCATCTTTGGTGGTTACGGTTCCCGCTGGTGAATTGTACATTTTGGTGTTTTCGTTCCAAATCAATTCCTCAGTATTAAAGGTCATATTATCGGTCACCACTATCACGTTTTTCCTGAAAATAGTGATCCGTTCGGTTTCTTTATTGATGGCATAACCCGAGGTGATACTGCCCTTACTTTTCATAAATTCGTCGTAAAAGTAAATTTTTACGCCTTTGGGCATCTCACTGTAATTTGCGCCAGCAGATGGTGTTACCTTATCTAAAATTGGGGCATAACCTTTGGCTTTTACCCTAGCCGAATCGCTGTATATGATCTCTACCCCATAGGTACGTTCTCTGCTCAACGTAATTTTATTGGCTGCAATGGCCGAAACCTTTTTGAGGTCGTCACCTTCGCAGGCCGACAGTAGTAGGCTGAAAGTAGCAAACAGAAAGTAGCAAGCGGAAAGCGGAAAACGGAAAGGCAGCTTAATAAAACCCAAGTTTAGCTGACGAGAGCCCGTTGACCATCGACTATTAACCTTTAACCCTTGACCTTTATTTACCACAATTCAACAATGCTCCTTAATCGAACCTAAATCTTTGGAACCACTTGTCGTTCAACATGAACCCTAAGTGAAGGTTTACGTAACGCTCTTGGATCAAGCCATTGCTTACTTTTCCTCTTCTTCCAATTTCTGCAGAAACGTTCATTTTATAGAATGATGATCTTGCATAAGCAGGTTGTAACGGTAAGCCTAAACCAACAGTTAACGCCATTTGCTTCACATCTTGATTATTCATCTGAATATAGGTCTTGTCGTAGGTAAAGCCCAAACGATAATCTACCCTTTTGAAATAACCGTTGATGGCCGTAACGTCAGGCGTAAATTGTCCACCCACAGAAAAACCATAAGTATCTTTCAGGTTTGAATTAACATTGTCGATAGACATTTCTGACCACTTACCTGTACGATAATCGGCTCCAATTAACCATTTATTTTCTTTCACCAAGGTAAATCCAAAATTATGTACCAAAGGCAATTTCAGATTAGTTTTTCCATTTTCAACAGCGGATAAAGTATCTAAAGCTGATAGCTCATTGCCCTGTGAATCTTTGTTATAAATGGTAATGTATTGGCTCTTTTCTGAATTTAGCTTCGAAGCCGAAGAACCAGAATAGCCTAACACCAATGAAGTTTTATTGCCTAAGCGAAAATCGTATTGTGCACCATAGCTAAAGTTAAAACCACCAATACTGTTTTTCAACTGATCACGTGAATTGATGGCACCTGGCTCATTCACATATTCTGTTGAACGGTTTTGGATCAAATTACCAAACAAATATTCCGCATTAGCACCTACCCTAAAGTGATCGCCAAATTGAATACCGTAACCGATATAAGCCTTAGACAAACCTCCTTCACCACTATATAGATAATCTACGGTTTTAGTGTTGTCAGTGGTAGTCCCTACAGTCATTCGGTTACTGAAGTTGTAGCCTAATTCCGAATAAGGCAAGATACCAACACTTAATGCCGATTTCATGGTCACAGGGAAAGCCATTGCCAAATGACTCAATGAAGAATTGAAGCTATTTTCACTTAACGTATTGGTTTTTAGATTAGCAAAGCTTCCCGACATCCCAATATCCAAAGTGGTTAAGTTAATCCCAGCGTAAGAAGCTGGGTTTTGCATATTGATATTATTGATGTAGCTCGATCTAAAAACACCTGCAGAAATCCCTCCCATAGCTCTTTGGTTAGGCAAAATCGAACCTTTGAGGTTTCCTAAACCAAATTTAGAATATGGCGACTGCACGGTTGTTTGCGCATAAGCTCCGAAAGAAGCCATTAGTAAGCAAGCAACATAAACATGCTTCATTTTTTTGTTCATTTTATAATGTAATAACTTCATTCAATCCTTTTAAAACCAAATATGGTTCATGGGTAATCTGGGCGGCAAATATGCTATTTTTTAATTGCTTGTTCAAAAAAAGCGAATCACCTCCGGTTAATATCACTTTTAAATTGGGGTTTCTTTGCTGTTCTAAGGCAATAAAACCTTCTATTTCATTTACTGCACCTTGCAATACACCTCGTTTAATGGCATTTTGGGTATTGCTTCCTTCTTCTATTACTTCCTGCGTTTTATCCCAAGCCACCAAGGGCAATCGCCCCGTATAATGGTTCAATGCTTTAAAACGCATATTCAAACCCAAACTTATACTTCCTCCGAAGTATTCATTATTGGCCGTAAGCACATCGTAAGTAATGCACGTTCCGGCATCAATCATCAGCGTATTTTGACCGGCGTACAGACAATGAGCTGCAATTACTTTTGCCCATCTATCCAAACCTAAAGTTTGTGGACTTTCATAATAGCTCTTCACGCCACCTACAATTTGAGTACTAAAGCGCACATAAGTTGTGTGTTGTTTTAGCAATTTTTCCAAATCGTCTATCTGGTTTCCTACGCTAGAAACCGTTGAACTTACAATCCTATATTCGGTAATTAGTTTTAAGAGATTAGCCTCTTCTATTTTCTCAAACTTTTCGAAATAGAGGAGTTCTTTTTGCTCAAAGACTGCTAGTTTGCTATAGGTATTGCCAATATCTATGACTAGATTATTCATCAAATATTTACATTACCAACAACGAATTACGAATAGAAAGAAACATTGTCAACAGTTTCATGTCACAAAGCTAACCATCTTTGGCAAGTTTCGAGGTATCATTTTGTTAAAAAAGGTTAAACTCCAATTATTTGTAGAATATATTTAAGCTCCAGACACATCCTTTTTCAAATTTCAACTTCGAGAAATAAACCTAATATAGGCTTCTAAACTACCTACATATTCCTGTTTAATCTGTGTATTTGTACAATGTTTAAACAAACAAAAAGTATTGAGTGCACACCACTAAAATCAGGAAAAGCGTTTCATAGAACCACCTCTTTTTTGCGTTAGAAAAATAGTAGGCAAGCAGTATGGCACCAGATGGTACACATAGCACAAAATGTGCTACGGTAACGCCTCTTTTGGTGTAAAAACTAACAATACTGATGACGAACATAAAAAACAGCATTTGGAAAGCTTTACGGGTGCTGATAAAGCTCCTAAAAAAGTTTTCCCGTAGCTGAATCACGGCCATGATCATGATTAACCCTACAGGGATAAGCACCAAGTAATCGTTATAATTGATTTGTAGGTTGATTGGAAATTTGTTGGTTAAAGGCTGCCAGATGTCAAAAAAGCGGTCGATACTGTCGTTCCAGTAGTAAAAGACTGCCACAAACATAAAGATGGTCAAAAACCCAATGATTCCAGAAACCCATTCCCGCCAATTGAAAGGCCTGTACAACAACAAACTGAGCCACAACATCAGCAGCAACATAATAAAAGGAAAGTAAATCAATGTGCCAATGGCAATCACCATACCCGAATCAAACATAATGCTCATGGCATTTGAGGTTTTGGCAAGCTTTAAAAACTTATCGATCACCACAATCATCAAGAAGTTGCAAATCAATGCCGGGCTAAGCACCAAGAACTGCAAAAACAAGCTGGTTCCTGAGATGTACATCAACGCTGGCAGGTAGCTCGGCTTATTTAGCAAGCCATGGTTATTGATAATCCTATTGAAAATTAAGGCCTGCACCAGCACCACTACCGCAGCAAAAAAAACATTGGCCTCAGGTGATAAGGCATTATTGGGAATATTGATGAAAAACTTGGTATACGATTCGAGTATTTCGAAATTAAGTTCGGCAGGTAAATTGAAAAAGATAGCCAACCGCATTAAAACGGTATAGGCAACCAATAACAATAGGTTAATAGGATGTAAGCTTCTAAACTGATTAATCATGCCAAATTACGAAGGCAAAGTAAAGAAATTTATCTGGCAAAAGTGTTTACTGCATGTGCAATAATTGCAGCCGTCTCATCCGGGAAATCAAATTGATGCTCTTGCGGATTGGCGACAAACTCTTTCAAAATGGGTACCCAATTACGGTTGCTGCCCCAAATTACTGGCAATCCAAACTGTTTTAAAGCATAGGCATTGCACTGTTGTTCGTATTGAAAACGCATTGGCGCCACCAACAGCTTCTTACCCAAATGTAAAGCTTCTGCTGGTCCTTCAAAGCCACCACCTGTAAAAACACCCTCGCAACTGGCCATGCTCGCATTAAATTTTTCATTATTTACGGGCTCTACAAATACATTTGCGTCATTGTAGGCGATCTTAGCATGTTTAGAGAAAACTTCCCAGCGTACCTGTGGAATTTGTTTCAACACATTTACCAAATCCTTATCATCAATGGCTGGCAAATAAACCGTATAATGTCCCTGATTAGTGGAAACCAGCTGTCTAATTTCACTTCTGATGACAGGTTTATAGATAAAATCATCGTATCTGTCAAAGTGAAAACCGATATGGTGTGTTGTAGGCGCGTACCTGCTCAAAATAAGCTTGCCCCAATCAACGGTTTTGGGACGTGGCACTTTTTTAGATTTGAATGAAGCTTGATGACTTAGGGATACGCTTTCTATTTTCTGTAGCTTACAGGCCCAAGCAGAAATGGGTTCAAAGTCGTTTAGGATAAGATTGTAATCACGCAATGGAATGGCTTTCATGTCTCTCCTAAACTGAAAGAGGTCCATGTTTTTCCATGTTTTGTAATGGTCTACCCCACCCTTTTTACCGAAGATAAAGCTGAAACCGTGAAACCGATATTTAATCTCGTAAGCTAATTTCACATCAACCTGTGTGCCCGAGATCAATAAATCTACTTCGCCATGTTGCTGTAAAAGAGGGATAATTTCCCTTGCCCTGCTCACATGCCCATTGCCCGTACCCTGTATCGCGTAAAGTATCTTCATTGGCTCCTAATATCAATATTTTTTAGGCACTAGCCAATTCCGAGTTTAATTTTCTGTAATAAAATATTCACGTCAAGTTTTCCGTGCAGGTCTTCTCCATCCGAAAGCTCGCCCAATTCTACTTCATCCTTCACAAAATTCTTGGCTTCGTACTTAAAAACTTCCCATTGCCCGTGGTTGTATTCCAAAGCAGTAAGGTTTTCTACCCAATCGCCACTATTCAAATACATCACTTCACCACCTTCGGCCAAAATATTTCTTTTTTCAGGCTGGTGAATATGCCCACAAACCACGTAATGATACCCGTTCTCAATTGCCAGCTCTGCGGCCGTGTCTTCAAAACTATTGATAAACTTAACCGCATCCTTAAACTTGGCTTTGATTTTTTTAGAGAAGCTCATTTTTTCCCTTCCCAACAAACTCAAGCCCCAATTGACCATGCTATTCAACAAAATCAAGCTGTCGTAGCCAATAGCTCCAAGTTTAGCTAACCATTTGGAGTGCTGCATGGTCACATCAAAAATATCGCCATGAAAAAACCAGGCCTTCTTCCCATCTATCTCTAAAATCAGTTTGTTTTGCAGATAAAAAGACCCCAAGCTCATATCGGCAAACTTGCGCAACAATTCGTCATGGTTTCCCGTCAAATAGTACACATCCACACCTTCTACCACAAACTTCATCAGCTTACGTAAAATTTTCATGTGGGTTTCGGGCCAATAACGCTTGCTAAATTGCCAAATGTCTATGATATCGCCATTTAAAATCAGCGTTTTGGGTCTAATGCTTTTTAGGTATTTCAGCAATTCTTTAGCGTGGCAGCCATATGTACCTAAATGCACATCAGAAATAACCACGATTTCTACATTCCTTTTCTCCATAAATTATTTTGGGAACAGTAATTAATCTTCGTCTTCGCCAACAGTTAACTCGTACGGACTAAAGAAAAACGCCACAAAAACAATTAAGCATACCAATAGAAATAGTTCAAGCATCTTTTGAGAATATTATCTGATACAAAATTGCAGCACACTGATTAACTGATTGTTAAGACATCGTTATGTTTTCTCTAGTCAAAACCTCATAGGTTTACGTATGCACCGTGTTATTAAACCTATGAGGTTTGTTGAAACGGCAAGCGGGTTTATGTAACAGCGTACATACATCAAAATTTTGTCCAAACCAACAGGAATACTTAATATTGAAGTTCAACCGAACCAAAATGAGTGCATTTGCCCAGCAACCAACCTTAAAAACCAAAACACATTTTGAAATTTTAGATGGCCTGCGTGGCATTGCTGCCCTTGGCGTGGTGGTGTTCCATTTTATTGAAATGTACACGCCCCACCCTAAAGACTTAATTGCCCATGCTTATTTAGCTGTAGATTTTTTCTTCTGCCTTTCGGGATTTGTTGTGGCCTATGCCTATGATGACAGATTGCCCCAAATGGGATTAAAAACATTTTTCAAATCAAGATTGGTTAGATTGCATCCTCTAGTGGTATTAGGCTCCATATTGGGTTTACTGGCCTTCATTTTCGATCCTTTTGGCAACCAATGGGAAGCTTATAGTGGCTGGAAATTGATCGTGCTTTTTCTAGCATCCATTTTAATGATCCCTTACCCCATTATTGGCGAAAGAGCTTTCAACAATTTTGGTTTAAACGCTCCAGCATGGACACTTTTTTGGGAATATGTAGCCAATATTGCCTACGCGTTGGTGTTACATCGCCTTAAAAGAATTTGGTTATTGCTATTGGCGGTATTAGCGGCAATAGGGATTTTATATGTGGCAAATTCGGCAGGAAATATCAGTGGAGGTTGGTCAAAAGATAATTTTTGGCATGGTGGTGCTAGGGTTGCCTTTTCGTTTTTAGCGGGCATGTGTATTTTCCGCTACCAATTCATCATTAAAAACGGTTTAGGGTTCCCTTTATTGGCCTTATTGTTAGCTGCCAGCTTTTTTGTACCTTTTAGAGATGAATGGAACTGGATTACCGAACCTTTGATCATTGTGGTTTATTTCCCGTTACTGGTTTCTTTAGGAGCGGGAGCTACTTTAAATCCAACGCATCAAGGCATTTGCAGATTCTCGGGACAAATCTCCTACCCGCTTTACATTACCCATTATTTCGTGCTTTGGTCGTTTGGAAACTATTACGGACAAATGCAGCCAAATACCCAAACATTGGTGTGGGTTATCCCATCGCTCATTGCTATGCAATTGGTAGTGGCTTATTTAGCCATGAAATTTTATGATCTGCCGATTAGGAAATGGTTGTCACCTAAAAGGATGATGTAAAGTTCATTGACGTCATTTAAAAATAAGGCAATGACATTTGGTTAAATCCGATTTGAGGTTATTATGTGATTAATTTAGGCCCCATTTTGTTCAGATATTGAAATAACAAGAATATAACCACATAGACACATAGGTGCATTGTTTTCCGATTATAGCAAATAGTTTTAAAGAACAAATAAGCCCAATTTGTGTATGTTAAAACCTAATCTACCGTTACACTTTCAAAGGCATCCATATCGTTGAACAGCTTGAACAGTTTTTTAAAGAAATCGGGGCCAACACTGCCAATGTCTATCTCCAGGTGCAACAGGTTTTCCCTGTTCTGGTCCAAATAGCCGTTGGCATTGTGCACCACGCCGTATTTCCTGTGCTTCTTTTCGGAGTTGTCGTTGTAACTGTCTATAAAGCTGTAGATGCGTTCTAGCAATTCTACCTCTCTTTGAGCCATGCCTTTTTTCAGCACCATTTCCATTCTGCAGTCCGTCTGTATCAAATTCACAGTAAGCTGGTAGTTCAGGTTCTTGAGCGCAAAGGGCAGCTGGGGAGTGTCTTTATATAAGTTGATTTGCTTCATATAATAGGCAGGTTGGAGGTCTTCCAGCCAGAACTCTACATCGCTACAGTCAAAGTCCTCATCAGAAGGGGTATATATGGCAGCCGATCTGGAACGCCAGCATAGCTTTACAGGAAAAGCAAAGTTCATCACACTAAGGCTCAGCCCTATGCTTGACACCTCCCCTTTTTCATAGGGCGAGATAATTTGAGATACCTTAATGTTATGATCCACCTTGATGCCTGTACTTTTTTCAAAATAGTTGGAAATGGGCCTGTTGACACATTCAAAAAAATAGGCACTGCACTTGAGTCCCTGATCTTTTTCGGCATAGCTAATTTTAAAGTCCATAGTCAATCCTTCCCAGAACAGTAAGGATTTGTCGGGCATTTGCCCCCACCTCTGCATTATTTTTTCACTGGGCGTCATAAAATAGCATTCCAGGTCATTGCAGTCGATATCCTCATCGGATATGCGGTAGATCCTACCCGATTTGGAACGCCAGGCAATGGTGGCCTCCAATGTGTGCTGGGGCATGGTAAGCCCCAATACCATGGTAGAGGTTTCCCCATAGCTGATGACCGGTTGATGCTCATGAGGGATTTGAAGCCCATACCATGCCTTGGTGATTTTGCAGCCCGTAATGGCCAGGTATTGCCGGGTAAGCTGCTCATCTATACATTCCAAAAACTGCATGGAAATCTTCATCTGTTGGAATTTCGATAAAAGACTAACATACATCCGTTTATCATTAATTAATGTTAACATATTTTTATCCTTTTAGGTATCAATAAATTTTGCCGGCCAGGCGCCACATGGTGCGGGCAAGTTTAAAGCTAATCTACCGTTACGCTTTCAAAGGCATCCAGATCATTAAACAGCTTGAACAGCTTCTTAAAAAAATCTGGGCCAACGCTACCAATATCTATCTCTAGGTGCAACAGGTTTTCCCTGTTCTGGTCCAAATAGCCGTTGGCATTGTGCACCACACCATATTTCCTGTGCTTCTTTTCGGAGTTGTCGTTGTAACTGTCTATAAAACTGTAGATGCGTTCCAGCAATTCTACCTCCCTGTGGACCATGCCCTTTTTCAGTACCATTTCCATTCGGCAGTCTGTCTGTATCAAATTCACAGTAAGCTGGTAGTTCAGGTTCTTGAGCGCAAAGGGCAGCTGGGGGGTGTCTTTATATAGGTTGATCTGCTTCATATAATAGGCAGGTTGGAGGTCTTCCAGCCAGAACTCCAAATCGCCACAATCGAAATCCTCATCAGAAGGGGTGTATATGGCGCCCGATCTGGAACGCCAACATAGCTTTAAGGGACTGGAACCATCTACCACATAGACACGAAGCCCTATGCTCGACACCTCACCTTTTTGATATGGCGGGGTAATATCGGTTATCTTAATGTTATGATTCACCTTGATACCTGTACTTTTTTCGAAGAAAGTGGAGATGGGCCTGTTGGCACACTCGAAAAAATAGGCACTGCATTTGAGCTCATAATCCTTTTCGGTATGGCCAACGGTATACTCCAGTTGTATCCCATCCCAAAACAACAACGATTTGTCAGGCATACGTGTCCATCTACGCCATTTTTTTTCATCCAAATCCGCAAAATAGCATTCTAGGTCATTGCAGTTGATATCATGATCGCCTATATGATAAATCCTGCCTGATTTGGATCGCCAAGCAATTGTAGTTTCGATAACTCCTTGTGGTACTACTATTCGCATGGGTATGGTAGATATATTGTCATACTTGGGTAACGGAAGAGTATCTACTAAATACAACCGCTCCTTACCGGTTAATTGCCTATCGATTATATTTAAATATTGCTGGGTAAGCTGCTGATCAATACAATTTAAAAATGGAACAGATATCTCCAGATGAAGGTATCTATTAAATATAGTTTGCCAGCCTTCTTTATCATTAATTAATGTTAACATATTTTATTCTTTTAGATATTAAATAGTACTGGCCACACGCCACATTATGCGGGCAAGGTTAAAGCTAGCTGCATCATTAAATATACCTCCACCACCGGTTAAAAAATCTTCGGCAAGAGTGGCAATAATCAGGGCAGCTGCGGCAGCCTTTATATAGTTACGAACATCAGGGTTGTTTCGTAAAAATTGGGTAATTTTCCTTTCCAAGTCAACAGGAGCAATGGTCAAGCTCTTAATAAAATCCTTGATTTTTTGAGCCAAATTATCTGGCAGCAAGACCGGTACAGGAACTGGTGAGTTGCTTGCTGCTATTTTATTGTAAAGAACTACTCCTGGCGCAGGGCTCCATACCATTAATACACTGCCCAAATCTCCTGGGTACTTAAGGTATCTGGTGGTATAGCCCATGCCCAAACGCCAAGTACCAGAACTTGGAGGCGGGCAAAACCTACCTGCTAAACTAACATAATTAACTATATCACTAAATGCAGCACCCTGTCCAGTTTTTACCGATTTAATCTCAAACATGTCCCCAGTAATGGTGTTGGCAATATCTGCATAGCCAGCCCTAATGCCACTGCTGCCTGCAGTGGGGATGGAATATTCCCTTACCCCGCCAGCTACCGTGGTTACATAGTCAAACTGGATTAGCCAATGCTCAATTGTACCATTGAATTTAACATTGCCGGTTCTGCCTGTACCATAGCAAATGGGCTTGGTGGCCAAAAAAGCGTCTTCGGCATCGTCCTCGGCAATGAGCCGCTCAACCAAAAGGCGGTCCCGTTCGCTTAAGGGATCAGGAATAGCACCGCCCCCGCCGCCAACAGGCTTTTGGGGCGCAGGACAACAGGTAGAACCGGGCTCCACCCACAGGATCTTCATTTTAGGCATCACCGTTTGCGGAAGTTTTAAATAGTTCCACCCATATATGGTTTCAGCATAAGCATTCCATAAATCGAAAATAATCTCTTCACGTGTCTTGACCTCTCTACGATTGATCCACTTAGCCCCGTAAACATATCGTTCGTAGCCCCGATTACGGAGGGCCAAGGAAAAGTAGGCGAAGAAGTCTCCGTAAAATAATTTTGTTTGGACAAAGGAATAGACTTGCTCTCTGTTGCTAAGATCAAGATCATAAAATGGGTCTCTAATCTCCAGTTCGGCATCAATGGTTTGCTGGCACATCCCCTCAGCACCTGGCTGGTTGCACAGCGGCCAGTTGGGATCGGTATTGCTGGTGGTTTTACGCCCCATTTGTTTAGCCTTTGCTATACTGGCCTGTTGCATCTGGGCATTGGCCTTGGCCGCTTCCGTCTGCAGCTGGGTTCTGTCCAGCAATTGTATGGCTTTTGTTTGGGCATTAATGCGGGCATCAAAATAGTTGCTATCGGCACTGTAGAAACGCATGGAGAGGCCATCCGGAAAGCTTGTGGTCAGCAATATCTTGGGGTCGTTCCAATTAATGGAGCCATGCTGGCCTAGTCGCCTTAGTAGCTCATTGTGCTGAGGCTTTTTTAATTCGGCAATTACGTCTTGTACAATGGGGTTTGAGCCCTGATAACCGAGTAGATCTTTTTTTAGGGATGGATAGATTTCCTTTTTACAGCTTGAAAGGAACAGACCAAATACCAGCATAAGGACAATGCCCAAACGCCCAGTTTTTTTGAGCGGATTTTTCATATTTCAGACGGGTTAGAGACTAACCCAATCTAAACACTAATAACCTTACTAACAAATAATTATGACAATAATTTTATTTTAAAACCTATATTTGTACCCCATGTAAAACTTAGAAAAAAACAGAATATCAGCGGGCTAAAATTTGAATAAAAATGATAACGATACTGGCCTTTATAGCTTTTAGATTTAAAGCTGTTCAAGTCGCCAGCGTTATGCCTTTTAATGGCTTAGCGGAATTTTCATTTTCTGTACCAGATTATTGAAAATTTAGGGTCATTTCTTCCTATTTTTCAATTTAACCGCTATATTTTTCATTTTTTTTGGATCGAAATAAATTTTATTTTCAATAATATTTGAAAGTTTAGAAAACAAAATTACCTTTGAATATGGAATTAGCAGAAGGTAAGCAAAAATTTATTGAAGCTTGGGGCAGAATAGGCTCTGAATGGGGTATTAATAGAACCATGGCGCAAGTTCATGCTTTACTGCTTATCAGTCCTGATGCCCTTACCACTGAAGAAGTGATGGACGAACTCAACATTTCCAGAGGCAATGCCAATATGACCCTACGTGACCTGATTAATTGGGGACTGATAGAAAAGCAACATAAACCAGGAGAAAGGAAAGAATATTTTGCCGCTGACAAAGACATTTGGAATGTAGCTAGACAGGTGGCCAAAGAACGTAAAAAGCGTGAACTGGAGCCCATGCTTAAGGTTTTAAAAGAGCTTTCAACGGTTGAGGGTGATAAAAATGATAAAGCCTATGCCACCTTTAACAAATCGGTAACAGACATTAACAAGTTGGCCAATAATGCCGACAGTATGATTGATACCATGCTGAAAGCGGAAGAAAGCTGGTTTTGGGGCTCTGTACTTAAGATATTCAAATAAGCAAATTAGTCTCAAAGCCTTAATCGGCTTTATTTTTTAAGTCAAACTTTCATGTTTTACTGAAAATTCAAAAAATAAAATCATGAAAACATTAGCCAACCACGTGATTCTTTATGATGCCAATTGTCCAATGTGCAACATCTATACCGCTGCTTTTGTAAAAACAAAAATGCTAGATGCTAACGGTAGAAGTCCATATCAAGAGATACCCGCAAACCTTTGCCCTTATGTGGACATGAACCGAGCCGTAAACGAAATTGCTTTGGTCAATAAAGAAACAGGACAGGTGAGCTATGGCATTGCGAGCATCTTCAAAATATTAGGCAATACCATGCCTATATTTAAACCGTTGTTTGATTTCAAACCCTTTATTTGGCTCATGAGCAAATGTTATGCACTGATTTCTTTCAACAGAAAGGTCATTGTTCCAGCCAAACCAAAAGCAAATGAGCATTTACCAGACTTCAAACTGCATTATAGGTTGATTTATCTCTTTTTAAGTTGGCTGGTTGTAGCTTTTATACTTACTCATTATGCCAAAGCAATGAGCCCCACAGTTCCTTTGGGTCACGCTTATAGAGAATACCTGATCTGTGGTGGACAGCTGGTCTTTCAAAGCATTGTTTGCCTGTTTTATCGCCCGACAAAAACTTGGGATTATCTTGGTAACATGATGAGCATTTCATTAGCAGGAAGTCTTCTACTCCTCCCTATGCTATGGATTGGAAATATTTTTAATCTAAGTCCCCTACCCTACATCGCCTATTTCATGATCACCGCTGGTTTAATGTTTTTAGAACACCTCCGAAGGAGTAAAATATTGGAATTGGGTTTGTTGTTAAGCATTAGCTGGGTGATATATCGTCTTTTGGTTTTAGGTTTAATGATGATCCATATATAAAATGAAAAAGTTCAAGAAAATAGTCCTCGCTGGTGGTAGTGGCTACCTAGGTCAGGTATTGGCGAAACATTATGGTGATGTGGCAGACGAAGTCATCATCTTAGCTAGAAGAAAACAACAAGAAACAGAGAACATCAAGTACCTTAGCTGGGATGGAAAAAGAGCAGGCGACTGGTGCGAACACTTGAGCAATGCCGATTTATTAATTAATCTGTGTGGTAAAAATGTAAATTGCCGATATACCCAGAAGAACCAAACCGCCATCATCGAATCTAGGGTAACCCCTACGCTCCTACTCAACAGGGTGATAGAGAAAATGGAAAATCCACCTAGGGTTTGGATCAACGTAACTTCTGCCACCATTTACCGACATGCTGAGGATAGACCTCAAGATGAAATAGGAGGAGAAATTGGCTACGGTTTTTCTATTGATGTTTGTAAACAGTGGGAAGAGAGCTTTTTTAACATCTCATTACCCAAAACTAGAAAGGTAGCACTTCGTATGGGAATTGTTTTTGGTAGGGCTGACGGAGCGTTCCCGCGATTACTCAACCTTGTTAAACTTGGTTTAGGTGGTCGTCAGGGCGATGGAGAGCAATATGTAAGCTGGATACACGAACAGGATGCGGCATTAAGCACCCAATGGATTTTGGAAAACGAAAGCATCAATGGCATTGTAAATTGCACCGCACCAAACGTTATCAAAAACACAGAGTTAATGAAAACACTTAGAAAGACCTATGGAATTTCACTAGGCTTACCCTGTCCAACTTGGATGTTAACTTTTGGCGCATGGTTAATTGGTACCGAAACTGAACTTATTTTAAAAAGCAGGTGGGTTTATCCGAAGTTGTTAGAAGAAAGCGGATTTAAGTTCCAATACCCAACGATAGCCACAGCTACTAGAGATTTGTTAAGCTTAAGGAAATGAAGTGACGATTACTTCACTTCTTCGTAGTCTACGAAATCGCCTAACTTATCGGCATTGCCTTTTTTCTTATCCTTTTGTGGCATGTAGTCTATAGAAATGGTACCCTCTGGACGGTTAGATCTTTGTTGCTGCTGTTGAGCTTGGTTTTGCATATTGCCAAAGGCATTTCTGATTACAGCAGGAAATATCATCCTTACCAGTAATCTAATTACCCATAAAACAATTATCGCTATTAATAGAAAATTTAATATGTATCCCATTTTTTTACTCTTATTACAAATATAGACTTTGCCTACAGCTTTTTGTTTCAAATAACGCTTTTCATTGCAATTTCATTACAATTCGAAGTTAATTATTTAACTTTTACTGCACACAAAAAAGGACTTATCCCGTTACGTTAAAGGAATGACAAGCCACACTATTTTGTTTTCTACGTGTCTATGTGGTTCAATTAAATTGCATAAATATAACCACATAGACACGTAGTTGTTTGATAGCAGATCATTTTTACCATCGAACTATCTTGATCAGTATTCCTCTACGATTTCGCAAACCCTACCGATTTGCCCATCTTCTAAACGTACTTTTATTCCTCTTGAATGAAACGTGGCCGAAGTCAATAAATTCTTAACCACGCCATAAGTCACGTTCCCACTCCTTTGGTCTTTCTTAAGGATGATCCCCACTTCCAAACCTGGGTAAATATCTTTTCTATTCTGTCCTTGCATTTTACTATAATATCAACTCCTAACCAATAGTTATGAGAGTTTGCTAAAATCAATTTGAGGTTTTTTATTAGTTTCTTTTCTGCTAAACATGGTTTTAGCAGGTGTAAAATGATTAAAGAAACCTCCGTTCATTAAATAAAAACTGTCACCATCTAAGCCCCCAGCATAGTCCTTACGGTAATTGACATTGCCTGTGTTATCGACTGTAAAACGTGCAGTGTTTAGGGAAATCCAGTTGCCTTTGGTATCGCATACCCATTGATTGTTAAACAATACTTTTCTGGAACGATCACCATAAGCTGGGATAAAATTCTCTAAAAAGGAGTGCGGTCTTTTTAGGTAGGTTTGGGTTTTTGGTCGCTTAAAAGATGCCACCAATTGCCATTCGTTAAGCTCTGGCGCAAAAAAGTAAGCGGTATAGGTGGTGGTGCTGTCTTTAACATTTGCATTTGGTGTAACCCGCAGCAGAAATTTATAGGTATTGCCAGCTTTCCAATTGTATTTAAGGTAGCTTTGTCCACCTGAGCCTTCATTACCAAATTCACCAGTGTGCACCTCTTTTCCTTTTTTTAACATCAAGATTTTGTGGCTATCTGGAATATCTTTGGGGTTATCGGTAGTAAATGGGCTCCAAACAGAAAACAACACCCGCCTTTCGGCAGCAGAGTTCACTTGAATACCAAAATAGCCTTCACCAAATCCATTGGCCATAAAATACGAGCCTATCACATCTTCGCCTTTTGGCACCGTCAACTCATTATAAAACCATTCTGCTTGAATTTGAGCTGGCAATTGATAATTCAAATGCACTGACGGACCTCTTCTTCCCCAATGGAAAAAATTACCTTCATTGTTTTTCACATAAGATGTTTGTGCGGTAATGGCACTTCCTGATAAAATCAGCCCTCCAATATCAGGGAATTTTTCGCCTGTCTTTTTCAGCCCTTTAAGAATAATGGCTACGTAACCCGTATCCTTTACTTGCCATGAACCTATTTCATTAGGAGTATTCTTTCCTTCTGTCAATTCAACCGTTTGGAATTTGTTGTTGATCCCCACGCTAAGCTGGCTATTTCCTTCCACTTCGGTTACTTTATCAAAAGCTACCTTTAGCTCTCCTGGTTGTGTTAAGCGAACGTATACCTTGTAAATAATGTTGCTATTATTCCAATTGGCAATTCCATTTCGGGTAATGGTTTTATCATGATCTACGCTGGTATAGGCATTGCCACCCATAGGAACAACTATTTGAGGTTCGTTCTGTGCATAAAGCAAGTTGCTGATGCTGATCAATACAATGCTTAATATTTTCTTAGTCATAGAAACTGTTTAAATTCTGATAAAAATATACTCGCCTTGAGATTGCTTTCCCGAAAAAAGTGCGGGACAGGCGCTACCTCGCAAAGACGGAAATAGGAGTGTCACTGCAAAGCATAAGGCCGTCTCCTCTTATTTGCTGAATCTTTCTTCAAAAACTTTTTCCAGTGCAAACATCTCGTCACGTAAACGAGCCGCCAACAAGAAGTCCATGTCTTTGGCTGCTTTTTGCATATCCTTACGAGATTTGTCAATGGCTTTTTGCATCTCTGGTTTGGTCATGTATTGTACCACTGGATCGGCAGCCATACTTACCTCATCCACTTCTACATAAGCTTTTGCCCTTGCTTTCTGTTTCTCCGAAACTTCCAATACAGAGGTTTGCTCCATAATTTCAGCTTTCGATTTGCCTACCGTTTTAGGGGTAATACCATGCTCTAAGTTGTAAGCAATTTGCTTTTCCCTACGTCTGTTAGTTTCCGTAATGGTACGCTCCATAGAATCGGTAATGTCATCAGCGTACATGATCACTCTTCCCCTATCGTTACGGGCTGCACGACCAATGGTTTGAATCAATGCCCTATCAGAACGTAAAAACCCTTCTTTATCTGCATCTAAAATAGCGACCAAACTTACTTCTGGTAAATCCAATCCTTCTCTCAAAAGGTTGATCCCTACCAAAACATCAAACTCACCCAAACGCAATCCACGTAAAATTTCTACCCTTTCTAAGGTTTTTACTTCGGAGTGGATGTAACGACATTTGATATTCAATCTGTCCATGTATTTCGTCAGTTCTTCGGCCATACGCTTGGTTAAAGTGGTTACCAAAATCCGATCTCCTTGCTTGATGGTTTTATCGATTTCGTCCAACAAATCATCCACTTGGTTAATGGCTGGACGGATTTCTATTACTGGATCCAACAAACCTGTTGGCCTAATTACTTGTTCAATCACTACCCCATCTGATTTTTGAAGTTCGTAATCGGCTGGTGTAGCACTCACATAAATGGTTTGAGGGGCTAGGTTTTCAAATTCTTCAAAATTTAACGGACGGTTATCCAAAGCTGAAGGTAAACGGAATCCATATTCTACCAACGACAATTTACGAGACCTATCGCCACCGTACATGGCCCTAATTTGCGGTACCGTTACGTGGCTCTCATCAATCACCATCAAATAATCGTCTGGAAAATAATCTAGCAAACAGAAGGGACGCATCCCTGGTGTACGACCATCAAAAAAACGAGAATAGTTTTCAATTCCAGAGCAATAACCTAGCTCTTTCATCATTTCGATATCGAAGTTCACCCTTTCTTCCAAACGTTTAGCCTCTAATAACAAGCCATCGTTCAATAATTGGTTTTTACGCACCTCCAGTTCTTCCTGTATTCCCCAAATAGATTGGTTAAAGCGATCTTTTGGTGTGACGAAAAGGTTAGCTGGATAGATAGCGATGTCCTCCAATTTTTCAATCGTTTTTCCCGTTACGGGATCAATGGCCGATAGTTCTTCAATATCATCTCCAAAAAAGGAAATGCGATAAGCATGGTCCATGTAAGCTGGATAGATGTCTACGGTATCTCCTTTTACACGGAAAGTTCCGCGTTTAAAATCATTGATGGTACGGGCGTATAGAATTTCCACCAAGTGGTGTAAAAAGGCATTTCTACTTACTCGGGTACCTACGCCAAAGCGATATACCGATTTCGAAAAATCTTCGGGGTTACCCATACCGTAAATACACGAAATGGAAGACACGATGATCACGTCTCTACGTCCCGAAATTAAGGACGAGGTAGATCTCAGCCTCAATTTTTCTATTTCCTCATTAATCTGTAAGTCTTTTTCAATATAGGTGTTGGTGGTGGGCATGTACGCCTCTGGTTGATAGTAATCGTAGTACGACACGAAGTAGTTCACCGCATTTTCTGGAAAGAACTGTTTCATTTCGCCATATAACTGCGCCGCCAAAGTCTTGTTATGACTAAGGATCAACGTTGGTCGCTGGGTTTGTTCAATCACATTGGCTACCGTAAATGTTTTACCAGAACCTGTTACTCCTAAAAGCGTTTGATAGTGGTCGCCAGCATTCACGCCTTCAACCAGTTGAGTGATTGCTCCAGGTTGATCGCCAGTGGGTTTATAATCGGAAATTAGTTTGAACTTCATGATATACAAAGATACGTTTTAGGGATTAACCTAAATATAGGCAGTAAGTTTTTGTATTCTTTCTTTTACCTTGCTCATAGATGAAAAGGTAACCAAAATCAAGACTGCTTGGCCCACCTTAGCTACAACTCTATAAAACTGCAGCAGGGCAAGAAGAGACGTGATTAAATCTAACGAGCTTGACTAGCCTAAAACATCTACCAGCAAACAAAGAAGTGCTAGATTTCTCCTCCTTCGGTCGTCGAAATGACGGGAATGGAGGGGCTGCAAAAACCACTAACTACCCCAGCTAGTGACCTTAGCAAATATATGGCTGATTGTAAAGCAGTGAAAAAAATCAATGAAACCAACTGATATCATGGCAATCCCGTTACCGTCATTTCGAACATAGTGAGAAATCTAACGAGCTTGACTAGCCTAAAATCTACCAGCAAACAGCGAACCGTTAGATTTCTCCTCCTTCGGTCGTCGAAATGACGGGAATGGAGGGGCTGAAAAAATCACTAACTACCCCAGCTATTGACCTTAGCAAATAATGGCTGATTGTAA
>NZ_JAELTX010000354.1 GCF_016429065.1 Pedobacter sp. ASV17
TTATCCGCCAGACGTATTCCCTCTCACAAGACAAAGCCGACCTCGCCCATTTACATTTCTACAAAACCTGTACAGAAAACGTTCCAGTCCGATTCCTGTGCTTGCAGAAGCTCTCGCAAGTAAAATGAGCAACCCAGACGACGACTCACAAGCCAGCGGCATCCCCGAATGGCAGCGCGCAAAGCAATCGGCGTCTGATGCACCGGCTACGCCAACGGCTGCTTCCGACAGCGACAATGGCGACACGCTTGCTGTTGCGCGCCGCTTTCTCGACACCGACGAGGTTAGATCCTCGTCGCGCGAGAAACAGGCCGAGTTTCTAAAGACAAAAGGTGTCTCTGAGGAGAATATTCAAAGGCTATTGGCCGAGTCGCAAGGAGAGACGCAACAGACCAAGGTGAGTTGCTTCCATTCCCAGTATCACAAGCTTCCAATGCTAACCCTGGCCTACAGCAGCAAACGCAAGAGAC
>NZ_JAELTX010000355.1 GCF_016429065.1 Pedobacter sp. ASV17
GCTGTTCGTTGCTCATATAATGTGCTGTGCCTTGGATTGAGGTGCTGATGTCGCATATCTCCTCCAGTCGTTCTGGAACATTACGGAAGCGGTCAAACTGTTTCAGAAGCATCTCCTGTCGTGAATGAGTAGTTTCAATAGTAGCCATGACGCTTTGCCACTTAGCCCTCTGCCGAGCCTCCTGCTCTTTTGCTTCTTCAAGCAGGTTAACCTTCTCCTGCAAAGCCGCAACACGAGCCTGCTCAGCCTTGACTGCTCCACGTAGCTCCTCGGACTTGTCATGATCGTGATCCTGGCCGGAGTGTACTGCGCGCTTAATCTCAGCGGCAACGTTGTTCACGCTGTTCAATATATCCCGGTACTGTTGTTGGCCGTTTTCTGCGTCTTGTGTATTTTTACGAAAGCCATCTCCCAGTTTGGCATGGACGGTTGCTACCGCCTTCTCTAGTTCAGCCATTGCAAACTTGGAT
>NZ_JAELTX010000356.1 GCF_016429065.1 Pedobacter sp. ASV17
ATAAGAGACAGCCGCTCATTCGAGCTCGAAGACGACCTAGAGTTTTGTCCCGGTCTGCTTACCGAGAGCGACGTGAGTAGCAGCCCCTTCGGCTCCCGCTCTTCCTCCCCCACCGTCTCTGACCCTGCCCTGCCACAGTTGGTTTCCATCTCCAGTGCTTCGGAACGCTCGTCTCTGGCCAGCAACTCGCCAGAATCCTCGCCGACGCAACACTCTCAGTCTGTTGCCCCCGGCTTCTCTCTCAACTCTACCTCTCCCTCTTTCGTCCCCCCTACCATGCAGAGCTTCCACTCGAGCTTAAAACTCCACCAGCCCGCTGCCACCCGCGGCCGCAACGCCATCCCCATCAACAACCCGCTCACTGGCATCTCCATGTCCAGCCCGCCTCCGTCCGTGTCTCCCGCCAGAATGCAGCAGGCCATGGGCCGCCGCTGGTAAAGCCTCTCTCACTGGTTTGGCCGTGCTCCAT
>NZ_JAELTX010000357.1 GCF_016429065.1 Pedobacter sp. ASV17
GCTCGACATACTGGCCGCGAGTCCGCCGCGACCGTTTGCGCATATCCGCGGCACGCACACCGAGACACGCCGAAACAATGACAAGTCGGAGCAAGAGACGGTGGTGGACTTTGACGTGGAAATCGAGCTGACGAGCCTGCTATACACCGACGTCCGCCGCCAGCAATCGTGGCGGGAGCTAGCAACAGTGAGCAACTTTGAAAAAGTCCGTCGCGGCACCGTCTTTGCCGAGCGCGCACCGGGCTTTGGCGGCAGCGGCCTAGCAGAGACGGGCCTCCCGGGCGTGGACGAGTGGTGTCACAGGTTCTGCGCCAGCCGGGCCGGGCTCAAGAGCTTTACGGTAGAGCGCCGCATCTCAGGCTGGGACTTTGACCAGGTGCGGCGCAAGGTCGAGAAGCTCGTCCGCGACACAAACTACCAGGGCCACCTAGACGTCAGCTTCCCCGTGCACAACGCGCGGGTAGAAATC
>NZ_JAELTX010000358.1 GCF_016429065.1 Pedobacter sp. ASV17
GTATATTTCAGTAGCTAAATCTACTACCATTCATTGTACCAGAATAATTTCAAAAAAAAAAAAGAACTCTTTGAGCGGGCTCTTATTACCCGCATGTTAACAAAGGAAAATAAGATAGGTTCTCTGCTCTGGAGCCAGCACTTCCTCGCTTCTGCTGCACCCCAGGCAGAAATATATGACATTGCACCTCTTCTCGCTGTCCATTTCTCTCACAAATCCTTGCCGATCATCCTCACCACCAAAACCGGTTTACCATCAAAAACAACGCGCCAGACCGCTCCAAGCAAGCAAATGGAGCTTTACCTGCGGTACCACATGCGGGTAATCTTGGTGTTGCGCATCTTGCGCTGGAGCTGGAAGATGCCGTACATGAGCGCTTCACTGGTCGGCGGGCATCCGGGGACGTAAATGTCGACGGGGACGACGCGGTCGCAGCCACGGACGACGCTGTAGCTGTAGTGGTAGTAGC
>NZ_JAELTX010000359.1 GCF_016429065.1 Pedobacter sp. ASV17
GCTGATTGGCGATGCAATAAACAGATGACCTACAAGGTTCCCCGTACTCCGCCCCCGGAGTTATTCGCATGACCTGGCCCCAACCAGGCCCAGAACGGGCTATCGAGTCTTGTCAAAAATTATTGCCGTTGTACGAGCAATAAAGAGAGAGAAACCAACAAACGGAACATAAGCTGGTCAAGTTGTTCCGACAACTCCGTGTGGGAGGTGGCGGTGGGCATCATCGTGGGGTCTATTAGGCAAGACACCCTGACCTGGCGCCGAGCAGTGGCTGTCTCTAATAAGATTGGTGGATTGACGCAATGGGGCGTCGTCTCTGTGCGCCATATAATTGCTGCGTAATGCGAGTTGTCCCGTCCACTACGACGGTATACCGAATTGAGCAGAGTAGGTGAAGATCGCTCCTGGTGACCCGCTCTGGCGACCGAGAGCCTAGTAGCCGACCCAGCAAGACGGAGCCTCATCAG
>NZ_JAELTX010000360.1 GCF_016429065.1 Pedobacter sp. ASV17
GGATGAGATGGCGAGAGTCACTCGTTTGTGGGGGCGGGACCAAGGTCTTTTTGGACACTTTGGTTGCGACCTCAAGGGAGGCGTGGAGAGACAATAGGAAGTATTCAGCCCGGCAGAGCCTACCGCAGGGAGAAATAAAGGAGGTTCAAATGAATTGTAAAAGTTGGGTCTCGGTATTGAGCCATGGGATCTGTCCAAGTAAAGTCGATGAGACGGGAGACGATGGATGCAACGCGGTTGGTCGCAATGTTGGTTGGAACAAGGGCTGACTGTGGCGTCTCAAACGTCTTGTTGGGGGAGCTTCCCGAGTAACCAACGGCTGAGACGGCTACTGGACAACGAGTGTGTCGACTGCGTAGTGACAGAAATCTATACCGATTGAATGAGGCCGGCGCTTCTCAGGAGCTGCGTCAAACGGAGAGAGGTCGTCCTTGCGAAGTTGCGTGGCTTGCAGAATTACGCAGTAG
>NZ_JAELTX010000361.1 GCF_016429065.1 Pedobacter sp. ASV17
GCTAATAGTTTTCATACAGGCTCAAGTTGAAGAAGTTTGTCAAGTTTGACAGCGCCGCCATGGCTCTCGAAGAGGCTGCTTCTCTCAAGGAGGGCAAGGTTCCTGAGCTGTTGGCGTCGATTCTCGAGGACCTCAAGGCCGAGAAAAAGGCCTCGATTGCCGTCGCCGACATGAAGTTGGGCACCGCCATCTCCAACCTTCCCGACCTGAACATCTCTCCCATCTCCGGGTCCAACACAATGGATGTCTTCCGAGGCATTCGTGAGCATCTTTCGTCTTTGATCCCCGGACTTGCACAGGAAAATGTCGACCGCATGTCTCTGGGTCTGTCGCACTCCATGTCGCGCCACAAGCTCAAATTCTCCGCCGACAAGATCGACTCGATGATTATCCAGGCCATCAAGCTTCTGGACGACATGGACAAGGAGCTCAACGTGTACGCCATGCGCACCAAGGAATGGTATGGC
>NZ_JAELTX010000362.1 GCF_016429065.1 Pedobacter sp. ASV17
AGATAGATCGGGGGCCCGTACCGCATTTTGGAGTCTGGCTTTCGGGTAAGCACGAGTGAAATGTACATGTTTTGAGAGGACTTGTTTGTGTAGTGAGCGTTGGCAATGAGCAGTGCATTCTCGGCGTAGATAGGAGGTTGACAGGGGGGTTCATGGGGTTCAATTGGGCATTTTACATGTGCCGAGGAATACCATACAAACATGGGACGAGAAACGCGGAGAGCACTAATAGTTTTCATGTTTCTGTGATTTCATTCCCCTCTTTCGAGCTGCGTGTGCAGCCCACAGACCTCACACCATCGAGGCCCCCGCTAAATGTCCCAATCAAGGAAGAAATCAGACTAAGGAGTCAAGCTTTAAGACAAAGAGTTAAGCAGAGAAGCACACTGGGCGGCCCAACAAGGCGCAATGAACCGGTTGGACGCTCAGCTGCGCGATCCGCGATCCGGTGGTGCAAAGACCCCTGT
>NZ_JAELTX010000363.1 GCF_016429065.1 Pedobacter sp. ASV17
TGTTCGTGGAGGGAAAGGAAACCATAATCAATGGTGAGGCCGTCAAAGTCTCCCAAAATAGCTTCATCTCCAATATGGGACTTTATGAGAGCTTCCAGCTTGAGGTCAGAGGCGTGAAGCAGCTGGCAGAAAACTCGGATAGCAAGATATCTGACAGCCCGGTTCTCATGCTCAAACAGCCGCTGCATGAGAGCAGGTGAGGCGTAGGAGCTAAAGGCTCGCAGATCGAAACTCAATAACCTCCATATCGAAAGCAGGCTTGCTAATAAAATTGCGTCATCAGGTTGTGGTGAGGAATCGTCCAGTTTTTCCGGCACCAATCCCAACGCGACAAGGTTCTTATGAGCGCCAGCGGTGGGCTGATGTCGAATAAAGATGAACAAATCCGGTGCATATGGTAATATTCTGGCAAGAGCTGATACAGCTCGTACGCTTTGTAGCCCAGGTTTTGCGCCGAGGGCCCATCG
>NZ_JAELTX010000037.1 GCF_016429065.1 Pedobacter sp. ASV17
AGGCTTGAGCAACCAAAGCAGACAGATAGAATATTACCGTCCGAGATATAACCTAGGCGTTAAGTTTGATTTTTAATTGTTTTTAATGATGAACGTTAGCAGTAAAAAGAACCAATTGCTTAAAGCCATGTTAGTGATTTTAAGCGTATTTTGTGCAGGGGGAAACCTCCTTGCACAAAATACCACTGCTATCAAAGAAATTGGTCATGGCACTAGTGGACTAACCACGCCATCAGATGCTTTGTTCATCAAACAAAACGAACTTTATAAGCAAGCAAAAAGTAGCGGCGATTTACAGGGAGAAGCAAGAGCCTTACAGCAAATGGGGCAAATCTGCTACCAAATGGGTTTATTTACCCAATCCCTAAGCTATCACATTAAGGCCGATGAAATTTTCAGGGCCCATAAAAACGAGAAGCAAACGGCGGATAATTTGAACGATTTGGCATTGCTATTCCTCATCACCAAGCAGCAGAAAGAAGCCAAGCAGTCTTATTTCAAGGCACTAAGTACTTATCAGTTGTTTAAAGATAGCACGGGTATTGCCAAAACCTATGCCAATTTGGGCCATTTTTACGAGAAAGTGCTTAATTACGACAGCGCCTACTATTATCAGCAAAAGGCTATGCAAGTGTTTGATGCCATAGGCCATGCCGAAGGAGTAGCGTTGGTGCATGAGAATTTGGGCAGCATCTACGAAGATAAATCGCAGTTTGATAAGGCCTATTTCCATTTCTCGAAAGCTTTGGCTTGGTTTGAACAGGGCGGGAATACCGAAATGCTGATTGACTCCTACAACAACGTGGGTGATGTGTACCGTAAGCAGGGACAATATACCCAAGCATTGCATTATACCCGCAAAGCAGAGAAACTGGCCAAAAGCACCAAATCATATAGCCGTTTAAGTAGTGCCTACCGTGATTTAGGTAAAACATTTAGCTTCTTGAAGCAAAGCGATAGCACCTTTTATTATCTGGAGTTGAGCAGACAATACTTCTTGAGTTCCTATTCAGAAGAAAGTAAAAACCAAGAGGCATTGTTGAAGGTGATTTATGGTTTGGATAGAAAAGAACTGCAGATTGCTCAAATGGCACGTCAAGAAAAAATCGCTTGGGCCATTTACATTGCTTCGGGCATTGCGGCCGTGGTGTTTATTTTGGTCGCAGCCATTATTATTCGCAACCAACGCCATCGTATTTTAAGGGAGCGTGAAATTAGGGAGCGTGAAGAAAAGATTTTGAAGACCAAGCAGGAGCTGATGGAGATTGATTTGAACAACAAAAAAATGCAGGAAGAACATCTGAAAGAAAACCTGCATACCAAAGCCAAAGAAATCACGGCCCATACCCTGCAAACCATTCAAAAAAATCAATTGCTGGAAGACATTAGGGATGCCCTTGCTGAAATGATTAAAAGTGACGGGCGAAGCTATAAAAAGGAACTGCGTAGTCTGTTGAACAAAATCAATCAGAACTTTCATAAAGATGCTTATTGGGACGATTTTAGAAGGATTTTCGAAGAAATTAACCAAGAGTTTTTCGACCGCTTGCAGCAAATTAATCCAGGTCTTTCCGCGACCGATATCAAGTTCATTTCTCTGATCAAACTTAATATCAATGCCACGGATATCGCCGCACTGCTAAGCGTATCCACCGATAGTTTGCGTGTAGCACGTTATAGGCTGCGCAAAAAACTTAAATTGGAGCAAGGCGCTAGTTTAACCGCATTTATACAATCTATTTAAAACAGCGTTGCTTTTTTGTAAAGGCTTGTTCACTATTTGTAACGCTATTTTTTTGTTTTAATAACCCTTATGCACAACATTTGTGCATACTAACCATATTAAATGAATACACTAAGCAAATATTTTTTAGCATTGGCCATTTTGCCTTTAGGTGCATGTGCCCAAAAAAATCCTCAATCAAAAAACACCAATAATCCCAACACCGTACAGGCAACGGTAGTTACCGAAAAGGTAATGCACGATACCGATGACCCTGCCATTTGGATTAACCCAACTGACCCCAGCAAAAGTTTGGTGATTGGTACAGATAAAGATAAAGACGGTGCTTTATACGCCTTTGATTTGTCTGGTAAGATAGTGAAAAGAGTAGGCGGGATACAACGCCCCAACAATGTCGACATTGCCTATGGCATTATGCTTGGCGGTAAAAAAGTGGATATCGCTGTAACTACCGAACGTCAGGCCAATAAAATAAGAATTTTTAGTCTACCTGATTTATTGCCTATTGATAATGGTGGTATTGAAGTGTTTACTGGCGAAACCGAGCGTGACCCTATGGGTGTCGCTTTGTACACCCGCCCAAGCGACCAAGCTATTTTTGCCATTGTAGGTAGAAAAACAGGACCAACGGACGGTTATTTATGGCAATATCAATTGGCTGATGCTGGGAATGGTCATATCGCAGCCAAATTGGTGCGCAAATTTGGAAAATACAGCAGTAAAAAAGAGATTGAAGCCATTGCCGTAGATAACGAGTTAGGTTATGTTTATTATTCAGATGAGCAAGTAGGCGTACGTAAATATTGGGTAGACCCAGCAGCGAATAATAACGAAGAATTGGCGCTATTTGCTAAAACTGGTTTCTCGGCAGACCACGAAGGAATTGCCATTTATAAAACTGGAGAGAAAACAGGTTACTTATTAGTGTCAAACCAAGGTTCACAAAGCTTTATGGTTTATCCGCGTGAGGGTAGCAAAGGCAATGCTAATCAATATGACCTCATTACTGAAATACCAGTGAGCGCCATGGAAACGGATGGTGCTGATGCAGTTTCGGTAAACTTAGGAGCTAAATATCCAGAAGGTATTTTTGTTGCGATGAGTACCGATAGAACTTTTCATTTCTACGATTGGAGAGTAATTGCCGCTAAGATCAAAGCAGCGCAAGTGAAGAAATAGTCTTTCCCTCCATCGTCATTCTCGCGAATGCGGGAATCTAAAAGACTTACGAAGTTTCAAAAACTTCGTAAGTCTAATTACTCTAAACTTCGTAAGTCTGTTTAACCTGAGTTTGGAATAAGCGTTTTGCCATTTTTAAATATCTCTGGCCCTAGCAAAGCCTCTTCGTTCTACTAAAATCGGCCTTGGCCTGTTCGGAATGCACTAATAAGCCTTATTACTGACTTTAAGAGAACAGGGCGCAGCCGTGGATTTTTATTTATTTGTTTATATGATTTTAAAGGTATAAATGAGCTCACTATGTTTCGGTTTTGCATACTTTTTTCATCTATAGGAAACCTGCGAAGCAAGCATGAATACCATTTAAGATATCATAACTAATGAATAAAAGTTTGTCCGCGAAGCGACAGAACCTTAAATAGTAGCAGGAAACTTATGTATTAAGTCTAAAAGTCCAATTATAATGAGTAGAAGGTCTTTTTTTCCGAACTCACATTATTTGTCTACTTCTTAAATTTTCGTTCCTTTAAACAGTCGTATAACCACCATCGGTTATATAATAAGCACCAGTCGTAAACGATGCTTTATCCGAACTAAGGAATACCACCAATTCTGCTACTTCTTCGGGAGTCCCCAATCTGTTCATCGTTGCTTTAGCAGCAACAGCTTTTAAGCTGGCCTCATCTAAATTGTTATCTAATAAAGGTGTACGAATATAACCTGGGCCCACGGCATTACAGCGAATATTTTTCTGTCCATATTCGGCACCAATATTTTTAGTTAAACCAACCACACCATGTTTGGCCGCAGTATAGGCCACGCTATTAGGTGCAGCCACCGTACCATGAATAGATGCCATGTTTACAATGCTGCCACCGCCATTTTTTTCCATTTGTTCCAACTGGTATCTACAACCGTAAAATACCCCACTTAAGTTAATGGCAATTACTTTGTCCCAGCCAGCAATATCATACTCACCAGTGGGTGCCGCAGGGCCGCCAATACCAGCATTATTGCAGGCAATATCTAACCTGCCATATTTTTCTACCGTACCAGCTACCAATTTTTTATTGTCTTCGGCGATGCTCGAATCCGCTTTAATGAAATGGGCTTCTCCACCACTTTTTTGGATTTCTGCTACGGTGGCATTTCCATGTTCTTCGTTGATGTCTGATACGACTACTTTAGCACCTTCACGTGCATAAGCTTCAGCAATGGCTTTACCGATGCCTGAACCAGCTCCAGTAACCAAGGCTACTTTGTTTAATAGTAATGACATAAATGATAAGTTTTAATTTGTGATGAACTTTCAAAAAATTGAAAGGTTCACTATTAAAACAAGTCGTAATATCGGAAGTTTTTATTTTGTGGAAGGAGGTGCTCAATATGACAAAAACGTGTCAAAAGAGGTAAGGGAGATGCTTTTTATATCTGAGACTTGCGAAGTTTTAGAAAGGCAAAGCCATTGCTTTGATTTAGACTTACGAAGTTTTCAAAACTTCGTAAGTCTAACTACTCTAAACTTCATAAGTCTCGTGAAAAATATACAAAGCTATATCGAAGGAATCCTGATTTTGAAACAACTGCCTTGGCCTATTTTAGATTCGATGTTCATTTCGCCATTAAGGTCGTTCAATAGTTTTCGCACCATAGGCAGGCCAAATCCATAGCCCTTTTCGCCAACAGTACCATCGCTACTTTCGGCAGTGCCTTCTAAAATTTCATCAATTGCTTCTTGGCCAATGCCCGTTCCGCTGTCCCTTACTTCTAAAATCAGTGTTTTTTTGTCGGTTTCCAGAAACAGATCCAGCAATACCTTAATGCTGCCATCATTAGGCGTAAACTTGATGGCATTCGAAATCAAATTGCCAACAATCTGCATGAGTTTATCCTTTTTGATAGATATGGTTTCAAAGGCAATATTAATTTCTACCTCTAAATTGATTTGCTTGTTAAAAGCTTGTGGTTGATATAATTTGTCTAGCTTCTCCTTAAAGATTCTTAAGTTGAAAACCTCGACTGTACAATTCAGTTTTTCAAGGGAACTTTTTAAAATTTCATCGGCCAAATCTAATACAGATTGACCACTTTTACCCATCATGCCTATGATGTTTTGCAATTCATCTTTCGGAAATTCATCCAAGTCACCAGCAATCATATCAGCTAGGCCAATAATACCTCCAATAGGTCCTCTAATATCATGGGCTACTTTTTTATAGGCATCTGTTTGCGAATTTAATTGTTTCTGCAATGATTTAATGCTGCTGGCGTCATTAATTCGGGCAATGATTTGACGGGCTATTATTTTTAGTTGTTCTATTTTTTCCTCAGATAATTTACCGTGAAGTTTATTATCTATCACACATAATGAGCCAATATTAAAGCCATTGGCCGACTTAAGCGGGATGCCAAAATAGTACTTAAGGTTCATGGGTTCGCCAATAAAATCCTCAGAAAGAAAGCGCTGGTCTTTGGATAAATCTTCAATTTCCAGATGGTCTTCCTCCATTAAGGTAAATTGGCAAAGCGTATCATCTATTGGGGTTTGATATACGTCTAAACCAAAGCGCGAAACAATCCATTGCGTGTAGGAGTCAATAAACGAAATCAGGGAAATCTCTGTGCCTATAATTTTAGCCGCCAAAAAACTCAGGTCTTTAAAGACATCGTTTAAAGCGGTATAGTCAAGGTCAAGCTCAAATAAGCTGGCTAACCTTTCAGTTTCATTCGCGGGAATTGTACGGGTGGTTTGCAAGGGCTTTGATATTTAGTTTGTGCGATGTTTTATTACAAAAATATAATTAGCGTCCAAAAAAGCAACTTTTGTAGTGTGCTAAATTTTCTTTTTAATGTATTTTTGAAGGATGTCAACAATAATATGTCCCTGTTCGTCGGGCAAGCCTTATGCCCAATGCTGTGAAACTTACCATTTAAAAGAAGCGCTTGCGCCAAGTGCCGAATTGCTCATGCGGTCGAGATATAGTGCCTATGCTTTGCATTTGATAGACTATTTATGGGATACTACCCATCCCGCTAAAAGATATCTATATAATAAAGCAGATATGGCGCAATGGGCCAAGGCCAATCATTGGCTAAAACTGGAAATTGTTTCTGCCAAAAAGAATGTGGTGGAGTTTAAGGCTTTTTATCAGAAAGGATTGCAGCAGTATGTTCATCATGAACGTTCGCAGTTTAAAAAAGAAAAAGAGCAGTGGTATTATTTTTCGGGCGACCATTTTCACTAAATTCAACCTAAACAAAGCCTCTAATTATTTGTTCTGAACCCCATGCGCATATCAACTCGTTTCATTTTACCTATCGTATTTCAGTTGCTTAGTTTTCCTCTTTGGGCGCAAAAGGCAGACACTATTAAGAGCGATAAGCTAACGTTAGACAGTGTAGTAATTAACGCTTATGGTAGCAAAACCTTAATGACCACGCCAACGGCGGTAAACAAAATAGGTTTAGCGCAACTGCAACGTTATGCCAATACGAATGTGTTGCAGGCCATCAACGCTACGCCTGGCGCTCGTATGGAAGAGCGTTCACCAGGGAGCTATCGTTTGAACATTAGGGGTAGCTCGGTGCGTAGTCCTTACGGCGTACGAAATGTGAAAATCTATTATGACGATATTCCTTTCACCGCTCCAGGTGGAAATTCCATGTTAAATATGTTGGGTTTTTACAATGTGGGTGGAGCAGAGCTGATTAAAGGCCCAGGAAGTAGTGTGTACGGTATTGGTACAGGTGGAGTAGTGCTTTTTAATGCTCCTACGGTTAATAATAGCGCTGCGGTAGAAGCGGGAGCCAGTGGAGGTAGTTTTGGAACGTTGAATTATAATGTGAAGCTACAATTGCCCAAGCACCTGTTGAGCTACGAAGAGCAAAGTGCCGATGGTTACAGAGTACATACGGAAATGAAACGACGTGTGGCAAGTTATCAAACCCAATTGCCTACTTTTTCCAAGGCAAATTTAACTATACATGCCATTTATAGCGACCTCAATTATCAAACTCCTGGTGCATTGACTTTGGCAGAATATCAGACCAATCCAAAACAAGCCCGACCAACTGTAGGCGCTAATCAAGGTGCTATTCTAGCTAATGCCCGTATACAACAGCAAGCTTTGTTGCTTGGCTTGGTGCATCGTTATGCTTTTGAGGAGAAGTGGCGAAACACGACAAGCTTGTATGGTTTTTACAATGAAACAGAGAACCCTGCTATCCAAAATTATGAGTTAAAAAAAGAGCCACACTGGGGTGGAAGAACCGCTTTTGTTTATGAACCTGTGAGTAATATTTCGTTGCATTTTGGGGGTGAGTTGCAAAAGGGCGACTTCAGTTCTAGAACCTACAGGAACTTGCAAGGAAACAAGGGAAATCAAATCACCAATGACAAACTTGATTTGTTGCAATGGTTGGCATTTGCCCAAGCGAACTGGCAGGTGCAAAAATGGTTGTTTACCGTTGGCGCTAGTACCAATAACCTTAAACTTGATTTTCTTCGCAATAGCGAAACACCCAATATTAATGCCCATAAAAAGTTTAGTGGAGAGGTACAACCACGTTTTGCGGTGCTTTATAATGCCGACGAAAACTTTTCTACTTATATCAACGTAGCCAAAGGATTTTCTCCTCCCGCAAGTAGCGAGATTTTTGCGGATAACAATAGCTATAATTTGGCTTTGGAAGCAGAAAAAGGTTGGAACATAGAACCTGGTTTCAGATGGAAGTTGTTTAACCAACGTTTGTTTTTGGATGCCAGCTATTTCCATATGTTGTTGAGTAATGCAGTGGTGACCCGTAGAGATGCTGCGGGAGCTAATTACTATATCAATGCAGGTCAGACCAAACAACAAGGGGTAGAAGCAAGTTTATCATACCAATTGCTTAAAGAAAGTCAACCCTTATCGGTATTGCTGCAAGGAGCCTATGCTTGGCATCAGTTTAAATACGATGAATTTGTACAGATAAATCAGGATTTTTCGGGTAATCGTTTGCCAGGAGTGGCACCGCACACTTACACTTTAATGGCCGATATCAAGCATAAAAACGGCTTGTTAGCTTTCCTGACTTTTAACCATACTGCTAAAATTGCCCTTAACGATGCCAATACGCAATATGCCAATGCTTTTCAATTGGTGTCAGCTAAGTTGGGCTATCAAAAACAGATTAAACACTTACCCGTACAATTATTTGCAGGGGTAGATAACCTTTTGAACCAAACCTATAGTCTAGGGAATGATATCAATGGTTTTGGAGGTCGGTACTATAACGTAGCTCCTGGTCGTAGTTTTTATTTCGGTTTAAAAGTAGGCTGGGTGAAATAAAGAAAGAACTCTCGTTAATCCATCGTCATTTCGACCGTAGTGGAGAAATCTTTGAATATGTTAGGCATAAAACGATTTTCCAAAAGCCAAAAATTTGAATAAAATCTTACTCTCTTTGCCCTGTGGGCATCTCTCCCAAAGGGAGAGAAAAGCAATATTTGTTAAGCAGTATGTCACTCTCTCCCTTGAGGAGAGATGGCGTAGCCAGAGAGGGTTTTACTATCCAATGTCTAAGAAAGAAATAATCAATATTTGCAGTTAATTGTTCTCTATTTAGCTAAAAACTCTTCTTCACCTTAGGGTCGGTGATAATCACGTAATCTCCTAAGTTTTGATACTTTTCCCAGTTAGGATTTTCAAAATCTTCCGCTGCAAACGAAGCAATGTTTAAAGCCTTTAACTTTGGTGCCAACTTTTGAAGCTGTGCATAAGTGCCCAATTTTTCGTCGCTATGGAAACGACCGTTCACCTGAAATATCTTTTTACCCTTATTTTCCTTTGCAAATTTTGCGATAGACCAAGCCATGGTGGCATCCCAAAAGTTTTGGGTTTGGTAAACCTTCATAGCACCCATGCCATGACCGCCCAGTAAGTCAATAAACTTTTCATAGTATCTACCAGTTAAGGTGTCAACTGCATTTGGAGGTAGGAATTGCTTAGAACTAGCAGGTAACTTGCTTAAAATCTCCAAGCCATTTTTAGTGACCGAATTGCTATACCTTGCTGCCGCATTGCCACCAATCACCATAATTCCTTCGTTTTTGGCGAATTCGACCATGGGTTTATAATCCTTGTAATTGTTCCAAGCCCTGCCTTCTTTAATGAAGTTTTTTTCGGTAATGATACCTGCCAAATATTCGTTAATCACAGGCTGTACATCGGTGTGGAACATCTCAAGCGTTAAACCTACTTTGTTGTGATAAGCAGTAGCCAGCTTTTTAAATAATGTAACTTCTAAGTAATGTCCTATTGAGTCATTATGTTCTTCGCCAAAGAAAAGCACATCGGCTTTTGCCATATTAGCCACAATATCATCCAAGTTAATGGTCTTATGTTTCTTTACGTCGTAAATCTTATAGTGTTGACTTAAATCCTGCGCATTTACAAAAATAGGAAGGGCCAGAAAGAGGATAAGGCTAAGTGTTTTCATTTCTTTGTCTGTATTTAACCGATGGTTTTCAAATTAACGAAAATTTTTACCGATAAATTAATGCATTTTACCGATAATTGGATAGCAAATAACCGTCTCGTGTTGTGTGGTCTAAAAGGTTGAGATACTTTTGGACATATCAAATAGCACAAGACAAATGGAAAATACAGAAAATAAAAATATGGTTAATCGCTCAGGAAAAGTTTGGGCAGGCTTCATCATCATGGGTATTGGTGGGCTTTTATTGCTAAGGAATTTTGGCTTTGGCTTACCGCACTGGGTTTTTAGCTGGAGTGTTTGGCTAGTGGTCATCGGTTTATTCGTTGGTGCCCGTAATAATTTCAGGAGCAGCGGTTGGTTCGTAATGGTACTGGTAGGTAGTTACTTTACCTTAGATGACATTTTTGATGATTTGGAAATGCCTCACATAGCTCTGCCGATAGCCATTGTAGCGCTTGGACTTTATCTGATTGCTAAGCCTAAAGATGCTTCTAATTGCCGAGATAAAAGACGACGCAGAAAAGAGCGCTTTGATAAGTTCGAATACGTAAATCCTGTAGGGCAAGAGCAAGAACCAGAACCAGGGCCAGAACCAGTGGAGCCCATTAATGGTGGTAAAAAAGACAAATACAGCAACGACTATATTAATTCTGTAAATGTATTTGGCGGAAGCAATCAGGTCATCTACTCTAAAAACCTAAAAGGAGGTGAGGTGGTTGCCGTATTCGGTGGTGGAGACCTTAATTTGACCCAATCTGATTTTGAAGGACAGATTATATTGGATGTGACTGCCATATTTGGCGGCGTAAAAATTGTAGTGCCTGCTACTTGGCAAATCAAATCGGAAGTGACCGCCATATTTGGAGGGGTAGATGATAAGAGAGTCATTTATCCTGCAACGGAACAGGCAAATAAATTGATTATTATAAGAGGAGTGGTGCTTTTTGGAGGGGTAGAGTTTAAGAGTTATTAATCTTTTCACTAAACCTAAAACTAAACACCTTGACAACTACACCACTATCAAAACCGCAGATTAAGACCATAGCAGGCATCATTTTGTTATGCTGGCAAGTGGCTTGTGCTGCGGTTTTGTATTTCTTTTTTAATTTCTCTTGGCAAATTTCAGTAGCTGATAGCGTAGTAAGTAATTTATGCTTGGCCTTTGGTTGTATCATTATCAGCAATATGCTGGGCTATTACCAACCTAAAAACGAAAAGCTCTTATATGTACTACTAGTAACCTTAGTAATTTCGGCGGCGGTTGTAGTCGCTTCAAAATATGTTTTAACTTTCCTATTTGCTAACCAAACGAGTTATGTAGCCTTTTTAGACCTTTCTGATATCTTTAAGGCGGCAGTGTCTTTCATGTGCCTAGCTTGGTGCGCACTGGCCAACATCCTATGGTATCGCTTAGAAGAACAGTCGGAAATGCAGGCCCGTATGTTGGCTACCCAAAACTTGGCTAAAGAAGCGGAACTGAACAAACTGCGTCACCAATTACAGCCGCACTTTTTATTCAATAGTTTAAACTCGGTTTATGCCCTAACCATTGTAAATCCTACAGAAGCAGGCACCATGATTACCAAACTTGCGGCTTTTTTACGTGGTACTTTAAAACGTGATGATGAAGTTTGGGTAAGCGTAGCCGATGAGATGGAATACATACAGCTCTATTTAGATATCGAAAAAGTACGTTTTAGCCATCGATTGAGCGTAGAAGTAAATATTGCCGAAGAAACTAAAGGCCTTTATCTGCCAGGAACTTTGCTTCAGCCGATTGTAGAGAACGCCATTAAATTTGGTTTGTACAACACTTCCACAGCCATTACCATTACTTTGGACGTGAAAATGGAAGAAAGTACCTTGGTGATTCGAGTAAGCAACCCTTACGACCCAGAGATGACAGCAACCAAAGGAACTGGTTTTGGACTTTCGGCCATCAGGCGAAGATTGTACTTGCTTTTTGCGGATAGCAACCTGCTGCAAGCTGAATCAAAGGACAATAATTTGTATATTACTACCCTAAAAATCCCTCAGAAAGATGATAAGAACCATACTCATTGATGATGAAGCCCTTGCTAGAGATATTGTGAAGCATTATTTAAAGGCTTTTCCAGATGTTGAGATAGTAGCTGAATGTAGCGATGGTTTTGAGGGATTAAAAGCAATTACCCAACACCAGCCCGACTTGATTTTCTTGGATATTCAAATGCCGAAAATCAGTGGGTTTGAAATGTTGGAACTGGTTGAAAACCGGCCTGCTGTGATATTCACTACGGCGTTTGATGAATATGCCATTAAAGCCTTTGAAGTGAATGCCGTTGATTATCTTTTGAAGCCTATTGAACAGGGTCGCTTTGAGCAAGCTATGCATAAGTTGCCTGCTAAATTGGCCAAAGGCGATAATAGTCAGGAACTTTTAGAAACGGCATCGCTATCGCCAGCACAAAACAATAGGGTGGTGGTTAAAAATGCGGGCGTAATCAAGATTATTCCAGTAGAAGCGATCCATTATTTAGAAGCGGATGATGATTACGTGAAATTGAGTACAACCGAAGGTAATTTCCAAAAGAACAAAACGATGAGCTTTTTTGAGCAGACACTGGATGCTGCTCAATTTATCCGCATTCATCGTTCCTATATCATTAACCTCGCTCAGGTAACCAAAATAGAACTTAAAGAAAAAGAAAGCTACGTGGTATTGCTTAAATCAGGAATTTGGCTGCCTGTAAGTAAAACAGGTTATGTAAAGCTTAAAGCCGCTTTAGGAATTTAATATTCAGTCTCATTCTGTCCTTTCAATAACGCGTCATTCCCGCATAGGCGGGAGCCATGGAGTGCTCATCGAAGATAACCTTAAAGCGAAATGCCTAGCGCCCCACGTTAACTCGGCTGAAGTGCTTTGTCGTAGAGACTTTGACCTTTTGTCATTCCGAGTGTGCGAGGAATTTCAAAAAGCAATCGATTACCAGGATATATCTAAAAATAAATCAGCGCACTTACATTCATAAATGCGTCATTCCCGCGTAGGCGGGAACCTTAAACCGTTATAAAACAATCCCGAAATAAATAGCTGTTAAGAGGATCGGCAATCTCAAACCTCGTAGGTTTAACTTTTGTCTATTTATTTACTCAATGGTGAAGTTGAGGGCTGCGCCGTTTAAAAAACTACGAGGTTTTTTATGCGAAAATCTGTGTATCTGTGGCTTTTTTCTATCCACGAAAAAAAATCCAGAACAATTTTTAAAACAGCTTGTTTAAGTAATAAATCAGATCAATTAACAATTTTATACTTAAAACTTTAACGTCAGAATTATGGGAAATCTATTATATGTAATTGCGGTGATTTTGGTAATCATTTGGGCAATTAGCTTTTTAGGAGGCTATTATACGGGAGGCATTATACACGCTTTATTGGTGATAGCTATTGTGGCCATTTTATTAAGAGTAATAAGAGGCGCAGCATAAACAAGAAAAATTTGTAGTTAGTTAATAAATGAAGCTCGATAGGTCTAGGTTGCCTGTCGGGCTTTTTTGCTGCAATGTCAGGCAATGAACCAATGAACTAATGACCAATGAACCAATAACTAATGCACTGAAAATCAAATTGCCAATTAACCAAATCACCAATTAACCATTAACCCAAACCAATAAGTTTAAAAATAAATTAATTTGCTGTTGCAATTTTAAAAATATCGCTTTATATTTGCACCTCTTATTAAAAACTCTAGTTAATATATTATATAGTTATGAAAAGAACATTCCAACCTTCGCAAAGAAAGAGAAGAAACAAACATGGCTTCCGCGAAAGAATGGCTACAGCAAACGGTAGAAGAGTTTTAGCTTCTCGCCGTGCAAAAGGAAGAAAAAGATTGACAGTTTCTGACGAGCGTCGTCATAAAGCATAATTTTTGATTGCCACCCTTGTGGTGAGGGCAGATTAATTTTGCTTCTGCAGTTTAGCAATCAAAAAAAATGAATAAATTTTATAAAGAAGAGCGTTTATGTAGCAAAAAGTCGTTAGACTTGCTATTCAAAAAAGGCTCTTCTTTTTTATTGTATCCCTATAGGGCAACTTTTCTCTTTGATGCCCAACCTCATCGTTATCCAGCTCAGGTGGTTATTAACGTAGCTAAAAAGCGCTACAAACACGCCGTTGATAGGAACTTGATTAAACGACGAACTAGAGAGGCTTATCGCTTACAGAAGCAAGTATTTTTATATGAGCATTTGGTAGATAAAAGTGAACTATTGCTTTTGTCTCTACAATATGTGGGTAAAGAAATTCATCCTTATACTTTCTTGGAAAAGAGATTAAAGCAGGTTTTTGTTAAAATAGTAGGACAAATCAATAATGAAGGTCATTAAACTTTTGTTTTCTTGGTTGTTCTTGGGCATCATTAAATTGTACCAATGGTTGCTGTCTCCTTTGTTAGGAGCAAGTTGCCGGTATACACCCACCTGTTCGCAATACGGAGTAGAAGCCATAAAAAAACACGGACCTTTTAAAGGTGGTTGGTTAACCTTAAAACGCATTGGCCGCTGTCATCCTTGGGGTGGACACGGACATGACCCGGTACCTTAATTAGGAGCTAGGTGTTAGTCGCTAGTGGCTAGTCTTTGACAAGGGCTGACGCGATGATCTAAATTGTCAGTTAACCATTATTCAGCTATATTTGCGCTATATGTCAACAATACTTCAGATAGAAACAGCTACACCCGTTTGTTCGGTAGCCATCTCGGTAAAAGGAGAAACGGTAGTCCTTAAAGAAGAAAAAGCATCTAATATTCACGCTTCAAACCTTACCCTTTTTATTGATGAGGCCATGAAAACAGCTGGTTTAACCTATGCTGATTTGGATGCTGTTGCGGTGAGCAAAGGGCCTGGTTCTTATACAGGTCTGCGTATTGGTGTTTCTACCGCTAAAGGATTGTGTTTCGCTTTAGAAAAGCCCTTCATCGCTATCAATACTTTAAAAATGATGGCTAATGGATACCTCTTAAAACATCCTAATTTTGGTGGTTTGGTATGTCCAATGATTGATGCCAGAAGGATGGAAGTATTCACGGCGGTATTTGACCATAAGCTTGGGGAGATAGAACATACACATGCCAAAATAGTAGACGATAAAAGTTTTGTATTGGAACTGCAAAATAATTACGTAGCTTTTATTGGCGATGGTGCCGAAAAATGTAAGACGGTGATTGATGATCCTAACGCACATTTTTACGCCGAGAACTTTAATAGTGCCAGTTACATGAGCAATTTAGCTTATGAAGCTTATCAAGCTAAAGCATTTGAAGATGTAGCCTATTTTGAGCCTTTTTACCTTAAGGATTTTGTGTTTACCACGCCAAAGAAAAAAGTTTAGCGCTGTTTTTTCTTGAATATGCCAAAAATACGTCCGAAGAAGCTCTGACGTTCTTGACCATCACCAACGCCAGGCATCCAGCTCATATTCATTGGGTGTTCTACGATGTAACCGATTTTAAAAGCCATGCCCAGATAAACGGAGCCTCGATGATAGCCTGTTTCAACGGCCTGATTTCCTTTGATGATGTCTTTGCCCGCATAATAAGTTTCTATCAAGTCGTTAGTGCCCAAAAACATTTCGAAGTTGGGCGTTTGAATCATTCCCTGTATCCCTAATCTAAAGTTCTTATCTGTATTATAGCTTGGTATAGCACTAAAAGAAAAGGTGCCAGATTTGATGGTGTTTACCAATGCTGCTTCACCATATTTATTGAAAAAGTGTTTGCTGATAATTAAATTGGGGGTGTATGCACCAAAAGTCTTTGAGATGAGGAAATCAGCTCTACTGTTAATGGGAGCAATAAAACGTTTTTGTTCGGTGTTGCCTTTTGCCAAATCATCTAGCGCCCTTTGAAGTTTATCTTCCTCCTGTTCTCCTGCATTGCCAACAAGCTGAATGTTGCTTTGAGTGACGTCAAAAGAGCCTGTGTATGAATTTTTTCCCCATCTGATAAAGCCTAGGTCTTTTATATTTGCCATCATAAAAACACCAGATTTGGTGGTGTAGGTAGTGCCAATGGTGATGGCTGCGCCCAAATTTTTATAAGGTAAACTGTTTTTAAAATTAAACTCGCCGCCTTTAGGATAGTTAAGCCTGAATTTTGCGGCCATATCAATATCCATCGTAGCCGAATTAACGCTTGCCGAAGACCTGTTAGCGTCAAACTCCATGTAGCCAATACCACTTAATAAACTCACTTTTGCGCCTAAAGCCCAGCGTTTGGTATAATTCTCACGATAGGTGAAACTGATTTGGTGGTAGGCCTGCATTTTACTATTGTTATTGAATATGTTAATGCGGGGGATGGTGGCAAACTTTTGAAATGTGTCGTAAAACAAGCCCTTGCTGATATTTTCGTCATAGTCAATTTGGGTTTCCGATTTGATTTGCCAAGAAAAACCCATCTCACTATGGTATTTGTGGTATTTAAATAATCTAATCGCGGCTACATATACGTTGATATCCTCACGCATTGTCTTAGGGTTTGCAAAAGCTCCAATTCTACTTTCGGTATAGCCCTGTTTAATTAAATTTCTGATGGCAATGTTCGAATTGCCTTGACTTAGGCTGCTTAAATCGAGGTAGGGGATCAGAAAGTTGGAGGCAAATTGCCGCGACGAATCCAGTACAAAAGATTTTTGCGCAGGGTTCTCAAACGAATCGAATAATGTTTTGGTATTGAATAATGCGTATTGTTGCGCAGTGGCATTTAAGGTAGAAACAATTAAAAAGAGTACTACTAAGCCTTTCTTCATAAAACTATTTTGCTTTAGGGTAAATTTAGTTGTTTTATCAAATAAATTAAACGTTAATTATCAGTAAGCTTAACAGTGTCAGTTTTTGTTTGGTTTTTGAGCAATAAAATGTTGCTCGTGAACTTTCCGTTATCAGCCGAGAGCTGGTACCCAAAAGCATTGTAGTTTTTAACGCCCTTTTCCGACTTATATTGCTTGTAGTAAGGTGCTTTTAAGTTTCTTCCAAAAATATCGTTGCTGTTTTTATTGTTGATATAAAAAGCGATGGTAACAGCACTCGGAGTTTGGTCTTTAAAGGCGTTGTAGCCCTCAGTATTCATCAGTAGGTGGTCATTCTTGTACGCATTTAAAAATACCTGTACCGTGCTGGCATTGTTGGCCACTATCAAGTGGTTATCAATAATGGTGTAAAATGGGCGTTCAAATTTTTTGAATGGTTCTCCAAAATAATTGTAAAGCAAATTGGGCTCTTTAAAAATTCTGATGTCTGAAGCATATTCACTGCCTAAATCCAAAAGGAGTTGGCCAAGCTTGTCACCATTTTTAATTTCTATGATGCCAAGTTTTTCGCCACTTTTTAATTCTATGGTTGCCAGCTGCTTGTTAAAGTATTTAGGTAAGATTTGGTTGATGTCAATTCTGTATTTTTCGTCGATGTTGCGAAGTTGTTCGGCAATTTTTTCATCTTCTTTTTTACTTTTCTGCCAAGCCTTCAATGCTTTGCTCCATACCGCATAATCGTTAATGTTGAACAATACGTAGTTGGCGGTTTGCTCTGGAAAAAGCTGGTCGATATTTATTTTTTGTTCCTTTTGGTCTACAAAAAGCTTGAAATAGTTTTGGCCATCTTTGATTTCGGTGTAGCCATTTAATAAAAGCTTATCGCTGCTAAAATTGTAGCTTAAAGAGGCATAGGTATTCTGTTGGTTAAATACACTCAATTCTCCTGTTAAATTGGTGTTCAGGATATCCTTTAACAACAAAGGCAGTTGCTTGTAATTTATGTAAACACTTGCTAGGGTGTTTTTGCCAAACCTGTTGTTTTGCTTAATGTATTCTGCAAATTCGTTGTTTGGAAGCTTGGTTTCGCTTAGTTTTTTTAGTGCTTGTTTACTATTGGAAAGAAAAATAGACCGATTGATAATGGCCACATAGCACTCGCTGCTATCGCCAAATTTGATATGATAGGTATTTCCATCTTGTTTTACGGCAGCATTGATCTGATTCAGCATTGTAGCATCTAGCTTCTTCGCCTTGGTTTGTGTAGCAATAATGAAATCTACTTGGCTGTTTTTTGTAGGTGAAAAACCAATTATAATTTTTTCTCCTTCTATTAAATGGTTGAACTTAGCATTGTTGGCAACATTTTCTCTCAACGTTTTAAGCAAATTGCTTTTTTCTGTCCCTAAAATATCATTGGTGATGTTTTGTTGGGCAAGGATATCATAAAAACCTTTGTCGTTTTCAAAAGTGAAGATGATTGGAGCATTGGCAGATACCAGATGCAGGGAATTGTCGGAAGGACTACTTTCTCTATCTAAATTTGAAAAGTATAAATAGGCCATGCCTGTCACGCCAAGCACTAGTATGGTTAATAGGATGTAGATTTTTCTCATGACTGTGTACAGCAAATTTAATTTAATTTTGCGATTAGTGAGATTATGAAGGCATTTTGTTAATTTAGCGCTATTTAATGCCGTTGCTCATGAATAAAAGAATAATCTTAACCGCTGCCTTTTTTGGTGCACTTGCTGTAGTCCTTGGTGCTTTTGGTGCGCATGGGTTAAAGAACATCATCGCACCAAATCAATTGGAAATATGGCAAAAAGGCGTGGAGTATCAGTTTTACCATACTTTTGCTATTTTGTATCTATCCACTTTTGCCAGATATAAAAATAAGCTGATTGCGTTATCGTTTTTCTTTTTCACTTTAGGGATTGTTTTATTTTCTGGTTCATTATACCTATTGGCCATTAAAGACGCCTATCATTTATCTTTTGCGAGTATTTTGGGGCCAATAACACCAATAGGCGGGCTGGGTTTTATTTTGGGTTGGGTATGTTTGTTTTTGGCGGCGGTAAAGGATAAATAATGCAAATTGCAGCATCAGATTTTTCGGAGAGGGAGACACTATTTGTAGAAGTTGTCTTGCCCTTGTCATTGGCAATTAATTATACTTATAGGGTTCCTTTTGAACTAAATGAGGTGATTGCTGTTGGCAAAAGGGTAGTCGTGCAGTTTGGGAAGCATAAAATCTACACGGCTTTGGTTAAAAGTATTGGCACTAATCCGCCAGAGCATTATCAGGCAAAGTACGTCATTGATGTAGTGGATGATTATCCCGTAGTAACTCCTAAACAATTCGAGTTTTGGGAGTGGATTACCTCTTATTATTTATGTAATGAAGGTGATGTAATGGCCGCTGCTTTACCTACAGGTTTGAAATTGGCCAGTGAAACGGTACTTCTTTTGAAAGAGGAGCAGCCAGAAGAGGTGGAGCTTAATGATAAGGAAAGGCTTATTTTAGAAGTGCTTCAAAAGCAACACCGCATAAGCATTGATGAAGTGGCGAGTTTATTGGGGCAAAAAACAGTTTATCCCATTGTAAATTCCTTAATCGCTAAAGAGGTGATTGTTGCTGCCGAAGAAGTGGTAGATAAATACAAACCTCTACTCAAGTCTTTCGTAAAACTTAATGCCTTTTATTTAGAGGAAGAAAACCTAAGGCAGTTATTTGACCAGTTAGAAAAAGCCCCTAGGCAATTAGATGCTTTGTTGGGATATTTGAAGTTAAGTAAGGATAAAGGCTATATTCCTAAAAATCAACTGATAGAAGAAAGTGGCTGTGGGCAAGCAGTACTAAAGGCTTTAACCGATAAGGAGATATTTTATGTCGAAAAAAGACCAGTAAGTAGGTTGAGTAGCGACGGGGAAATATTCGATGTCAATTTTAAACTAAGTGAACATCAGCAGGCTGCTTTGGACCAAGTAAAGCAGCAATTTGAAGATAAGGATGTGGTGTTGGTACATGGGGTTACGGCATCGGGCAAAACGCAGCTCTACATCAAATTAATAGAAGAAGCCATTGCCACTGGTGGACAAGTGTTGTTTTTGTTGCCAGAAATTGCCCTGACCACTCAAATTGTATCACGTATCAAGCTTTATTTCGGGAATAAGATTGGTGTTTACCATTCTAAATTTAACGATAATGAAAGGGTGGAGATTTGGAATAAGGTGCTAAATGGTGCTTATCAAGTAGTGTTGGGCGCAAGGTCGGCAGTTTTGTTGCCTTTCAACGATTTGCGATTGGTAGTGGTGGATGAAGAGCATGAAAATTCTTACAAACAATATGATCCGGCACCTCGTTACCAAGCTCGGGATGCTGCTGTGGTTTTGGGTCATTTGCATCAAGCTAAAGTGATTTTGGGTTCTGCTACGCCATCTTTAGAGAGCTATTACAATGCTAAAATTGAAAAGTACGGATTGGTGGAGCTTAATGAACGTTTTGGTGGTGTGCAGCTTCCTTTGCAAGAGGTTGTGAGTATTGCCGAAGAAACCAAGCGTAAGAAAATGGTTTCTTATTTTACCAGCGTATTGGTAGATGATATTGCGGAAGCTTTAGAAAAGAAAGAACAGGTGATTTTGTTTCAGAACCGTAGAGGTTATGCAACGATTTTAATATGTGCTACTTGTGGTTACGCACCAAAATGTGTGAACTGCGATGTAAGCTTGACCTATCACAAATCTAGCGGTAAACTACATTGCCATTACTGTGGTTATTATCAGAGCAGTATTAATGTTTGCCCTGCTTGTGGTTCGGTGCATGTGGAGCAAAAAGGTTTTGGTACTGAGCGTATTGAAGAGGAATTGAGTCTAATTTTCCCAGACGCTAAAATAGCCCGTTTGGATTTGGACAGTACCCGTACCAAAAATGGGATGCAGCAGATCATTAGCGATTTTCAGGAGAAGAAGAACGACATCCTCATTGGTACCCAGATGGTGGCCAAAGGGCTCGATTTTGAAAACGTAAGCCTTATTGGAGTAATTAATGCAGATACTTTGCTGAATTTCCCCGACTTTAGGGCATTTGAACGAAGCTATCAATTACTGGCGCAAGTGGCGGGTAGGGCAGGTCGTAGGGACAAACAAGGCAAAGTTTGTATTCAAGCTTATGCCGATGACCATCGCATTATTAAGCAGGTGATGGAAAACAACTACGGGCAAATGTATGAGGACGAGTTGGAGGAAAGAAGGCAGTTCCATTATCCGCCATTCTCCAGACTGATTTTTATCAACGTCAAACATAAAGATGCCAATGTGCTGAACTTGGCGGCACAAACGCTGGCCAATAATTTAAGGTCGCAATTGGGCAAAAGAGTACTAGGGCCTGAACAGCCGTTAGTTTCACGCGTTAGGAATTACTACATCAAACAAATTATCCTCAAAATAGAAAGAACAGCCGCTATGCAAAAGGTAAAAACGGTTTTGGTAGATACCATTAGGGATTTTAACGCTCAAAAAGATTTCAGAAGCGTGATTACTCAAATAGATGTAGACCCTTACTAGTTTTTGCCTACTAAATGGAATTGAACCCCTACTGAAACAGGATTAAGCAAAGTTTCCAATTTGTTGTATTTGGCAAATGTCCTGGTGTTCGTAGCATCATTTAACACGGTTTCTTGACGTTCGTAAGCGTAAAAGAAATCCATCGTCGACTCCGCGAAAAAGCTTAGGTTTTTCAATGCATTTACTTTAATGCCCAATACAGGAGAAAAGGTTGCGCCGTTTTTGCTAGAATTAGCTGCGTAAGCAACATTAGGGCTTGCGGGACTTTTGGCATGTAAGTTACCCTTAAAATTAGTTGCCCTAAAACCAATGTCAAAACCAAAATAAGGTTGTATCACAGAATAGTTGAAGTTTTTCTCGAAACCAACTTTGATGGAAAAGTCGCTCAGATTCCCTTTGGCCGTTTCGCAGGTTTCACATTGATTATCGAAAGTTAAATCTCTTTTGTAGTAGTAATGTCCACCAATTCTAAAAGCTATTTGATTATCATTAAGTTTGATCATGCCGCTGTTAAGCCACATGGTTGTATAATCATCGGTATTGGTTTGTTGCAAAATTTTTGGTAGTTGGATCGTGTTGTATCCCTTTATGCCAATACTGTAGTTGTAATTCCCGTCAATCTGGGCAAACGTTGAGGTGCTAATTAACAATGAAACAATAACGAGTATAATTCTATTCATGCAAACTTTGTTGGGTTAAGCAAAAGTATAAAATATTTGTGACCGATTATTTTAAAAATGCTAATAAGTTAATAGTTTGAGTATTGCTGTTCTGACAATGCCTAGATCGAGAGATGTTAGTAAAATTATCCCCCGTTAGGTTACGTAAATACAGAGTTTAAAGCTATTTTTGGCGCAAATGGCTTATAAGTTTGTAGATAATTATCGAGAAAAAGGTGCAAGGAAAAAACTTGTAGAAATCTTAAAAGAAAGAGGGATCTCTGATGCGAAAGTACTCAGGGCGATAGGGAAAGTGCCTCGTCATTTCTTCTTCGATGAAACTTTCTGGAACCAAGCTTATAGGGACATTGCTTTTCCAATTGGCGATGGACAAACCATTTCACAACCTTATACTGTTGCTTATCAAACAGAACTGCTGCATATTCAAAAAGGAGATAAAGTATTGGAAATTGGCACGGGTTCTGGTTACCAAACTTGTATTTTGATGGAATTGGGAGCAGATGTTTATACGATTGAACGTCAAGAGAATTTATTTGCCAGGACCATTAAAGTTTTACCAGGGATGGGCTATCAAGCCAACTTTTTTTTGGGCGATGGTTCAAAGGGAATTGAAGCGCATGCCCCTTACGCAAAAATCATAGTAACGGCAGGAGCCCCTTTTGTCCCCGAAATATTATTAAAGCAGTTGAAAATTGGAGGGATTTTGGTTATTCCAGTAGGTGATGAGAAATCTCAAAAGATGATTACCGTTATCCGCGTGAGCGAGAATGAATACGATAGAATCGAGTTAGATACCTTTAGGTTCGTACCATTGGTAGGCGACCAGGCGTGGTAGGTAATAGCGTTATGGGTTACGAGTTACAGGTTTTAACTTATATGCTTTATTGACCCGATACTTTTAACTCGTAACCCGCAACTTAAATTAAGGGTATAACAAATACTTTTTCCTCATTTCTTTGTACTTGCTCAAACCTGGTTCCCAGCTTGCTCTAATTTCAGCTTCGCTTTTTCCAGCTATAATCTGTTGTCTAAAATCGCCTACGCCAACTAGTTTTTCAATAGGCAACATCTGATTGCTCAATTTCGAATCAAAGAAAGTTTCCTTTTTAGGAGAGGCTTTGTAAAGCTCTATCATCCACTGGATGTTGATTTGACGAGTTTTCCTGAAAATTGATGTGTCGTAATTTCTTAAATCGATGCCATAACAAACCTCATCCTTGAAAATTGGCGTTTCGGCCATGCCCTTAATACCTATTGGCGTAAATGAGAATTCGTAAATGCCTTTGTAGTAAGGTGCGCCCAATATTGTAAAAGGAAATTTAGTTCCTCTGCCGTGGTTCACATAAACCCCTTCAAACAAACAAGTACTTGGGTATAATAAGATAGATTGTGGGGTATTTAAGTTTGGTGATGGGCTCACTGGAAGCTCATAAGGCATATCGTGATTGTAGTTCGCATTTTTGATGACCGTAATTTTGCATTTCAGTTTGTCTTTTAACCAGCCTTCGCCATTTAGCATATGGGCATATTCGCCAACTGTTAAGCCATGTGCTGCAGGGATGGGCTGTATACCGACTCCTGATTTAAACTCTGGATCTAAAATTGGTCCGTCAATTACAAAACCGTTAGGGTTTGGACGGTCTAAAATCATTACTTCTTTACCATTAGCAGCACAAGCTTCCATTACACGTTGTAAAGTATTGATATAGGTATAGAAACGAACGCCTACATCTTGAATATCAAAGATCATGACGTCAATGTCTGCTAAATTTTCTTTGCTAGGTGTACTTTGTTTTCCATAGAGAGAAACTACTTTGATGCCTGTTTTAGCATCTGTTTCATTACTTACATGGATGCCTGCACTAGCATTACCTCTAAAACCATGCTCTGGACCGAAAATCTTTACTATTTTTACACCACGTTTCAATAAGCTGTCTACGGTAGTTGTTTTACCGATTACAGAAGTTGGATTAACAACCATGCCTACACGCTTTCCTTTTAATAGGGGAAGGTAAAGTTCGGTTTGTTCAGCACCGGTTTTAAACGTTTTGCTGGCAACTTGATTTTCTTTGACGGTTGGTTTTGTTTTTTGCGTCTTTTTGCTGTTTTGGCCGCAAGCTGTAAACGTAAAAACAGCTAAGAAAATTTTAAAAAGTAGGATTGACTTGTTCATTTTCAGGTTTTTAAGCATTTTTCGCTAAATCGAAATTGAATTAGCATTTTCGCTAAGTTACAATTTATTGCAAAAAGTTGAACGTAGAATATTTTATATCGAGCCGTATTTCTTTAAAAGCTGAAAGAACCTTTTCTAAGCTGATTGTGCGTATTGCTATTGCGGGTGTAATGCTGAGCTTGGCAGTGATGATTCTTTCCATTGCCATTATCAAGGGTTTTAAAACAGAGATACAGGATAAGGTGAGAGGTTTTGTAGGGGACATACAGATTTACAGGTTCGACTTAAATGGGTCTTTTGAGAAATCGCCGTTTATCCCGAATGATACCACTATTAACAGCCTTAAACATAATACTCAAATAGCTTCTTTTTATCCTTTTGCCACCAAGCCAGCTATTATTGTAGCCAACGGAGAAGTAGAGGGGATCAATTTTAAAGGCATTGACGGCACTTACGATTGGGCCTATATCAAAAAACATTTGGTGAGTGGTAAGGTGATTGATTTTGCGGATACGACTAAGGCCGCGCAACAGGTGTTGATTTCGGAATATACCGCCAATCGCCTAGTGCTTAAAACAGGTGATAGCTTTATCATGCACTTTGTACAAAATCCACCCAGGAAAAGGAAATTGACCATTGTAGGGATTTATAGTATTGGGATTGAAAGCCTGGATAAAGGTTTTGTGATTGGGGATATTGGACTGATTAGGAGACTGAACAATTGGTTGCCACAACAAACAGGAGGGATAGAAGTACGCATTAAGGACTTTAAACTGTTAAAGCCTGTTGCCGATGAGGTTTATGCTAACTTAGAAATGAAACTGCGGTCGAGGTCGGTAGAGGAAAGTACGCCTGAAATTTTTACTTGGCTATCGCTGTTGGATGTGAATACAAGGGTATTACTGATTTTAATGCTCATTGTAGGGGTCATCAACATGATTACGGCTTTGCTCATTATGATTCTTGAACGTACCAACATGATTGGAATGTTAAAGGCCATGGGAATGAGTAATGGCAGCATGATGAAAATATTTCTTTACAATGCCATTTACTTAGTGGGAATTGGTTTGCTGCTTGGTAATATTTTAGGTTTGGGACTATGCTTTTTGCAGGATTATACTCATGTATTTAAGCTAGAACAAACGAATTATTATTTGGACCACGTGCCTATTGAGGTGCATCTTAAAGATGTGCTTTTGTTGAACTTGGCTACCGTGGTAACTTGTACTGTAGTGCTCATTATCCCGTCGATGTTAGTGAGTAGGATTAGCCCGCTGAAAGCGATAAGGTTTAAGTAGGGGGATTGTATTGAACCACCTTAGACATCTTAGAGCATTTTAGCTTTTTGAACCATTAAGGTATTAAGGGACATTAAGTTTTAATACTATTTTGTTTATTTCTCAATATTTTTTAACCACCTTAGACATCTTAGAGCATTTTAGCTTTTTGAACGATTAGGTGTTAAGGGGCATTAAGTTTTAATACTATTTTGTTTATTTCTCAATGTTTTTTAACCACCTTAGACATCTTAGAGCATTTTAGTTTTTTGAACCTTTAAGGTATTAAGGGGCATTAAGTTTTGTTGGTTATTGTCTTAATTTTCTTCATTTCTTAATGTTTAATTTTTTTTAATCATCTTAGACGACTGTGCCTTAGATGAACTAAGGTGGTAAAATGAAGTAATGATATGTGTAGCCCTAATAATATTAAATTGAACTAGATGATCATATCCTTTGACCTTGACGATTTACTTATTCCAGGTGTAAAAACGTTTAGTACTGAACGAAGAAACTTGTTTCAAAAGCTTTTAGGGATTGAAGCTATAAGACTCGGAACGGTCGCACTTTTTAGAAGATTGCAAAGGGAGGGACATCACATTTATATTTATACTACCTCTTTCCGGTCGCCAATGAGAATAAGATTGATGTTTTTGTCTTATCAAATCTCTGTTAAGAAAATAATCAATCAACGTTTACACAACGAAGTGTTAAGAGAACAACGTAATAGGACTTCAAAATACCCACCAGCATTTAATATTGATATTCATATTGACGATTCATTAGGTGTGAGAATTGAAGGTGAGAGATATAACTTTGCTACGGTTATTATTGATGAAAACGATAGTGCTTGGCAGGGAACAATTATAGAAGCGATAAGGAGCTGTAATAGGTAACACAATAGTTAGATGTTATAAACATTTTGTCATTCCGAGTTTCGAGGAATCTTTTGTAGTATATATTGAACCACCTTAGAGCATTTTAGTTTTTTGAACCATTAAGGTATTAAGGGACATTAAGTTTTATTGGTTATTGTCTTAATTTTCTTCATTTCTTAATGTTTAAATTTTTTAATCGTCTTAGACGACTGTGCCTTAGAAGAACTAAGGTGTCTTAGGCGGTAAAGTTACGCCATCCCCTGCAAAACCCCCATTTTTAAATCATAAGTAGATAGGGTAATTTGCTTAAGACCAAGTTCGGCCAGAACATAATTGGTAATGATAGAAGCCATCACAATCATATCTACCCTTAATGGGATAAGATTGGGCATCTGACTACGTTCTTCGTGCGTTGATTCAATTAGTTTCTCGCTCAGTTGGTGGTAGGCGTTAATGTCAATAGGTGCTTTGGAAACTTGATGGATATTTAGTGAAGGATTGAGCATGGCCGAGTAAGTCTCAAACGCACCGGCAGAACCTATCAAGGTTTCGGCACCGAAATCCTTTCCAAAGGTTATTAACTCAGTCAAGGTGTCTTGCAAATGGTTTTGGATATGCTGTTGGTCGGTAATGCTAATAGGATCCGATTTGAAGAATTTCTGCATTAATCTGGCGGCACCAATATCAAAGCTTTTTTTCCAATAAAAACCTTGTTCGTCGCAGAAAATAAACTCGGTACTACCACCCCCAATATCCATAATTAGGGATTTACCTTTGATGGCTCCACTGGCTTTTACGCCTTCGTAAATCAAATGTGCTTCTTCATTGCCATCAACCACTTCAATAGTAATTCCTGTTTGTTGTTTAACGGCATCAATAAACTCTTGGCCATTACCAGCACTGCGTACACCAGAAGTGGCTACAGCTCTTACTTTAGAAACTCCATATTCCTGCAGTGTGGTGCTGAATTCCTTTAAGCAATTGATACCACGCTCAAAAGCAGCAGGGATAATTCTATTTTCGAGGGTAATGTCTTCACCTAGTTTTACAGGTTTGTTGGTTTTAAAGATAATTTTCGTCTCATTTTCTGCTTTTTCGGCAATAATAAGATGAAATGTATTGGTGCCTAAATCTATCGCCGCAATTTTCATATTTCTGTTGAGTCGTAAGTCTTAATTTTAATTAAAGGTAACATCTAATCTGTTTTTTTGCTCTTCCATATTTGAAATCATTTTCAATTTTGTGCTGCCTTATATTTTTTAACCACCAAAGCTGTGCTCTTCCAGATTTCAAATCACGAAGAGCGACGAGAAGAGTTTGTTGAGCGCTTAAGTCTCCTTCATTTCTACATAGGAGAATTGAAAATCTACCGATTAAAATCTAATAACTTGTTAAACTTTAATTCGTAAGGTTGTGGTCCTCCTCGTTCCTTATTCAAAGGGAATAACTTGAAGAAGTATGCAACAATCCTAACTAGATGATTTCTAAATTGCTATACAAGTTGCTGTATGCAATGCCTTAAAATTACATGAATTAGCTATAAAACACAGTTCATTAGCTTCTTTGTGTAAGGAATTAGCGAGGTTTATTTGGTTTGGGTTATTTATGGTAACGGTAGGGTACAGATGCACTTCCACGAATTTTCCACTACCTTTTTCATTGGTTTCTAGTGTTGCTATAGCTTGGTCCGTATAAGCTAAAATCTCTATTTGGTGTTGACTGCAAACATATAAGTAAGACATCATATGGCACGACATGAGGCTGCTCAATAGCAAATCTTCTGGATTATGTAAGCTAGGGTCTCCCTTAAAAGCTTTTGCAGCCGATATGGCTAATTCTTGCTTGCCATCGAAACTGATTGTATGACTTTTTAAGTATCTTTTAGTGGAAGAGGTTTCTGTTCTCCAATTAAGTGCGGCTTTAAAAAAGTGTTTCATTAGCATGGTTTCTGGAAATGGGTTTAATGATCTCTGCTCTTCCAGATTTGAAATTTGAAGGCCCTATTGTAGGATTTGTAATCCGACTAGATAAGTAAATAAATTACGGATTAGAAATTTGCAGATAGAGACTTACGAAGTTTCAAAACTTCGTAAGTCTTAAAGGTAAATTAGTTCTTATAAGTAAACCACTTGAACATCTCTTTAAAGGTTGTTTTTTTGCCGTACATTAAAATACCTACGCGGTAAATACGTCCAGCAATCCAAACGGTGGCTACAAAACCAACTGCCAAAATAGCCATGGATAAAGCCAGTTCCCAACCAGGTACACCATAAGGAATACGCACCACCATGGCAATAGGAGAGGTAAAGGGAATCATCGATAACCAAAATGCCGTACTGCCATAAGGGTCGTTGGTAACCACGCTTAATGATAAGGCATAACCCAATAACAGCGGCAGCATTACGGGAAGCATAAATTGCTGCGTTTCTGTTTCGCTATCCACGGCAGAGCCAATAGCAGCATAAAGGGCACTGTAAAACAAATAGCCACCCAAAAAGAAAAATAAAAATACTACGATAATTTTGCCTACATCCAATCCAGCTAAGCTTTTTTGAATATCAGCAACAGGGCCTTGCGGAGCTGCCGAAGTCATTTGGTTAGCACCACTTATTTGTGTTTGCGCTTGGGTAGAAGCTGTAATTTCTTTGATATCTTCTTTGTTGGTGAACAAGCTCACCGCTGCCGTACTGATGGCTAGCGTAAGTACAATCCATAACATAAATTGGGTTAAACCTACCAAAGCGATACCTACAATCTTGCCCATCATTAATTGAAATGGCTTTACTGAAGAGACGATAACTTCGATAATACGGTTTGTTTTTTCCTCGATAACGCCACGCATTACCTGTATGCCGTACATCATGATGAACATAAACATGAGCACACCTGCGGTGAATGCGATAAAAGTACTTGCACCGGCACTCGATTCTTCCTCTTTACCAGTTTCTGCAATTTTTTTGGTCGAAATATCTACCGTGGTTTTAAGCTTGTCCAAATCGGTTTGCGAAATGCCAGATTCTTTAAGTTTTTGAGTTCTGATGAGCTCCTCGATGTCTCCAGAAATACGGCGGTTTAACGACATGCCTGGTTGCTTGGCACCAAAAAGCTCTACACCTTTTGGAGCTGCTAAACTAAACTCAGGTAAATAAAGGATATAGTCGTAATCGGCTTTGCTGAGGTCCTTTTTTGCTTGGTCTAAGCTTTTGTCAATATAAACGTAGGATACATTTTGGTTGGAGCTTAGCTTTTCCGTTAAAGTTTTGTTCGCACTTACAATAGCCACCTTGTCGTGGGTGTCTTTAATGCCTTTGTAGGCAAAAAAGCCAATAAGTGCATAAACGCCAGCAATTAATAATGGCGTTAAAAAGGTCATTACAATGAACGATTTCTTTTTAACTCTCGAAAAATATTCTCTTTGGATAATGAGTAAGATTTTATTCATGGTTTTGTCCTTTCACTTTTTCAATAAAAATATCGTTCATGGTAGGAATTACTTCATCTAAACGGTGAATGTTTGCATGAGGAAGCAATTGCGACAGGGCTTCGTTGGCTACACGGTTAGGTTTTAACTGTAGTTTTACCAAAGTGTGGTTTTTTACTTTTTCGGTTTGCAATACCTCGTAAATATCATTGCTGGCCGTTTCGTAATCGCCTTCGTACTCTATCCAGTAGGCATTGTTGCGGTAAGCATTTTTAATCTCGTCAACAGCACCGTCCAATATTTTTTTAGATTTGTTAATGAGGGCTATGTTATCGCAAAGTTCCTCCACACTTTCCATGCGGTGGGTTGAGAAAATGAATGTTGCACCATTTTTGTTTAGCTCCAAAATCTCGTTTTTAATGATATCGGCATTCACAGGGTCAAAACCAGAGAAAGGCTCGTCCAGAATTATCAATTCAGGCTGGTGCAATATTGTGGCTACAAACTGTACCTTTTGTTGCATTCCCTTACTTAAATCTTCTACTTTTTTGTTCCACCAGTCCTTCATTTCCAGCTTTTCAAACCAGTATTTAATGCGTTTGGTCGCTTCAGAGGTGTGCAGACCTTTCAATTTAGAGAGGTAAAGTACTTGTTCACCAATTTCCATTTTTTTGTAAAGACCGCGTTCTTCGGGCAAATAACCAATCTGCGAAATATGGTTGGCATTCAGCCTTTCGCCGTTAAAAAATACTTCGCCGCTATCAGGAGCAGTAATTTGGGTGATAATTCTAATGAGAGAAGTTTTGCCAGCACCGTTGGGACCCAATAACCCAAAAATTTTGCCTTTTTCTACCTCAAGGCTTACATCATTTAGGGCACGGTGCGTAGCATACTGTTTTACAATATTCTTTACGCTTAACATATCTATCGTTTAGTTTCGATGATAAGATAGCAAAAAAGGCGTTTTGTTACGAAGCTTTGTGTATTTGTTGAGAAAAATTTAGCTAGTAAACAATGGCAAATGTAGCCCTGCTTTCCATTACAAGTCCTCGCTTTGCTGCGGGCTTTTCATTTCAATAAGGTTTATGGTACAAGGGGATGTGGAATAACTTTGCGTCTCTTTGCGAAATCTTAAAAATCCTTTGCGTTAAATTATTTAACCGCTAAGAAAAGAAGAAGTCGCTAAGAACGCAAAGGAAACTACTGTCTAGGTGTTTTCAAATGCTCCAATGTAATCGTAGAACCAATCTTAACCAAATCAGTGGCAATAAAACTCCTGAACCTTTTGATATTGCTATTGGCAAAGAATAACCTGCGGCAAAGCTGTTCGTAATAATGCATAGAAGGAACAACCACAATTAAAATGAAGTCTGTATCGCCAGTAACATAGTAGCACTGCTGTACTTCGGGACAGCTTTTAAAACTCGATTTTGCTTCATCAATGGCTTGTATCTTTTCATTTTCCATAGCCACCGTTACACAAATGGTGATGAGGTTGCCCAACTTTTGGCTGTTGAGTACCGAAGTGTTCGATACAATAAAGCCTGTTTCTGTAAGCCTTTTTATTCTTCGTTGTACCGCTGCTGCTGATAGCCCAATTTTATCGCCAATATCGCGTTGAGGAGTGAAGTTATCCGTTTGCAATAAGTTCAAGATAGAAATGTCGAAAGAATCAAGTTCGGTCATAATTGATGTTGATATGAAACAAAATTGCAAAATAGCTCTTTAAATTAAGGAATTAATTTGTGTTGTCTGTGTTATTTTTGCGTTAAAGAAATTAGAATCATGTTAGAGCCTACATCTGCCAAGGAAACAGTTTTATTGCGTAAAGAAGAAACGCCTATTTTAACCATTGATGAAACAACCGAAAAGCCAAAATTAAATAACCAGTTAAAGGGTTTTATATTGGCCATTACAGGAGCTACATTATGGGGAGTATCTGGAACATTTGGTCAGTTTTTGTTTCAGCAGCGTGGCGTAAATGTGGAGTGGCTCATTACCGTTCGGATGCTCATTTCTGGAGTTATCTTATTGTTGTATGCCTACGCCACCAACAGACGACAAACGATGTCTATTTGGAAGCACAAAAGAAATGCCTTGCAGCTAGTGGTATTTGGCATTACGGGGATGGTTGCTGTTCAATATACTTATTTCGCTGCCATTAAGCATTCCAATGCGGCTACAGCTACTATTCTACAATTTGCTGGACCAGTGTTGATCGCCATTTATCTAAGTCTTAAAAACAAGAAGCTACCAGGCAGGTTTGAAATTTTAGCCATTGCGTTAGCGGTTTTGGGAACTTTCTTATTGGTAACCCATGGCGATATGGGCAAGCTTTCTATTTCTAAAATGGCATTTTTAATGGGCATCGCTTCGGCTTTTGCCTTGGCCATTTACACTTTACAGCCTGTAACGTTGTTAAGTAAATACGATTCGACCATTGTGGTGGGCTGGGGCATGTTCATTGGTGGCGTAGCTTTTTCTTTCATTCATGCGCCTTGGAAAGTAGAAGGAATTTGGGATGGTTATAGTTTTGTTTCAGCCGCATTTATCATCATTTTTGGTACGCTCATTGCCTTTTACACCTACCTTACGGCAGTAAAATTAATTGGTGGTCAAAAGTCAAGTTTGTTAGCTTCGGCAGAGCCACTTTCGGCTGCAATACTTTCGGTAGTTTGGCTCAATGTCCCTTTTTATGCTATTGATTGGATAGGGAGTTTGTGCATCATTTCTACGGTTTTTATATTGAGTAGAACGAGTAAGTAATGGTTTGTGAACTTATCTTGTCAAAGCCTGTAGTTGTTTGGCATTTTCGATGGCCCCAAAACCCCAAGTATTGTTAAAGTAAACAAAAGCCTCATTAGCAGTTTCAGTAATTTGTTCGAAGAAATGTTTAATCGCAGAAAACTCATAGGTTGATTTGTAAAGTACGGGTTTGCCGTGAAAGCGATAGTAAATAGAAGGAGTGGTGACAACCATTTCCTCTGATAGTCCTTTGGGATAGCTTTGCGAGGCAAAAATAATACGGTAAGCTTTAAGCTGGGTAAACACATTTTCGTTCCACCAAGAAGCATGTCTAAACTCCACTACATTTTTAAAGTTGGGGTCAAGTGTTTGCAACAGTCGCTCCAATTTTTCTTCTGTATACTGAAATGAAGGTGGAAATTGAAATAGCACACAAGCTAGCTTTTCTTTAAGGCCATTGTTAAGCAAATGATAAAAATCAGCAGTGTCTGCTTTGCAATCTTTTAGTTGTTTGTAATGGGTAATAAGGCGAGGAGCTTTCATGGTAAATATAAAATCGGCAGGACTATCGCTGTACCATTTTTCCAATGACTTTTCGGTAGGTGTTTTATAAAAACTGGCGTTGATTTCAATCGTATTGAAATGTTCAGTATAAAATTTAAACCAGTCTTTTTGGGCTAAACCTTTTGGATAAAAAAAGTCCTTCCATTCCTTGTAGTAAAAGCCTGAACAACCAATTTTCCATTTCATGATGATACAACGCAGGGTGAACGATAAGGTTTTATCAATTTGATTTGTAGCGAAACAGCTTATTGTAACGTATAGGGGATTAAACCAATGTTTTTAACACTAAACTAAATCTCATGAAGAAAATTCTATTTGTACTTTTTGTCGTTTTTGTCGCTAATCTAGGATGTAAGAAAATGGACACCGGTGGAGGTCTTTGTGCTTGTTCGCCAATAACAACACCTCCTGTACTGTTAGTGGTTAAAGGCACTAATGGAGCGGATATGCTAAATCCAGCTACTAATGGCTTCTTCGCTACAGCAAATATTAAGTTGTACTATCAAAATGGTGCTAGAGAACAGCAAATTGAATTTAGCATTAGCCAGCCTTTTTCTATTGGGAATTCAACGACTGAAAAGGTTGAATTTTATCAATTGCGTTCGTCCTATTTATTGGACTTGCTATCTTCCAAAAACCCACCTAGTATATATCTGAAATTGGGTAATGGAACCCCTCGTCAGTTGAAAGCCACTATGGTAAGCGGTCAAAAATATAAAGTTGATAAGCTGTTGGTTGATGATGTCGAAGCAACAGCCGAGGCAGGTTCTATAAAAAACATAGTGCCTAATATCTTCTATTTTAATTTATAATTGTTGTTTATGTATTTAAAGCTCTACCTCGTTTAAAAGCCTGGTGGAGCTTTTTTATGCGTTTCATTATTCTATCGTAGCTGTATGATTCTTTGGAAGAGGTATCATTAGGCTTTATGTCACCCTTTCAGGGTTTTTCTGTCCATTTCATAGTCTTATAATAATGTTACCACTTTGTGGTTAGGTGTAATGTTTAAAGGATTGAGCTTTTGTATGATAATGATATAAGTCCGAAGGGTTGATGCTTGGTTTTATGCAGATATTTCTGGATTTTATGTCACCCTTTCAGGGTTTTTCTGTCCATTGCATAGTCTTATAATAATGTCACCACTTCGTGGTTAGGAGGAATGTTTGAAGGGTTGGTTTAATGAATTTGAATAAATGGCTAAAGGCTCAACTCTTTTTTACTAGCATGTTGAAAGATTTTACTTCGTAGCTGCTTCGCGGTCTCTCTCGAAGGGTCGGGAAAATGACGAACTATGTACGGTAGTAATTCAAGTCCGAAGGACTGATATTATTCTAGAAATATAGATTCGTTAGTCAATAACCACGAAGTGGTGACATAATATTTTTAGTATAGATAGCTAGGACCTTTTTGGTTTTTTCTCATTACATGTCGAAAGAGAGACTATCGCTGTCGAAATGATAGGCTATTGATACTAGTGCTGTATTTATTAATCCTTCCAGCCCCAAGGAGCAGCGGGGGTAGGGATTGGTTTACTTAAATCAAACTTAACGGTGAACAAACGGTCGGTGCCAATGCGACGTAAGTTATAAGTGAAGTGAGTTTTGTCAATGGTAATCCACCAAACGTTACCTACTGCTGCGGGTAAAAGACTAGCCGTTTCCCCGTCTGCTGGAAAAATCTGGATTCCCGCTTGGCCTGTATTTGTGGTCCAACCTCCATACTGGGTAACTTTATCTTCCGAGCCATCGGCATGGCGATGGTCATGCTTCAATAAAATCCTATCATTTTTTAGTTTCAATACCCAAGTTCTGGATTTATCTTCGCCCACAAAAAATGGAATTTTAATTAGTGTATCACTACATAATCTCACGTGCATTATTAAAGGGCCATTTTTAAAAGCATCGGTCATTCCCTGCGTTACTTCTCCTTCATAGGCTTGTCCACAATGTTGTTTTAGCAAATCCCAAAATTGTTGAGCGCCAGTTTTTTCTTGCGCCTGTGCGGTAAAGCTTGACAGGACGATGAGTAGGGTAACTGCTTTCTTAAACATAAGATAGGTTTTGGTGAGTTTGCAAGATAATACAAACCAGCCAAACCACGAATTGTACTGTTTTAATCAACAAAAAAAGTCCCGCAAACGCAGGACTTTTTCAACTAGTAAATATAATTAGCTAAACCCGTCTCAACTAATTAATTCCATCCACCGCCTAAAGCTTGGTAAATTTTCACCATGGCATTAAGCTGTTGTTTTTTGGTTTCTATCAACTCTAATTTTGCTTCCAGTGCGTCTCGTTGTGTCATTAACACTTCTAAATAATCGGCTCTGGTCGATTTAAAAAGGTCATTAGAAATACTTATCGATTGATTTAAAGCTTCTACCTGTTTTGATTTAAGGCCGTAACTTTTCTCCAAATTACTAATGCCCGAAAGTTGATTAGCTACTTCTATGTAGGCATTCAGAATGCTACGTTCATACTGATAAACCGCTTGAATTTGCTTTGCATTGGCACTGAAATACGCAGCTTTAATGGCATTTCTGTTAATCAAAGGAGCAGCTACATCGCCAGCAATACTGTAAAGCATCGATTCTGGGAACTTAACTAAGTAGCTAGGGTTGAATGCTTGAAATCCAAACGCTGCAGAAATACCGAACGATGGGTAAAATTGTGCCTTAGCCACTTTTACATCTAATTTGGCAGCCAGTAAACCAAGCTCGGCCTGTTTAATGTCAGGTCTGTTGGCCAATAGTTGCGAAGGAATACCTGTTTTGAAATTGGTAGGTACATCTTGCTCAAAACCACTTTTATCTCTGTCAACGTGCTGCGGATATCTGCCCAACAAGAAATTAATCTTGTTTTCTGTTTCGGTAATCTTCTGCAAAATATCGTACTCAAGACTTTTGGAGTTCAACACCTCTGCTTCAAACTTACGTACCGCCAATTCAGTTGTTCTGGCAGCCTCTTTCTGTATTTTAACTACATTAAAGGCATTGTTTTGCAGTTCAATATTTTGACGCACCATTTCCAGCTGCTTGTCAAGCGCTAACAGTTCGTAATAAGAATTGGCAATTTCGGCTACCAAAGCAGTAGTTACAAAGTTTTTGCCTTCTACTGATGAGAGGTATTTGGCATAAGCCGATTTTTTAGCGTTACGCAATTTGTGCCATATGTCAACCTCCCAATTGGCATACAAACCAGCCAAGTAATCGGGTAGGGGTTCTGGCATTTTTTTGCCTTTGTCTATTTCCGTAGCGGCATCGCCAGCACCTTGACTCGTATATCTGCCTACTTTTTCAAGTCCAGCACCAACTTTTACACCAACGCTAGGTAGGAGTTCTCCTTTTTTGGCCCTTACCTCATTTCTGGCAATTTCAATTTCCTGTAAGGTAATGTTCAGCTCCTGATTGTTTTTCAGGGCAGTATCAATCAAGTTAGAGAGATATTGGTCCTTAAAAAAAACCTTCCATTTCATTTGGGCAATATTGGTCGTGTCGCTATTGCCTTGGTAAGTTGCAGGTGTGTTTTTATTGGCTGTCTTCTCAACAATAGCAGGCACTTTACAGCTGGCGTAAATAATTCCTAAGAACGCCAGCCCTAATATTTTATGATGATTTTTATTAAACATTGTTTTCAAGTTCTTCGGTTAACGGATGTTCATCTTCAATTTTAATCAGCTTACGCTTATCGGCAATGGTGCCAAAAACATAGTATAAGCCAGGGATGATGATAACGCCAAACACGGTTCCTAGCAACATACCACCTGCAGCAGCCGAACCAATGGTACGGTTTCCAATGGCACCAGGGCCTGTGGCAAACACCAATGGAATTAAACCAGCAATAAAGGCAAATGAGGTCATCAAAATAGGACGGAACCTTACTACGGCACCTTCCATCGCTGCAGCTAAAATAGGTTTACCTTCCGCATGTTTCTGTGCGGCAAACTCCACAATCAACACGGCATTTTTGCCTAGTAAACCAATTAACATCACCATAGAAACCTGTGCGTAAATATTGTTTTCCAATCCGAACAACTTCAAGAAAAGGAACGCCCCAAATATCCCCGCAGGTAAAGAAATGATTACTGCTAATGGTAAAATGAAACTTTCATATTGAGCCGCAAGTACCAGATATACGAAACCTAAACAAATTAAAAAGATGTAGATTGCTTCGTTACCTCTACTGCTTTCGTCTTTAGAAATACCTGCCCAATCAATGCCATATCCTCTCGGTAACGCCTTTTTAGCAACTTCTTCCACAGCTTTCAAGGCTTCTCCAGAGCTATATCCAGCAGCTGCAGAGCCATTAATCTCGGCCGAATTGTACATGTTGTGACGAGTAATTTCCGAAAGGCCATATACTTTTTGCATGGTCATAAATGCTGAAAAAGGAACCATTTCATCTTTTTTGTTTTTCACATACAGCTTCATCACGTCAGCTGGTAATGCTCTATATTGTGGTAACGATTGAACAATTACTTTGTACTGTCTACCAAATTTGATGAAGTTGGTCTCGTAGTTACTACCAATTAAGTCTGATAAAGTTTCCAAGGCTTTCTCTGGTGTTACGCCTTTCTGTTGTGCTTTATCGTTATCAATATTGAGCATATATTGAGGGAAACTGGCACTGTAGAAAGTAAATACTGATTGTAGTTCAGGACGTTTGTTCAGCTCTTTCACAAAATCCTTGCTCACTTTCTCCATCTCTACATAGTTGTTTCTTCCCGCTTTATCCAATAAACGTAACTCGAAACCTCCAGCAGCACCATAACCAGGAATGGCTGGAGGTTGGAAAAACTCAATCATGGCACCAGGCATGTCCTTAGATTTCTCTTCAAGTTCTTTAATAATGTCTTGAGCACTATTTTTACGTTCTTTCCAGTCTTTCAAGTTAATTAAACAAGTACCAGAGTTAGAGCCCGTACCTTCGGTCAATACTTCATACCCCGCTAGTGCAGACACTGATTTTACGCCCTCAATTTCCTCACAGATTTTTTCTAGTTTTTCAGAAACCTGATTGGTTCTTTCTAGCGTGGAACCTGGAGGCGTTTGAATGATGGCATAAATCATTCCTTGGTCTTCGTTAGGGATAAAACCTGATGGTACAGAATTGCTTAAGAAATAAGTAGCCACACAGAAAATAGCCAGTACCCCAAAGATGGTCATTTTACGGGCCACCACTTTAGTCATCACTTTTTGGTAACGACCAGTTAATTTGAAGAACCAATTGTTGAAAGCATTTAAACCTTTATCAATAATTGATTTCTTTTGATGGTGATTGGCACTATGTTTCTTCAACATAATGGCACATAAAGCAGGAGTTAAGGTTAAAGCTACGATACCTGATAAAATAATGGAAGTAGCCATGGTAATCGAAAACTGTCGATAAAATACCCCAACTGGCCCCGACATAAACGCTACAGGAATAAATACCGAAGCCATTAAGAAAGTGATGGCCACAATAGCACCACCAATTTCGCTGATGGCCATTTGTGTAGCTTTAAGTACTGATAAACGCTTATCTGCTTCCATTTTGGCGTGTACCGCTTCAATCACCACAATGGCATCATCCACCACAATACCAATGGCCAACACCAAAGCAAAAAGGGTAATGAGGTTGAGCGTGATGCCGAAAAACTGCATGAATACAAAAGAACCAATTAAGGAAACAGGTACCGCAATGGCTGGAATTAAGGTTGAACGCCAATCGCCCAAGAAAATGAATACCACCAAACCTACGAGGATAAATGCCTCAATTAAGGTGTGGATTACTTTCTCGATAGATGCATCCAAGAATTTAGAAACGTCGTAACTGATTTCGTAATCCATCCCTTTAGGAAAGGAAGTGGCTTTGATTTCCTCCAAACGTTTCTTCACGTTATCGATTACATCCTGTGCATTACTGCCATATGACTGCTTTAATACGATAGCAGCTGAAGGTTTACCATTGATGTGCGAATATAAATCGTACATCGAGCTGCCAAATTCAACATCAGCAACGTCTTTTAACCTCAATAATTCACCATTGGCACTCGCTCGTAAAACGATGTTTCGGTAACCATCTTCATTGGTAAAACGGCCAGGGTATTTCAATACGTATTCAAACGACTCAGAACGTTTACCCGAACTTTCACCTGTTTTACCTGGCGATGCCTCTAAACTTTGATTGTTAAGTGCCTCTAAAACTTCTTCAGAAGAGATTTTATAGGCCAGCATTTTATCTGGTTTTAACCAAATACGCATGGCATATTCACGGTTACCCAAAATATCGGCGAAACCAACCCCGTCTACACGTTTTAGTTCTGGTAGTAAGTTAATGTCGGCATAGTTGTACAAGAAATTCTCGTTCATATGCGGATCCTTACTGAAAACGTTCACATACATTAGCATGTTAGGCTGTTCACGACTGATTTTAATTCCCTCACGAATAACTAAAGGAGGTAACTTGTTAGTCACAGCAGCTACACGGTTTTGTACGTTAAGCGTTGCTTGGTCTGGGTCGGTACCCAAATTAAATACAATCTGTACCGAAGCTTCGCCATCGTTACCAGCGTCAGAAGTCATGTATTTCATCCCTGGGATACCGTTTAAGGCTCTTTCCAAGGGGATCACCACCGCTTTAATCAATAGCTCATTGTTTGCTCCTGGGTACTCGGCCACAATGTTTACCATTGGTGGCGAAATATTTGGAAGTTGTGTTACAGGCAGGCCAACAAGTGCCAGCACGCCCATAAATACGATTACCAGCGATATCACTATCGATAAAACTGGTCTTTTTATGAATTTACTAAACATAATTTTCTTGAAAAGGAGCCTACTCTGCTTTTAACTGTAATTGGTTTAATGCTTCTTTAGGTGCGATAAAGCTGAATTTGATTTTATCATCATCTTTCACTTTTTGTACACCGTCAAGTACAATTTTATCGCCTTGTTGCAAGCCGCTCGATACTACATAGATGTCTGGTAATTCACCCCCAATCTTAATTTCTTTTGATTTGGCAACGCCATTTTTATCAATCACAAAAACATAGATTTTATCCTGTAGTTCGTAAGTGGCTTTTTGAGGGATGATTAATGCATTTTTCAACGGAATCACCATTTGTACTTTTCCCGTTTCGCCGTTTCTTAACAACTTATTAGGATTTGGAAATTTTGCCCTGAAAGCGATATTACCCGTTTCCGAATCAAATTCACCTTCAATGGTTTCTACAGCACCTTTGCCATTTAGCGTTTCGCCATTCGCCAAAACCAAGCTTACCGATTTGTTATGGCTTGATTTTGCTTGTTGGAAGTTCAAGTATTCAGGTTCTGAAACGTTGAAATAAGCAAACATCTGGCTATTATCAGAAAGGGTCGTTAATAGTTCCCCTTCATCAATTAAGCTTCCTAGTTTTTTAGGCAAACGGTCGATGGTCCCATCAAAAGGCGCTCTTATTTCAGTAAACGATAAATGTAGTTTGGCTAATGATCTACTTGCTTTTGCTTGTTCCAATTTAGCTTTTGCCATCGCCAATTCATTTTTGGCCACTACATTTTTATCAGCCAGTAGTTGGGTGTTTTGCAATTCAATTTCCGAAGCCTTCACTTCTGCATCGGCTTTCATTACTTCGGCTTCGTACATTTTAGGCATAATCTTAAAAAGCAATTGTCCTGCTTTTACAGTTTGGCCTTCATCTACATAGATGTTTTGCAAAAAGCCTTTCTCTTGCGCTCTTATTTCGATATTGCGCACCGAGCGGATTTGAGAAACATATTCTTTGGTGAAAGAGGTATCGAGCGTTAGCGGACTGGTTGCCGTGTAATTAGTCTCTTCTTCTTTTTCTTCTTTTTTTTGAGTGCAGCTGTAATAAAGCAGTATAGTGCATAAACCAGTGAGCATTAGTTTTCTCTTCATTTCTTGTTAATTGTTAGCGATTTAACTATTTGAAAATGATGATTCTTGTTCCTCATCAATGGTCAAAAGTACTTTCACAATGATGAAGTTTTGGTGAAGAAAGTGGCTTTGGCAGGTCAATAAAGGGTCATGAAATGAAGAATTTCTTCATAATTGTGTTTGAAGGGTATTCTTGAATTGTTTAAATTTTTAAAATTAAATTTTCGGTGGTGGGGAAGGTGGCTTATAGGTATGTTGCCTCTCTGCCCTGTGGGCATCTCTCGCAAAGGGAGAGAGAAAGCATAATGCCTAACAAACTCCGCTACTCTCTCCCTCTGGGAGAGATGGCGTAGCCAGAGAGGTTTTTAATTATGATGTATCCTTTGTTAATGCTATTGTTTCCCTATGTGTCTATGTGGTTCATTTAGGTAGCTGTTAAAGACACATAAGGGCATTGTTCGGATAACTCTTGAAATCGCAAAATGCTCACCCAAAACTCATTGGTAATCAGTTGGTAAAACTGATACTTATCCCGAATGTTCGAGACAGTATGACGAACCGACCATCTAACGTTGCCCTGACCTGTAGCAGAGCGGAAAGCTACGCAGTAAATTTATTTCAGGGTCGGCAAAACAAAGTTGGCATGAACTTTTGAATCAGATAGCAAAAAAAAACGCCAAGCTTTTTAAAACATGGCGTTGATATTTTTATACTTTAATACGCTTATTCGAAATATTCTTTCATTCTGTCGAAAAAGCTTTTATCATTTTTACCAGGCTGCGGTTTAAAGTTCGCAGACTCTTTCAGTTTTTCCAATAAAGCTCTTTCTTCGCTGTTTAGCGCCTTAGGCGTCCAAATATTGACGTGGATAATTTGATCGCCACGGTGGTATGAGTTTACTTCTGGAATACCTTTGCCTTTTAAGCGAAGTAATTTTCCGCTTTGAGTTCCTGGTTCAATCTTGATTTTTGCTTTTCCGTCGATGGTAGGAACCTCTACGCTAGCACCAAGCGCTGCATCAGGAATACTGATGTGCAAATCGTAAACAATGTTATTGCCTTCTCTTTTTAAGGTTTCGTGCGGTACTTCTTCAATCAGGATGATTAAATCTCCAGGAATACCGCCATTAGGTGCCGCATTTCCTTTCCCTGCCATGCTTAACTGCATGCCCTCGCTTACGCCAGCTGGAATATTGATAGAAATGGTTTCTTCACCACGTACGGTACCATCGCCATGACACACGTTACATTTAGCCGTAATTTGCTGTCCGCTACCATGACAAGTAGGGCAGGTAGCTGTAGTTTGCATTTGTCCTAAAATGGTATTGGTTACTCTTCTTACCGAACCGCTACCACCACAGGTTTTACAAGTACTTACTGATGATTTATCTTTTGCGCCAGTACCATCGCAGGTTTTACAGCTGATTTGCTTATTCACCTTGATTTTTTTCTCGGCTCCTTTAGCAATTTCATCAAGCGTAAGTTTTACTTTGATGCGTAAGTTAGTGCCTTTGGCTACTCTACGACCACCGCCACCTCTTGATTGACCGCCCCCAAAAAAGCTGTCGAAAGGGCTGCCGCCACCACCACCAAAAATATCTCCAAACTGACTGAAAATATCTTCCATGTTCATGCCGCCGCCACCACCGTAGCCGCCACTAGCGGCTCCACCAACACCTGCATGACCAAATTGGTCGTAACGTTGTTTCTTTTCAGGACTGCTCAAAACCTCATAGGCCTCTGCAGCTTCCTTAAACTTATCTTCTGCAGATTTGTCGTCGGGGTTTTTATCAGGGTGATATTTAATTGCTAATTTACGGTAGGCTTTTTTAATTTCCTCAGCCGAAGCGCCCTTAGCAACTCCAAGTACGTCGTAATAATCTCTTTTGCTCATTTTATTAATGTGAGAATTTGTGAATT
>NZ_JAELTX010000364.1 GCF_016429065.1 Pedobacter sp. ASV17
GAGGAGGAGGAGGAGAAGGAGGAGGAGGAGGAGAAGGAGGAGGAGGAGGAGGAGGAGAAACGCAACTATTAAAAGCAGAAGGATGAAAGCAGGACGAATAGCTTGCACTAGAACTCCAGCCACCCGCACGTCAAAACGCTGGCTTCATTTGCCTTTTATTACAAGTCAATCGACAGTGCCTTCATAATGTATTTCATACAACGGTTAAACGAGGCGAGTCTCTTCATGTCTTACGTGATACTAGCAAGCGCTTTATCTTCCACCCACCCCAGCGTATAAGACCAAGTCAAACACGATATTCGTGCTATAACAAGCCGCATGGCTTACAATACCATAGCGCCTCATTGCAGACTTGCCCCTATCTTTCAGAAAGTATATTACAATTGAAAGTAACATGGCCAATGAGACTGCCTCTCGGCTGAACTATTGTCAATAAACCCTTTCCATGCATCGCACGTATTCACTAC
>NZ_JAELTX010000365.1 GCF_016429065.1 Pedobacter sp. ASV17
TTTCCCAGTGGGCACCCGCCCAATAAAGGGCAGCTTGAGCCCGCTGCATTGGCTGTGATTCTGCCAACCGACGCCTGCTCTGGCTGCTAGTACTAACCTACTGCTTAGTACTGCTTCTGTCTCCGACTCTACAGCTGCTTGTCCGCTTTTGCCTTGCCACAAACCTCCGACCACACACTCTCCTCCATTTGTGCCGCGTCCGGGCTTGCATTTAGATGCACAATACACACGCCTCGGCTGTTTCTCGCGCGTAATTTAGTCGTCACCTGGCCAAACCAGACTAAGAAGCCGTCAGTTTCCTTCGCATTTCCGAGAGTTGTACTCTGGCTCGAAACTCCGTCGCGCCCATTGCCCCGAACCCAAGAGGCCCGTCGCCAGAGAGCCTCCGCCACCCGACCCGACCTTGCTGCACCCCGCCGTGACGTGCGCGCACCCGCTCTCGCAACGGGCAGCGCCGCCCAAACGG
>NZ_JAELTX010000366.1 GCF_016429065.1 Pedobacter sp. ASV17
GGCAAGAGCAACGGTTCCAAGGCCAGCGCCAGCGCATTGGCAATGGTTATTGCAGCTTGCGCCTTGTTTTGGTCCTAAATTGTCCTCCAAAGTACGTCGCGTCTGCTCAAGGCTTTGCTTTTGGTGCGTTAGCAGCGGCCGTTTGCAAATTTGAGCGTATATCGGCGTTGGTGCTGGCAGCTACATTTGTCAGCTGACCAGCGTGTAAACGATGACGGAGCAGACTGCAGGCTTGAGCATATGTGTTTCATGACGGAGTTGGCAGGCTATCTGTTGGTGTCTTTCTTGTGTCTTTTTTCTTTTAGATGTCGCGGCTGGCGTTGCTACTGCACTTCGCGATGTGTCTTCTGGCGTTGGCACTTCTACGGCGGCCGCCTCTGTTTGAATGGCGCTCTTTTTTTTTCGGGGTATATTTTTTCAAGACAGATTTTAATAGTAATCAATAATACCAAGCTATGGATGAAGA
>NZ_JAELTX010000367.1 GCF_016429065.1 Pedobacter sp. ASV17
TTGTAGCACCTACTGAAAGTACAAGTGAAATTCGACTTGCTACGACCGTTTCATGTACAAAAGATGTTGAGAGCGATTGTTTAGAGTCTAACATCGAACATACGACAAACAAGAAACACAGCGGCAGCCGCGACTGCCTCGTCACTACGAGGATCGCCTTTGTTACTGCTTGAGCCATCGCTGGCAGCCAAGTGTTTTTGGCCAAGTACAGTACCATGTCACAGTCTTGGCGGAACATCGCCACGTTTGAGAGGCCGACAGCTGGTGTTACATTTAGTTCTCCGTCATCAATCTCTCAAAACGAAAAGATAGCGGATATGATCGGGAACTCTTTGTTGGCAAAGTCACACGAGTACAGGGTTCTCGCGCACTTGGCCACTGAGATCGGCCACATCGGCATTCCACAGCTTCCTATTTCAGTAAGACGATCATCAGCCAGGAAATGCCGCTTTTCAGAGTGACGCTC
>NZ_JAELTX010000368.1 GCF_016429065.1 Pedobacter sp. ASV17
GTGACAATATGAGTCGCTCCAGTTATCGGCAGTTGTCCAACCGAACGTCAATGGTCCGGTAATAGCAAGAGCTTAAAGCTTAGTCGCATGAGGCTGTGTGAGAAGTGGTCAAGAGCAAGATGGTGAATTTGGCGGAATGAATTCAGGGGCCAGAGCCCTCTACACTCGCCCCTGACTGAGGGTAGTTGGGGCCCGTGGCAACTCGGCCAATCATTAGGCGCCGTGGCTGACGAGCGCCTAGCGACTCGTCCTTTACATTTGATTGACAGGGCACTAGCTCATTAAATCAATCAGTCTGAGTCGAGGTCCATAAAGGCTAGACCGCCCACCAGAGCGTCGTCTTGGTCGCTCTCTCTTGCATTGGAAACGAAAGGTTTGTCCGATGACGATACCAGAATATTTACCGCCCGTTGAGTGTGACGGTGAGAGGCTGCAGAGATTCGAGCACTACACATCGCACATAAAG
>NZ_JAELTX010000369.1 GCF_016429065.1 Pedobacter sp. ASV17
AGGGAACTCTGGCGGTACTTTCGAGGTACTTGCTCTTAGCTTTCTCCCTGCAGCCGCCTTGTTGATGAACCTGGTCGGCTAGTCTGGCCAGGGCTCGTCATGCAACGTTCTTTTGGATTCCTTGCTTGTTTGCAATCCAGGTGTGGCGTGGCCGCATGGCGTGCAAGGCTCTAGAGGCTTTATCCTTTCCGGCTTTGCCCATGATACCTTGCACACGTCCTACAGAGCTCCGATTGGCGTGCCTTTATTGTATTGTTGAATAGAACATTGGACTCGCCGTGTTTTCTATTCATTTGATGCAGGGTTGCTGTATTGTGCATTCAAGGTTTGCAGGTCTGATAAGTTCGCTGTATTAGGCAAAAGAGTCCGCACCCTGCCTCTTATTAGCATGGGCAAGGGCTAGACTTTTCGTGCGCAGGATGTGGGAATCATTTCTTTGACTTTTGTGCAGGGTAAGTTCCATGAC
>NZ_JAELTX010000370.1 GCF_016429065.1 Pedobacter sp. ASV17
TTTCACGGCCACACGACAGGTTGAGAGTTCAAACAACAACAACGAAAACAAAAACAAGCCCTCGAGACTCGTGTACGACAGCATCGTACGTGCTCGATACTCGACACTGTCATCATGTCGTCTTACATGCCTCCAACGGCCAACTTCAACGGTCAACACCTCAACGGAAATGTCAAGCTGGGGCTTCAGAGACATACATAACTCTGACATCACAGACATGCTGCTGCCTGACAGCGGAAGCTGCATCCTGCAAGCCTCGCCGTTGCCGCCGGCCGTTGGCAACGGCCCTTGAGCGAGTGCTGAAACAAGACCTTAACGGTAGATGGTAGCTGGAAAATGGTTTTGCAAAATTGCCCATAGAGAGCTACCCGAAGTGACCTTTTGCAGCCCAACGCCAGTACCCGAAACTTTTAGCGACTCTGTTCTGGTTCTGTCTCTTATACACATCTGACGCTGCCGACGACT
>NZ_JAELTX010000371.1 GCF_016429065.1 Pedobacter sp. ASV17
GGGCAATGTGCCCATTGGCATCGAGCAGGATGTTTTCAGGCTTGAGATCGCGGTAGACAATGTCATTGTTGTGAAGGTGTTGAATAGCGAGGATCAGCTCGGAAATATAAAACTTGGCACGCTTCTCGTCGAAGCGGCCTTCTTTTTGCAAGTGCCAGAATAGTTCACCGCCAGACATGTAGTCGGTAACGAGATAGAGCTCTGAGGGCGTTTGGAAAGAAAATTTGAGAGCAACGATGAACGGGGAGTCGGTGGTGGCAGTTCGAACCAGGATGTTGCGTTCTCCTACAGTGTGCGCAACTTCCTTCTTCTGGACAATGACCTTCTTCTGCAGCACTTTCATGGCATAAATGCGCTGAGTATCGCGCTTGCGGACCTGATAAACCTGGCCAAACGTTCCCTTGCCGATGAGCTTCAGGATTTCGAAATCACTAGGCTCAAAGCGCTTCTTGTCTGTTCGCTGAT
>NZ_JAELTX010000372.1 GCF_016429065.1 Pedobacter sp. ASV17
GTATAGCTGCATCCATGACCCAAAGAGCTGGAAACTGGCTTGCTGTATGGCTTGCAGTTGGCGGATGTGCCGCCCCGTCCGGGCGGATGGTGTGGAGCGGGATAGCGGGACAGCGGGAAAGGCGGGATGAAACAGTGACACGGCACTGTCAGGGCGAGCACAGATCATTCATCAGCGGAAATACCACGCTGGACTCCGGTATTGTGCGGTCGCTGATCAGGCGAAATCGGGACATGATTCTCATTTAGTGTATGTGGAGGTATTGTCGCGAGGGAGATCCATCGCTACTCGAGATGCCCTGTGCTCTGCTCCCCAGCGTGCGTTGATATCGTTGTTCTTATTTTCCACAAGCTCTATTATCCAAAAGGCTCAACGGGGGACTTTGTCGGCGAGGCTTTGCTGCTGTGGTTAAGATTGGCTGCACGTCAGAAAGTAGGCACTTTTCAACCACCGTCGCAGATACGC
>NZ_JAELTX010000038.1 GCF_016429065.1 Pedobacter sp. ASV17
GTTAGGTTTAAACCGTGTTTGATTTACAATTTAAAATTTCTAAAACACCATTTAACGATTAACGTTATACATCGGAGAACCTGTTTTCAGACTTCCTGACTTCGAAGTTTTTTTATATTTTTACCCCACAATAAAGCAGTATTATAGGACATGGCCATTTATAGATTTAGAGTTTCTTTCGAAGATTATGACGATATCACACGTGAGATTGATATCAAAAGCAACCAAACTTTCGAAGATTTACATAGAGCTATACACCGCAGCACTGGATACAATGCCGATAAGTCTTCGTCATTTTACGTAAGTACAGATAACTGGATTAAAGGCGAAGAAATTGCCATAAATCCTACTCAACGTAAAATTGATAACGGTGTAACTTTGATGGAGAAATCGAAGTTGAGCAATTTTATTGAAGACCCACATCAAAAATTCTATTATATCTACAATTTTGATAGGCCTTACGATTTCCACGTAGAGCTGATTAAGATTATATTGGATAACGACCCTAAAATTGAATATCCTTATTTGGTAAAAAGCGTTGGGGAAGCTCCAAAAATCATCGACAAAGGCAATATCGATAGCATTGTAGCTAGTAGCGCCGCAGTAGAAAACGATTTTGATTTCTTAAATGAAATGGATTTTGTACCTGAGGATACCGACGAATTAGAAGCCATGGGAGGCAGAGGAATCAATGCTCAAGAAGAAGAAAGCGATGACGAAGAGGACGAGCAAGAAGATGAATTTGGCGATGGTGAAGAGGATTACGGTAACGATGAGTACGGCAACGATAAAGATGACTATTAGTCGGAAAGTTTAAAGACCGAAAGTCCGAACCCTATTGTTAAATCGAGCAACTTTCAACCTATAATCCGTAAGCCAAATGAAACAAAAAACATTAATCGTTATTGTTGGGCCAACGGCAATTGGTAAAACTTCATTGGCCATTGAACTGGCCAAACATTACCAAACTGAAATCGTATCTGCCGATTCAAGACAGTTTTTTAAGGAAATGAACATTGGAACCGCTAAACCTTCAGCAGAGGAATTAGCGGCCGCTCCTCATCATTTCATCAATTCGCACAGCATTAACCAGCTTTTTAGCACTGGTGATTTTGAAGTTCAGGCCTTAGCTTTAATGGAGAAACTATTTGCAAAGCATGATGTACTGGTGATGGTTGGAGGTTCTGGCTTATACATTAATGCCGTTTGCAATGGCTTGGACGACATGCCCGAAATTGACCTCGACATTCGTGAAAAGCTTAACCAACAATTTGCAGATGAAGGTATTGATGCCATCAGAAAGCAATTGGCTACGCTTGACCCTGAATATTATGCAAAAGTAGACCAAAGCAATCCGCAGCGTATGATTCGTGGTTTAGAAGTAGTATTGTCAACAGGGCAGAAACTAAGCTCATTTCTCACTTCGAACAAAAAAGAACGTCCATTCAACATTGTGAAAATTGGCTTGAATACTGAACGGGAAAAGCTTTACAACCAAATTAACCATCGGGTAGATATCATGATGCAAGAGGGTTTATTGGAAGAAGTAAAATCTTTGGAGGCTTATAAAGAACTGAATGCACTAAAGACGGTTGGTTATTCTGAAATTTTCGACTATTTAGACGGAAAGATAGACTTGGCTACTGCCGTTGATAAGATTAAGCAGAATACCCGCCGATTTGCCAAAAGACAATTAACTTGGTTTAAAAAAGACACACAGACCACTTGGTTTGAACCAAATCAAGGTAAAGAAGTGCTTGATTTTGTGAATCGAAGTTTATAACATACTGTATCATGAATTTAGTGTGAGTTTCAGATTAAAAAAATTTTTACGCATAATCATTAGACTTTTAGGTCAAAAACACCAATTTCTGCTACTATTTGCGGGTCTTTCGCTTCGCGGACAAACTTTTTTCCTATAGATGAAAAAAGTATGCAAAAAAATCCACGGCTGCGCCCTATTCTGTTAAAGGAACAATTAAGGCCAATTTCTACATCCCGAACAGGCCAAGGCCGATTTTAGTGGAACGAAGAGGCTTTGCTTGGGCTGGAGATAACGAAAAAACACAAAATGCTCATCCCGAACTCTTTTTGATTTAGAATTTTCCTCTGGGATTGCTTCCCAAAATAATCGGGACAAGCTGTTCTTCGCAATGACGCTTCCATTTTCGTCTTTGCGAGGAAGAATGACGAAGCAATCTCTCAGGATACGACAGCTATAAATCTAATCCTTCATACATTTCTTAACATACATCAAAAACTTTGACCCTATATTGAAGTTATCTTTGTATCAAAGAAAGGAAATTTATGGAATTAGGTATTGGAATGTTTGGCGATTTACAAATTAACGCCAACGGTCAAGCACAACCAGCACAACAACGTTTACAAGAAATTATTGAGGAAATTAAACTCATGGACCAAGTGGGTTTGGACTTTTATGGTATTGGGGAGCATCATCGACCAGATTATGCCGTATCCACTCCAGAAATCATCCTCGCTGCTGCAGCTACCGTCACTAAAAATATCAAGTTAGGCAGTGCTGTTTCGGTATTGAGTTCATCAGACCCTGTAAAACTTTATCAGAGTTTTGCTACGGTAGATTTGATTTCAAACGGTAGGGCCGAGTTAATGGCTGGCCGTGGTAGTTTTATCGAATCGTTCCCATTGTTTGGTTACAACCTTGCCGATTATGATGAACTTTTTGAGGAGAAGTTGAACCTTTTGGTAAAAATCAACCAACAGGATACCATTTCATGGAAAGGAAAATTCAGACCAGAGCTAAAAGAACAACAGGTTTTACCTCGTGCGGTAAATGACCATTTAAATATTTGGGTAGCTGTAGGTGGCACTCCAAACTCTGTAGTGCGTGCAGGGAAACTAGGTTTACCTGTAATGTTTGCCATTATTGGTGGTAATCCAGAGCAGTTTCAGCCTTTATTTGAGTACTATAAACAAGCGTACGAAGATAGTGGTCACGACATGAGCAAATTCAAAGTGGGTGTACACATGCATTCGTTTTTTGGAGAGGAAAGTCAAGCTACTGCAGATTACTATTACCCTGTTTATTCGTCACAAATGGACAGAATTGGCAAATCAAGAGGATGGCCGCCTTTCCAACGTGGACAGTTTGATTTTGGACGTTCGAAACATGGCGCTTTGATTATTGGAGATGCCAATGAAGCGGCAGAGAAAATCCTGCAAATGCAAGAGCTATTTGGCTTAACTCGCTTCTCGGCACACATGGATGTGGGCGCTCCTTCACACGAACATATGATGAAATCTATCGAGATTTTTGGCGATAAGATAGCACCACAAGTGAGAAAATCTTTAGGAAAATAATCAATCAAACACTTCCCCTCTCCTTTTTGACGAGGGGTTAAAAAATATCAACCACATAGAAACATAGCCGAGAAACCTTTTAAATGTAATTAACTAATCCAAAGATTTCTCGGCTACACTGTGTTTCGCTCGAAATGACGGTGTCATATTTAGACATTCCATTAACTTATCTTTAGGGCTTATTTCGCTACCTTTACCGTTATATGGACAATCATTTAGTTATTGCTATTGGAGCGGCTTTTGGAATTTTAGCGATTATTCTTGGAGCCTTCGGTGCTCATGCTTTAAAGAAAGTTTTATCTGCCGAAAAACTGGCCTCTTTTGAAGTTGGTGTAAGGTATCAAACCTATAGCGCCCTGTTTCTTTTAGTACTTGGGTATAATGCTAATTTAGAGTTGAGTTCTATCAAATGGGCTTTCTATTTGGTAACGCTTGGCACCATTCTTTTTTCTTTTAGCATTTATCTTCTGTCGCTATCGGAGTACCTTAAAAAGAACTTTAAATTTTTAGGACCAATTACACCGCTAGGTGGTTTATTGATGATTATTGGCTGGAGCTGTTTGCTGTGCTCTGTTCTTTAGTTAACCCGAATTCTATTAACCATCTTGTCTTTTTATAGTATAAAGTGATTGAACTCACGTTAGTATAAAACCTCGTAGGTTTCGAAAACCTACGAGGTTTGTTCATGCAAGGGCTACAAAAAGATTGAAGCGTATAGCGGGACTATCGCCAATAGTAGCAGCATATTTGCTTTTCAAACCAAATAAGAAGGCTTACAAAGCAGCTTTTACCAAATACGGCAATATCTCTTTTTGGAAGGTTACAAAGTTCTTGCGGACATCTGAGTCGCTTACTGAAGTAAAGGCAAACGAGAACACGATGCTTTTGCTGGCTTTCAACAAAAACGCCAATCCACCACGACGAGCAGGGTTGTTTTTAAAGTGGTCGAGTTCCAAATAAGCGGATAGCAACAAAGCCTCCAACTGGTCGGAAAGATGTTTTAAAAACTCCTGTGAGTTGGCATTTTCACGAACAAAATCCCAGCCGATAAACTCGTTACAAGCGGTAAAAGAAAGTCGACAGGTTTTCATTACCAATGCCTTTAAATGTTCTTCTTCGCTAGCAAATTGCGCCTTATTAGACAAAATACCATGCAGATTAACATCTAAATAGTCCATCAAAATAAAATCGAGGATTTGCTCCTTGCTTTCGAAATACTTATAGATGGTAGCCTTAGCAATACGGGCCTTTTTGGCAATTTCGTTCACACTTGTTTTGTGATAGCCGTATTTTCTAAATAGCTCCTTTGCGGCCCTAAGTATACTTTCCTTTATTTTCTCTGGCTCCATTAATTTCTTACTAATATTTGTTGGCCCGCTATATTCAAAGCATATCTTTTTAAAGCTCTTTTTGCGGGTGCTTTTTGCGGACTACCATCAAGCAATGAAAACTTACCGCCAGAACATGGGTCTAGGGCGAGGAATACGCCATCTTCTGGTGTCACAGCACAAGCCTTTTCTGGATTAACGGTGCTGCATCTGTCAAAAGCGACATATTCATTGGTAGATATCCTCACTATAATTAAGCCTGCCACTCCCTGATTGGGCACCAATAGTATTCCGTTTGTAGCTCTGATACTAAACTCGGCAACGGTAATGCTATAATTTACTGGATAATCTGGGATATAGTTTTCTTCTTTTCCGCATGAAACGAACAGTAAAAAAACAATGGCTATAGCGGCTATTTTTTTCATTTTATATCAGGGCTGATTGGTATTGTTTCAAGAAACGAACATCGTTTTCTGAGAACAAGCGCAAATCTTTGATTTCGAATTTGAGGTTGGCGATACGTTCTATCCCCATACCAAAAGCAAAACCACTGTATTTCTTACTGTCGATACCACAGTTTTCCAATACATTGGGATCAACCATACCACAGCCTAAAATTTCTACCCAACCACTGCCTTTACACATATTACAGCCTGCGCCTTTACAAATGCTACAAGAAATATCCATTTCTGCAGATGGTTCTGTGAATGGGAAATAGGATGGACGGAAACGCACTTTGGTCCCTTCGCCGTAAAGTTCTTGTACAAAATAGAAAAGTGTTTGCTTCAAATCTGCGAAAGAGACCTTCTCATCTACGTACAAGCCTTCTACTTGATGGAAAAAGCAATGTGCTCTGGCTGAAATCGCTTCGTTACGGTAAACACGACCTGGCATTAAAGCTCTAAACGGCGGCTGACCTGCTTCCATCATTCTCACCTGTACCGATGAAGTATGGGTACGAAGCGCGATATCACCATTTTCGCCTCCTTTTTTAATGAAGAAGGTATCTTGCATATCTCTAGCAGGATGCTCTTCTGGAAAGTTAAGGGCCGAAAAGTTATGCCAATCGTCTTCAATTTCTGGACCTTCGGCAACGCTGAAGCCTAGCTTATTGAAAATTTCGATGATTTCTCTACGTACAATGGCCAATGGATGGCGCGTACCTACCTCAAAACCTTCTCCTGGCAAAGTCAAATCAAGTTGACTGCTTTCAGAAGTGTCTTGTGATGCCGAAATCGTTTCGTTTAACGTTTGAAATTTAGCTTCTGCTAATTGCTTAAACTCATTCAATACCTTTCCCAAGGTTCTTTTTTCTTCTGGGGAAACAGCTTTAAATTCATCAAATAAATCTTTGATAATACCTTTAGTTCCCAGAAAACGTATTCTGAACTGTTCTAGCTCTGCAGCATTAGCGGTAGAAAACGCATTGATTTCGTTAGTGTATTGCGTTATTTGGTCTTGTAACATGGGCCAAATATACAGGATTTTATCCTATATATTTGTCAAGGCGAGTTCAAAAACAAAGTTAAATGGCTATTACAGCCATAAAATGAACCCAAACCCATAACATATCTATTACAAATTAGCGTTTAGGTAAGTCAGTAGCTCTACAAACACCAATTGAATGTTTCCAGTTTTGGTAAAATTGTGATCGGCTCCCGCAATTTGAACAAATTTATTGGGTACGCTAAGCTGATTTAATTTCGTGGTAAAAGCATCAAAAGTTGCCCTACCCTGCTTTGGCAAATCTCCCACAGCATTGTTTTCAGGGAAAATGGTTAAGGTTGGTATTTTTTGATTTGAATTAGCGACATACAAAGGACTAATGGCTTTATAATACTGCTCGTTAGCCACACTTACTTCAAATCCTGTGTATCGATAACCCATTTCCAAAATATAGGATGGCAGCAAATTAAAAGAAGGAATGTCGGTAAAGGTTTGGTCCAACGCTCCTGCCAAATTTGCTACCACTTTTACTTTATTGGTGTTTTTGCTACCATAACTGTACAGCAAACCTAAGGTTGCCCCAGCACTGTGCCCCGCAACGGCAATTCTGCTTTTACTCACTTGCCATTCATCTGCATGGGCAATGGCATAATCAACAGCGGCACTTACATCATCTACCTGATGTTGAATCAGTACAGCGCTTTGCTTGTGCGTTACGGGATTAGTTTCCAAACCGCTGCCATCTACCAAACGATAGTTGATATTAACTACGGCAAAATTTCTCCTTACTAATTCTTCTACTATTGCAGTATATTCCGTTTTATCGCCACCAATAAAGCTACCTCCGTGTACAAATACCACCACTTTGGTTTCTGAATTTCTGTTAGCTGGCAAATAAACATCCATATTTTGCAAAGCGTTACTGCCATAACTCACATTCAGTTTCGTTTCGGCTTTTAACGATTGGCTGCTTGATTTTTTACAAGCAATCATAGAGATGGATAATACTAGGAAGCAAAAGCTTTTCAGGAAAATTTTCATATTTTAAATCTAATTTTTAATGACACCCAGCTCCTTGCCTACTTTGGTAAAAGCAGCAATGGCCTTATCTAAATGATGTTGTTCATGCGCAGCAGAAAGCTGTACCCTGATACGAGCTTTACCTTGCGGCACTACTGGATAAAAGAAACCAATCACATAAATTCCTTCTTCCAACATTTTAGCGGCAAACTCTTGCGCTACTTTAGCGTCATACAACATTACAGGAACAATAGGGTGAAAACCTGGCTTGATATCGAAACCTGCCTCGGTCATTTTCTCTCTAAAATATTTGGTGTTATACTCCAATTTATCACGTAAAGTGGTGGTTTCGCTCAACATATCCAATACCGCTACCGATGCCCCCGCAATAGAAGGAGCCAAGGTATTTGAAAACAAATATGGACGTGAACGTTGACGCAACATATCTACAATTTCTTTACGGCCAGAGGTAAATCCGCCAGAAGCGCCACCCAAAGCCTTACCCAAGGTACCAGTAATGATATCAATACGCCCCATTACATTAAAATGCTCATGCGTACCTCTACCTGTTTTACCAATAAAACCAGAACAGTGCGATTCATCAATCATCACCAAGGCTTCGTACTTATCTGCCAAATCGCAAATTTTATCTAAAGGGGCTACAGAACCATCCATAGAGAAGGCACCATCGGTAACAATCATTCTATGGCGACAATCTTTTGCGGCGATTAACTGCTTTTCTAAATCTTCCATGTCGCAGTTTTTGTAGCGGAAACGTTGTGCCTTACATAAACGCACCCCATCAATAATAGAGGCATGGTTCAATTCATCAGAAATAATCGCATCTTCAGGGCCCAACAATGGCTCAAAAACACCACCATTGGCATCAAAAGCCGCCGCATAAAGAATGGTATCTTCGGTTCCCAAAAACTCTGAAATCTTTTTTTCTAATTCTTTATGAATATCTTGAGTACCGCAAATAAATCTTACAGATGACATTCCGTAACCATATTTATCGATAGCATCTTTAGCCGCCTCAATCACTTTTGGGTGAGATGACAAGCCTAAATAGTTATTTGCACAGAAGTTAATCACCTCATCACCAGTGCTTACTTTGATATCTGCACCTTGTGGCGTAACAATGATTCTCTCTTTTTTATATAGCCCTGCTTGTTCAATTTCAGCAAGTTCCTTTTGTAAAACGGGTTGTAGGGTTTTATACATGGTCTTATTTTAATAGATTTAACAACAAATATAGTATTTTGGTTGTTGTGCAACCTTAAGAAACATTACATCGTCTTTGAATAAAAACTAAAAACGCATGAACCTAAATAAAAAACTTCTACTCCTTATTAGCTTCGTTACTTTATCGCTGGGGGCTTTGGCACAACAATTTGAAGTCAAAGGAAAAATAACCGATAGTGACGGACAGCCCATTCCGTTTGTTTCTGTTTTTATCAAAGGAACCACCAAAGGGGTTTCTGCAAATGCAGAGGGCAGTTACAGCATTAACGTGGATAGAGGTATAGTGACATTGACTTTCACCATTGTAGGTTTTAAAACTGCTACGCAAAGCATCGATGTTTCCAGTAACACCACCTTAAACCAAACTTTACAAACGGAACAATTCACCCTAAATAGCGTGGTCATAAAAGCCAATGGCGAAGACCCCGCCTATCGCATTGTAAGAAATGCCATCAAAAATAGGAAAGCTTATTTAGAAGAAGTTTTTGCCTACAGCAGCGATGTTTACATTAAAGGGATGCAAAAATTAGTGGGAGCTCCTAAAAAGTTTTTCGGAAGGGATATCCAGAAAACGTTAAACTTGGATACCAACAGAAATGGCATTTTGTACCTCTCTGAATCTCAATCAAAATTTTCGTACATGAAGCCTGACAGGATTAAGGAAGAAATGATTTCTTCAAAAATCTCGGGCCGAAACAATGCTTTTAGTTTCAACAAAGCTTCTGATATGAGGATCAACTTTTACGAAAACCTGCTTCTTGAAAATAGCGGACTAAGTGCCAGAAGCTTTGTATCGCCCATAGCCGACAATGCCATGTTTTACTACAAATACAAGTTGCTGGGCAAAACAGAAGAGGGCGGATTGACCATTAATAAAATTGAGGTAAGCCCACGTCGTAAAAACGACCCTGTTTTTAGAGGTATTATTTACATTGCCGATGATACTTGGCGCTTAATGGGTACCGACCTTAACCTGACCAAAGATGCTGGGGTGAACTTGATAGACACCTTGAATATTGCTCAGCATTTCATCAAGATTGATAAATATTATATGCCAGGGAATTTAAGGTTCCAGTTTAACGGTAACGTTTTTGGTTTCAAATTCCAAGGGTATTTCATCAGCTTTTACAGCAACTATAACATCAATCCTAAATTTGAAAAAGGCTATTTCACACCCGAAATCTTAAAAATTACCAAAGCGGTGAACAAAAAGGACTCGGCCTATTGGGCCAATAACAGACCTATTCCGCTTACCGAAGAAGAGCGTAAAGACTACATTAAGAAGGATAGCATCGCACTGCGAATGCAAAGTAAAACCTATCTTGATTCGGTAGAAAAAGCCAACAACAATTTCACTTTAGGCAAAATATTTGTCACTAGTTATCAAATTAACGACAGGTACAACAAACGTTATTATACTTTTGACCCGCTAGTACAGTCGTTATTTTACAACACCGTAGAAGGTTTTGCAATTAAATATGGTGTCACTTATCGTAAGCAATACGAAAACAATAAATATCTTTTTATTAGGCCTCAAGCCAGATATGGTTTTGCCAATAAACGTTTTACAGCTAATGTGAATGCTTACTACTATTACGACCCCACCAAACGTGCAGGTATTAGCCTAGGCTTTGGAAACGAAATAGCTGATTTGAACAACTATGGCTCGATGTCGTTGCTATCAAACACGCTGAACACTCTGCTTTTCGAAAGAAATTATCCCAAGTTTTATAAAAGAGATTTTGTAACGATAGGCACGCAAAGAGAGTTGGCCACTGGTCTTCAAGCCTCGCTATCCGTAGACTATTCCAACAACCATGCCTTAACGAACAGCACCCTATATAAAATTAGGGACTACAAAGACAGGGAATTCACCTCTAACAATCCTTTAAAACCAAACGATGATGCGCCGTTTTTTGCGGATTATAAATCTACTTCGGTTACGGCTACCTTAACTTACACGATAGGACAAAAATACATTACCCGTCCTGATGCTAAAATCTATACCGAAGCAAAATATCCTAGATTGAGCTTGAGGTACAAAAAAGGACTTGATGGTGTTTTTGGCGGACAAACCGATTATGACTTGATTACTTTTGAGGCTTATCAAGAACGTATTGGTTTGGGTTTATTTGGTTACACTTCATTTGTGGTAGGTGCTGGAAAGTTCCTTAACAGCAACAAATTGTTTTATCCAGAATTTAAGCATTTCAGAGGTAACAACGCCATGTTCTTCCCTCCTAACCTTAGAAAATTCAGGTTCTTGGATTTTTACCAATACAGCACCAATCAACATTATTTTGAAGCGCATTTAGAACATAACTTCTCAGGCTTTATCCTAAATAAAATCCCGTTATTGAGAAAATTGAAATTGGAAGAGGTAGTGGGCATCAACTATCTTACCCAACCAGAGAAGAAAAATTACACAGAATATTATTTCGGCATACAACGTTTAGTCTTCGGAATCAGTTATGGTTTTGCCTTTGATAATGGCAAAAGAGCTGACCAAGGCTTTAGGTTTTCTTACAATTTTTAGGTCGAACTGCATTTTTAACGACCAAAACGTCAGGTTAACAAAAGCTTTTTGTTAACTTGACGTTATCAATTGGATCTCAATAGAGCGTTTTTTTTAAATGATAGGCTACCTCCGCTGTTGTATTTTTTGCTTGCTCAATTTTGTGGCCTTCGCTGCATCGGCGCAGCATTTTGTACTCACTGGAAAAGTAACCGAAATTAAGGGCTCAAATGTGCCTTTCGTATCTGTTTACGTAGATAATACTACGCAGGGCACTTCTTCCAATATCGATGGACAATACAAACTCACCTTACCTGCGGGAAAAGTAGAATTGCTATTTACCGCTGTAGGTTACGAAGACCGCAGGGTTACGGTAGTGATGAAAGAGAATACCATTTTGGACATTGTACTTGCTCCAAAAATCTTTATGCTTAACGACGTCATTATTAAATCAAGAACAGAAGATTTGGCTAATGAGATGATTAAGAAGGTAATTGCCAAACGAAAAACGTACCTCAATGAAATTGATGCTTTTTCTACAGAGGTTTACACCAAAGCTATGCAGAAATTGGTGAGTGCACCGAAACGCTTCTTTGGAAGGAATGTGGCCACCATTTTAGATTTGGACAGTAACAGACAGGGAATTATCTATTTATCGGAAACCGAATCGAAATTAGATTTTAAGCAAAGAGATAAGGTGAAAGAAGTCATGATCTCATCTAAAATTGCTGGAGACAATAATGGATTCAGCTTTAACAAGGCTTCCGATCTGATGGTCAACTTTTACAACAATGTATTGTTTGAAGACAAACTTTCGGTGAGGGGTTTTGTATCGCCCGTAGCCGACAACGCTTTTTCCTATTACAAATACAAGTTTTTAGGCAATAGTGAGGAAAACGGGAAAACCATCAGTAAAATACAGGTCATTCCTAAACGTGGCAGTCTGCCCGTTTTTTCGGGTGTAATTTACATTGTAAAAGATAGTTGGCGGATCAATGCTGTAAACTTATTTGTAACCAAGGAAAATGGCATTGAACTGATAGACACCCTCACGGTAAAACAGCAATTGGTAGAAATTGGTGACGTTTATGTTCCTCAGTCTATACAATTTAGTATTGCTGGAAAAATATTGGGTTTTAAGTTTACTGGTTATGTAATGGGGGTATATAAAAACTATAACATCCAACCTCATTTCAATAAAAACTTTTTCACTAAGGAGATTTTAAAGATAGAAAGGAGCTCCAACCAAAAAGATTCGCTTTATTGGGAAAAACATCGTTCTGTACCTCTCACGCTTGAAGAACAAAACAATTATTTACGAAAAGACAGCATTAGCGCCTTAAAGGCTTCGCAAAAATACCTCGATTCGGTTGACCGTATTAAAAACAGATTCAATGTGGGCCAAATATTGGTAACCCCATATGTTTACTATCGTAGTTACAATAAGAAAAGTATTACCTATGATGGCTTAGCGACCAGTGTATTTTACACCACGATTGAAGGTTTGGCACTAAAGTATGCTGTAAATTGGCGCCAAGGATTTGAGGACGGTCGTTTCTATTCGATTAGGCCCGAAGCTCGGTACGGATTTGCCAATGAACGTTTCAATGCCAATATCAAAGCTAAATATCTATACGATCCCATTAGAAATGCCACTATATCCGTTGGTTTTGGTTCAGAGGTTGCCAACTTAAATTCGCTTGAGCAAACCAACCTACTCCGCAATAGCATCAACGCTTTATTTTTCGGAAAAAACGTCGCTAAATTTTACGAGAGAAGATTTTTCAATGTAGAAGCCTCTAGGGAATTTGCACCAAGTTTTGAACTTAAATTAAGTGTTGATTATGCCAAACGAATTGCGCTTTCAAACAGCAATTTCAGAAGCTTGCGCAGTCATACAGAGTTTACATCCAACAACCCATTTACTCCCAATGACGAGAACATCTTGTTATTCCCTGAACATAAAGCATTAGTGGTTAGTGGTACTTTAGCGTACACCGTAGCACAAAAGTATATTACTCGTCCCGACGGCCGTTTTTATATCGAAAGCAACTACCCGCGTATCGAATTCAATTACAAGCGAGGAATCAGAGGCGTATTCGGTTCTAGTGTTGACTACGATTTTATTTCCGTAGAGATTTACCAGAAGAAACTTCATTTCGGTATGTTGGGAAAATCATCTATCCTATTGGGTGCAGGAAAATTTTTGACCACCAAAAACTTAAATTATCCAGACTGGAAACACTTTAGGGCCAATCAATCGATGGTATTTGACCCCGACGAACGGAACTTCCAATTCTTGGATTTCTACATTTTCAATACCACACATCAGTATTTCGAAGCCCACTTTCAACATAATTTCGGTTCATTTTTCCTCAATAAAATCCCGCTACTAAAAAAATTGAAGCTAGAAGAAATCATCGGTGGAGCTTACCTATCCTCACCAGAAAAAAGAAACTACAACGAGTTTTATTTTGGCTTAAAACGATTGAATTTCAGGATTCACTATGGCTATGCCTACGACAGAAATGAATTGATTAAAAAAGGATTTAAATTTTCTTACGGGTTTAATTTGTAGGGTGCCGCCACAGATGCACAGTTTTAGTTTAGTCTCTATATTTTTTTGCATCCGTTGTGATTAATTATTTTACCGCGAAGAAAAAAAGAGAGAACCGCTAAGAAAATCACAACATCAAGTCTGTGCATCTGTGACTAATCAACTTATTTTACTAACCCCTCTTTGCGTCCTTTGCGTAAACTTCCAAAACCTTTGCGGTAAATTTCAAAATTTAGTCATTTCAATTTCTGAATGGTAAAAAAATAACCGCGAAGAAAAAAGAGAGAAACGCTAAGAACGCTAAGAAAAATCACAGCCCCCACTTCTGTATATCTACGTCCAAACAATTTATTTAACCAACCCTTCTTTGCGTCCCTTTGCGTAAACTTCATCCCGTACGTACGGGATTGCGGCAAAATTTAAAATTTAGTCATTTCAATTTCTAAAAAGTAAAAAATAACCGCTAAGAAAAAAGAAAGAAACGCTAAGAACGCTAAGAAAAATCACAGCCCCCACTTCTATATATCTATATCCAAACAATTTATTTAACCAACCCTTCTTTGCGTCCCTTTGCGAAAACTTCCAAAAACCTTCGCGTTAGATTTTTTACCGCTAAGAAAAAAGAAAGAAACGCTAAGAACACAAAGCCATATCTGTGCATCTGCGGCCACCAACCAATTTATGACGAAAATCATCTTTGCTAAAAAATAAATTACACTTATCTTTGCATCGCCTTAAACGCCGTTTGCAGCGGTATCAATGGAAATATGAAATACAACACCCTACTTTATTACTGCTATTCACCAATAGCAGAGGCAGAACAATTTGCTGCTGACCATCTTCAATTTTGCAAATCATTAGGTTTAGTTGGCCGTATTATCGTGGCTGACGAAGGTTTAAATGGAACTGTTTCTGGTACCGAAGAAGCTTGCAAAGCCTACATGGAACATATACATGCCGATGAACGTTTTGCCAAAACTGAATTTAAAATTGATGAAGTTGACCAACCTTCATTTATCAAAATGCACTGTCGCTACAAAGCAGAAATTGTACACTCTGGCTTACGTGACACGAGCATCATCAATCCTAACAAACAAACTGGAAAGCACCTAGAGCCTACAGAATTTAGTGAAATGATGCACAATGAAGATGTGATTGTACTTGACGTAAGGTCAAACTACGAACACAACTTAGGTAAATTCAAAAATGCCATTACCCTAGACATCGATAATTTCAGAGATTTCCCTGAACAAATTGAAGCACTAGCCCAATATAAAGACAAAAAAGTACTGACTTATTGCACAGGTGGTATCAAATGCGAGAAAGCATCGGCCCTATTGTTACACCACGGTTTTAATGATGTTTACCAATTGCATGGCGGCATCATTAAATATGGCAAGGAGGCTGGTGGTAAGGATTTTGAAGGCAAGTGCTATGTGTTTGATAACCGTATTGCCGTTGACGTAAATTCGGTTAATCCAACCGTAGTGAGCAAATGCTTCAATTGTGGCACTACTACTCCAAAAATGATTAATTGCGCCAACCCCGAATGCAATGAGCACTTTACACAATGTGATGCCTGTGGCGAAGAGCTACTGGGATGTTGTTCAGTAGCTTGTAGCGAACACCCACGTAAACGACCGTACGATGGCACAGGTTATTATGTGAAGGTTCCACAACCCGTAGCGATAAAAGATTAAAAGATAAACCGAAAGCTGTCCAATTAAGGCAGCTTTTTTTATGATATATCCGTAAACCTCGTAGGTTTCGAAAACCTACGAGGTTTTTTTACAGACAGTAAGACTTACGAAGTTTCGGAAGCTAAGTCTATAATTGCCCCCAAAACAGCGATGTTTGCTTTTATTTTTTTTATTTTGTAATTATTGCAGTATCAACCCCTTTCGTATGAAGCTTAGCTTATCAAGAATTTCCTTTCTTTTTATCCTTTATTTTTTTGGTCTTAAGCAACTAGCCGCTAACGATATTCCCAGAATTGGCGTTCCATACGTACAAAACTTCCATAAATCATTATATGCCGCTGGCAACCAAAATTGGTCCATTGCCAAAAATCAAAAAGGGATCATGTATTTTGGAAATTCAGGTGGTTTACTAAGTTACAACGGCAAGTATTGGGAAAAACACGAATTACCGAACAAACAAATTGTAAGATCGGTAGTGGTTAGCAATGATGGGCTTATTTATACTGGCGGCTTCGGCGAATTTGGATTTTGGGACTATCAGCACAAAAAGCTTACCTACACCTCGCTCACTAAGCTACTTCCAAAAACCGCAAAATTGACTGGCGAAGTATGGAAAATATATATCCTTGGTAAGAAAATATACTTTCAAACCTTTTCACACATTTTTGTTTACGAAAACAAGAAAATAACTGTTATCAAACCTGCCAACAACCTTCTCTTTTTACATCAAGTAAACAACAGGCTGTTTGCAGAAGTGATTGAAAAAGGTCTTTTTGAACTTAAGGATAAACAGTTAATTAAATTAGAAGGCAGCGAAATATTAGGCAATACTGGTGTTTTATCAATTCTTCCTTATAAAAACAACCAATTTCTAATCGGCACCAGTAAAAACGGACTATTCATTTACGATGGAAAAACGTTTAGCCCTTTTGCCAACCAAGCCAATCAGTTTTTAAAAACCTATCAGCTCAATAATGGCGCTAGGGTACTCAATAACTACTATGCTTTCGGCACTATTCTAAATGGCATCATCATTATCGATACCAATGGCAATGTGGTACAAACTATCAACAAAACCAGTGGATTGCAAAACAATACTGTACTCAGTATTTATAATGACAATGAAAACAACCTTTGGGCTGGATTGGATAATGGAATCGACCGCATCGAGCTGAATTCTCCCCTCTCTTTCTATTTTGATAAAACGGGAAAATTTGGAACAGTTTATTCCAGTTTAATCTTTGGAAACAAGATTTATCTTGGCACTAATCAGGGATTATTTTATGGCAACTGGAGCAATAACGCCGCAGGTAATTTCGACTTCAAACTCATCCCTAACTCTCAGGGGCAGGTATGGGACTTAAGTCGTATAGACAACCAACTTATTTGCGGACACAACAACGGGACATTTTCAATCGTTGGTGATAGAATTGAAAAAATCTCCAATATTAACGGAGGTTGGACCTTAAAGAAACTCAACAGCAATCCAAACTACCTTATTCAGGGAACCTATACTGGCTTGAGTATTTATGCTAAAAATAGCAGTGGCAATTGGACCTTTAGTCATCGCATTGAGGGCTTTGGCGAACCTTCCCGCTATGTAGAGCAAGACCACAAAGGAAACATTTGGGTAAGTCACGCGTATCAAGGCCTTTACCGTATCAATGTAAGCGACGACCTTAAAAAAACGGTCAAAATTAAATATTACGATGATAAAAATGGGCTGCCAAGTAGCTTCAACATCAACGCCTTTAATTTAGAGAACAGAGTAGTTTTCTCTTCCGATTCTGGTTTTTATGTATACGATGACATCAACGACCGTTTCAACAAGTACCATGCCTTAAATAACAAACTGGGCAACTTCAGCAGTTCCAATAAAATCATCAAAGCAAGTAATGGCAAGTACTGGTTCATCAATCATGGACGTATGAGCTTGGCCAATTTTAATGAACCTGGAAAAATTGTCATCGACTCGAACCGCTTTAACATCCTTGATGGACGCATGGTTCAATACTATGAGAACATTAGTCAAATTAGCAACAATATCTATTTAATAAGTGTTGATGACGGTTTTGCGATTTATAACGATGCTTTGGCTAGCACGATTAAAGCTTCAACCAAATTACCACAAGTACTGATTGGTAAAATTGACGACATTACCGACAAATACAGCATCATTGCTGAAAGTGTAAATAGTGAAGAAGAAATTGAAATTCCATTTTCTAGGAATAGCATTCGTATTTCTTTCGCTCTTCCGTATTATCGCTTGTCCAAAATCAAATTTCAGTATTACTTAGAAGGATTTTCCAAGCAGTGGTCTGAATGGAGCCCTGCCACGCAAAAAGATTTTACCAATTTGAGCAATGGCACTTATATTTTTAAGGTGCGTGCAAAAATAGATGAACATGCCATTAGCGAAATCAGTTCCGTAAAAATTGTGATCCTAGCGCCTTGGTATGCCAGTAACTGGGCTTGGGCTTTCTATTTCATCTGTATCATTATTGGCCTTATTGTAGGTAAAAAAATATACGAGGCAAAACTCAAAAAAGACCAACAGAAAATAGCCGATAAACTTCAGCAAGAGAAAGAAGAATATTTGAAAAAAGAAGCAGAAGCCACGGAAAAACAGATTGCCAAATTACAAACTGATAAATTACAGGCCGAGCTGGCGGGCAAAAGCCGTGAACTGGCTAATTCTGCCATGAGCTTGGTGTACAAAAATGAGCTATTGCAGAAAATTAGTCAAGAGCTTTACAAGCTTAAAGACAACAAAGATCAAAAGCCGCAAGACGACCAATTGCGTAAAATCCAAAAAATCATTGATGATGGGATGAACGATGAACGTGATTGGAATTTATTTGAGAACAGCTTCAATGAGGCTCATGAAAGTTTCTTCAAAAAGCTAAAAGCGAACCATCCAGATCTTGTTCCAAACGACCTTAAGCTTTGTGCTTACCTACGCATGAACATGAGTAGCAAAGAGATGGCATCCCTACTAAATATCTCTGTTAGGGGCGTAGAAATACGTCGGTATCGTTTGCGTAAAAAACTGGCGGTACCTCATGATAAGAACCTTACCGAGTTTCTCATTGAACTTTAATACTACATCATTACCTCTCATATCGCTTTTTCGGATAGTTTAAAAATCTATTGATAAACTCTTTTTGTAGTAGTCCCATTTTCTCAATCAAACAAACAAAAACCGCTGTTTAAACAATAAAAACAGCGGTAAAAGCTAAGCTTGAGATAACGTCCTTTCCATACTTGATGTAGTAATGTGCAAGTATTTTTTGTTGTTCATACCAAACAAAAGTTCAACATTCGTGTAGTCAAAACTGGAGTAGCACCGCAAAATGTCTCCACTGACTGTGTGTTCAAATAATCAAATATTAAATCAACGGTATGAAAAAAATCTTTACAGAACTCTCTGTTTTAGCTTGTTTTTGTTTGCTTTTATTATCAGACGTTGCCTTTGCCCAAAATGTTACAGTTAAGGGTGTGGTAAAAGACGACCAAAATCTTCCGATCCCTTCGGTAAGTATCATGATCAAAGGCACCAACAACGGCGTACAAACAGATGCAAGCGGAAGTTACACCATTAGCGCACCAGCAAACGCTACATTGGTATTTTCCTTCATTGGCTTTGCCAATCAAGAAATCCCTGTGAACAACAGGACCACAATTAATGTAACCTTATTACCCTCAGCTAATGATTTACAGCAAGTAGTAGTAGTAGGTTATGGTACTCAGAAAAAAGCAGACGTAACTGGCTCTATTTCGAGTGTTAAGGGAGAGGATATTGAGAAATTTACGGTAACTAACCCCATTGCAGCCTTGCAAGGTAAAGTCCCCGGAATGACCGTGACAAACGCAGGTTCGCCTGGGTCTAGTCCCGTAGTTCGTTTAAGGGGCGTTGCAAGCACCAAATATGCCGATCCACTGTATGTAGTAGATGGTTTATTACAAGACAACATCGACTTCCTCAACCCAAATGACATTGAGAGTATCGACTTATTACGAGATGCATCATCAACAGCTATTTATGGTTTAAGAGGTGCCAACGGTGTAATTGCTATCACTACAAAAAGAGCAGCCAAAGGAAAAACTACGGTAAACTTTCAAAGCACGGTAGGTATACAACACGTGGCCAACCGTATAGACGTTGTTGATGCAGACGGATTTAAAAAACTATATTCTGCACAATTAGCAAATGCTGGTTTACCTCCTTTTGATTATACCAACTTTACCGCAAATACAGATTGGCAAGATCAAGTACTCCGCAATGCAACCATTAATACCAATTCGTTAACGATTTCCAATAGTGGAGAAAAATCAACTACGCTATTAAATATTGGCTACAATAACCAAGATGGGGTAGTTAAATACAACAACTATAAAAAGTTTGTTGCCCGCTTAAACGAAGAAATCAGAATAAATAATAACATTAAAGTTGGCGGAAACATTACAGGTTTTCACTGGAGAAACCAACCTACCTCTGTTACATTAAACCGTGCAATTTGGGCAGCACCAATAGCACCTATACAGGCCGACAACGATACTTATTATCTAATGCCTTCATTTCAAACACAAGTACTTAATCCTGTGGCAGAAATGAACCGTAGCAGAAATACAGCCATCAATAGAGGCTACAGATTTAATGGAAGCTTATATGCGGAGGTTAAATTCTTAAAAGATTTCACTTGGAAATCTACCGTATATACCGATTTAGGTTTCAACAATGCCCGTAGTTACACCCCTCTTCCTTTTAAGTTCATACGTTTAGGAGAAGGTACCAATGCTACAGAAACACAGTATGACGGTTCTGCAAGAACCACTATTGCACAAACCACTTTCGAAAGTAGAAAATACCAACAAGACCATACCCTAAGCTACAGCAAAGAGCTTCATGGTGGGCATAGAATTGACGCGGTAGTTGGTTTTACCACAGTGTATATGTCAAACACTTCATTAAATGGGTCTCGTAGAGATACTACTTTAAACGTGCCATTTGACCCTAAATTTTGGTATCTATCAAACAACATCATCAACGAAAATAATCCAACTTTTAATGGTGGTGGCGGCAGCGAAGAATCTAATGCAGGTGGTTTTGCTAGAGTTAGCTATGCCTACAACAACAAATATTTATTAAATGCAACGATTAGAAGAGACGGGAGCTCAAGATTTGCACCAAAAAACAGATGGGGAACCTTTGGGAGTGTTGGTTTAGGCTGGGTTGCCAGCGAGGAAGATTTCTTCAAAAACAACATCAAGGGTATTGACTTCTTAAAATTCCGTGCCGCATGGGGTAGATTAGGTAATTCTAATGGCGTAGATGCTAACCTTTACCAACAAGGATTAACTACGGGAGAGACCGCAGTTTTTGGAAACAACGTATACCCTTCAATTAGAAACGCTTACCTTGCTGACGTAAATTTACGCTACGAAATTGTACAGGGTGTTGATGTAGGTGTAGAATTAAAAGCATTAAGAAATAGATTAAGTGCTGAAGTAACCTATTATAACAAAACTACTGACGGAATCCTTACTCAAGTAATATTACCGAGCGTAAGTGACAACTATTTCACCAATTTAGGTAAGCTTACCAATAAAGGTGTAGAAGTTAGTTTAGGGTGGAATGATGTAATCGGATCCGATTTCAAATATAATGTTACAGGTAATTTTAGCTATAATAAAAATGTGGTTAACTCCATTGGTAACACTTCCAATTTCCAAATTGTTAGAGGTGGCGGAACCAACGTCACAGAAACAGGAAGGTCTGTTGGTTACTTTTTTGGCTACAAACAAATTGGCATCTACCAAAGTTCTGCGGATGTAGCAAGAATGGCTGGTTTCCCTGATTCTGCTCCTGGTGATATTGCTTTTCAAGATACCAACGGCGATGGAATAATCAATGCATTAGACAGAACCTATTTAGGTACTCCATTCCCTCCTTACAGCTACGGCCTTAATCTTTCCATGAGCTATAAAGGTTTTGACGTGTCTATCGAAGGTCAAGGTGTGGCAGGGAACAAAATATATACTCAACGTCGTACAGGAAGTTTCGCTGTGTTAAATTACGAAACGAACAGATTAAATGCTTGGACTGCTCCTGGTACCAGCAATGTTGAACCAATCATCAACAGAAACCGTGCGAACAACTACCTGTTTAGCAGCTACTTTTTAGAACCTGGCGACTATTTCCGTTTGCGTAACGTACAATTAGGTTATGCTTTTGCCAATGCAGCCATGAAGAGCATTGGTGTGCAGAGATTGCGTCTTTTCATCAGTGGACAAAATATTAAAACATGGACGAAAGCAACAGGATATACTCCTGAAGCTCAAATAGGTGACATTCTTCAAAGCGGTGCCGACAATGGGGTTTATCCAGTTCCAGCGGTTTACTCTTTTGGATTAAATGTAACTTTTTAAACTCCCTAACTAATTTTTGAAAAATGAAAACATTATATATAACAACAAAGAAAATTGGTGTAGTGTGTCTAGCAATAGCACTTATGGCATCAATCTCTAGCTGTAAAAAGTTTCTTGATACACAAAAACAAGGGCAATATACCGATGAAGATTATCCTTATCCAGGGACTTCGGGGCCATATGACCAATATATCTTTGCCGCCTATAAAAGTTTAAGAGCATACGGCGTACATTCATTTGGCTTTGTTCTTTCTACCGCAGTAAGAAGCGACGACTCTGATATTGGTAGTTCCCCTGGCGACGGTGGGGCAAACGTACAAACTTTTGAAACCTTCCCACTTTCATCTGGTAATAGTATCATCAACGGAATGTGGGTAGAATATTATGGCATGATAGACAAATGTAATATTGTGCTCGATCAAGTTGAAAACAACAAAGAGATTGTTGCAACTGATGCAAATAAAATTCAATCTCAGGCAGAAGCTAGATTTTTAAGAGCCTATGCCTACTTCAACATGGTAAGGTTTTTTGGTAGAATTCCTTTAATTACCAAACCACAATCGCCTGGCCAAGCAGGCGTACCACAAGGCACCGCAGCACAAGCTTATGCTTTAATTGAGAGCGATCTGCAATTTGCGGCAACCAACCTACCCCCTACTTGGGATCCAAGATTTGTTGGACGTGCAACAAGCGGTGCGGCCAATGGCTTATTGGCAAAGGTTTATTTAACCCAACAAAAGTGGGGAGCGGCGATGGCTGCAGCTAACCTAGTAATGACCAGTGGTCAATACAATCTTTTAACTCCGTATAGTGAAATTTTTAAAGAAGAAGGAGAGAACAGTAAAGAGAGTGTTTTTGAAGTACAGGCAACAGCAACTGCTGCCATCCCAACAGCTAACGGCGTACAGTATGCCGCAAACCAAGGGGTTAGATCAACTGGAGACTGGAACCTTGGTGATGGTTTCAATGTGCCAAATTTCACCTTGGACCAAGCTTATGAGCCTAACGACCCTCGCAAAGCCAGAACCTTCCTATATAGAAGCACTGGTACCGTCACTTATAGATCGGTATATGGTGATGCAACAGGTACTACTTGGCAAAATCCAATTTATAACCATAAAGTATATACCAATCCGGCGAGAAGAGCATCGATAGGCAACAGATTTGGATGGTGGATGAATGTGAGGATATTACGCTACGCTGATGTGGTATTAATGTATGCAGAAGCTGCTAACGAAGTAGGCGGCACCGCTAACTTTACCGCGGCAACAAATGCGCTAAATAGCATTAGAGCAAGAGCAAGAACTGGTGCCCCAGCAGGTACACTACCCGACATTACGTTTGTAGATCAAGTACAATTGAGGCAAGCTATTCGTCAAGAAAGAAGGATAGAATTGGCCTTGGAAAATGATCGTTTCTTTGATTTAGTGAGATGGGGAATTGCTGGAACCGCAATGGCTGCTGCCAACAGACCAAATTTTGCTGAATTCCGCGATGTGTTAATGCCAATCCCTATTGTTCAGATAGATCTAAGTAAAGAACCTAATAAGTTAACCCAAAACACGGGCTATTAATCATTACTCATATGAAATTTTCAAATATATATACAAAGGGTTGTTTGCTGGCTTTAACTCTAGCAGGCACCGTTTTTTCTTCTTGCAAAAAAGATGGAAACCCAAACAACTTGCCAGAGGTTAGCCCTGCAGATTATGAAGGCACCATAGATGGCTTCAGAACTACCGAAGATGTTTTCAAAGAAAACTTGGTTGCTTACTTCACTTTTGATGACACCTATAACGAAAAGCTTTCCAATGCTGCGCCAACCTTAAAAAGTGGTGATAGCTTTGTGGCAGGTTTCAAGGGCAAAGCCTTGAACTTAAATTCAGGATATGTTTATTATGGCACACAATTCAATGCCTTTAAAACAGACGTATTCAAAAGCTTTACCATCAGTCAGTGGATCAAAATTTTAAACAATGGCACCAAACGCACCATGTTGTTAACCATTGCCAGACCAGGGCTGCTTCAAGGGAACTTGAACATTAACCTAAATACGCAAGCAAGACCAGCCACCAATTTAGATTTCATTGGTATTCAGCCTGTTTTTGCAACCGTAGGTGGCAATACACAAGACAACTTGAACAATACTACTTCTCCTAAAATCGGTAACGATAACTGGGTACACCTAGTGATTGCTTACAACGGTTCAACAGGAAGGTTTAACATTGTTGCAAACGGTGTAAATGTTGGTAGTTTCTCTGACAGAGGTGTAGGAAACAATCTTTTCAAATCTTATGAGCCTAGCGAATTAATTTTTGGTGCCAACTACAATCTTATCCCAGGAAAAACGGTGAATACAGATGCAGCATATGCCCCAATGACAGGTGTAATTGACGAAGTGAGAATTTACAACAGATTTATGCCAGATGCCGTTGCAAAAGCACTTTACAACTTAGGTAAAGTAGGCAAATAACCATTAAAACATATAAAGGCACAGTGTTATGCTGTGCCTTTTTCTTGAAACCCTTCTATAAAGCTTTTTGTTGTGAATCATCTTAGGACATTACCCTTTATCCATCAATTTTTCTGTTTGTGTTTAGGCATTACAGTTCTGCTTTCCTGCAAAAAAAGCAACTCTAACAAAACTATAAACACGGATACCTCATTACATTTTACGGTAAATGGAGTAAGTAATGGCAGCTATAAATACACCAATCTTACCCTTAAACCAGTCGTAAAATTTACTTTTACCGAAGCTATTAATACCGCTACCGTAAGCAGTGGCATTTTATTAAAAGATGCTTTAGGGACAAATTTACCCCTAACCGTTACCTATGAAAACGGCAATAAAATTGCCAACGTAACGCCTCAAAACAACCTCTCTTCGTTTAGCAGTTACGAACTTACTGTGAACGACCAACTCAAATCAGCTGGCGGTGGCCGACTGATCAATCCCGCAAACATTACCCTCATCTCAGGCTTAGATGATACCGATAAATTTCCAAGGATAAGTGACGACGAGCTCCTTACCCTTGTTCAAAAACAAACCTTTAAATACTTCTGGGATTTTGCCCATCCCGCTAGTGGCATGGCCAGAGAAAGAAACACTTCTGGCAACACCGTTACCTCTGGAGGATCTGGTTTTGGCGTAATGGCCCTCATTACGGGCATTCACCGTAATTTTATCAGCCGAGCTGATGGACTTGCCAGAACCCAACAGATCGTGAATTTCCTCAAAACAGCTGATCGCTTCCATGGTGCTTATTCACACTGGATAGATGGCAACACTGGAAAAGCCATCGCCTTTAGTACCAAAGATAATGGTGGTGATTTAGTGGAAACTTCCTTGCTAATGGCTGGACTTTTAACGGCGCGTCAGTATTTTGATGGCACTGCCACTGCCGAAACCAATTTAAGAAACGACATTACCACCTTATACAACCAAGTGGAATGGGACTGGTACCGCAATGGAACCAACTCACTTTTTTGGCATTGGAGCCCTAACTACAATTGGGACATGAACCTTAAAATACAAGGTTGGAACGAATGTTTAATCACCTATGTACTTGCGGCATCCTCCCCTACACATAGCATTCCAAAAAATGTTTACGATGAGGGCTGGGCCAAAAATGGTGCGATGAAAAACAGTAGTACCTATTATGGCGTACAACTTCCATTAGGCAGTGCAAATGGCGGCCCTTTGTTCCTTTCGCAGTATTCGTTCCTAGGCATTAACCCTAACGGATTAAGCGATGCTTATGCCAATTACGAAACGCAAAACAAGGCACACGCCATGATTAACTATAATTACTGCGTAGCCAATCCAGCAAATAATAATGGTTATGGTGCAAATTGCTGGGGACTAACCGCTAGCGATATTCCTAATGGATATACGGCTAGCTCACCTACTAACGACAGAGGAGTGATTGCCCCTACTGCTGCGCTGGCTTCATTTCCATACACCCCAACACAATCGATGGCGGCCCTTAAGTTCTTTTATTATAAATTGGGAGATAAGCTTTGGAAGGAATACGGTTTTATTGATGCCTTTAACCTCAACGATCCTTGGTTTGCCAGCTCTTTTTTAGCCATCGACCAAGGTCCAATCATCATTATGATTGAGAACCACCGAAGCAAGTTGTTATGGAACCTCTTTATGAGTGCCCCAGAAATTAAAACAGGAATGAAATCGCTCGGTTTTTCGAGCCCGAACCTATAAATACACACACAAATGAAATTAAAGTACTTTATTCCCATCATTGCCCTTTTAGGTAGCTGCTCGGTCAGTAAGACCAGCAATCAAAGTAAAAAACTTACCGACGATGAGTTGCTTACGGTAGTACAAAAGCAAACTTACAAGTATTTTTACGAAGGAGCCGAACCTGTTTCTGGCCTTTCTAGAGAACGCTATCATAGCGATAATGTATATCCGCAAAACGATAAGGATGTCATTGCTACTGGTGCTAGTGGCTTTGGCATTATGGGTACCATAGTAGCTATCAAACGCAAGTTCATTACTCGCGAGCAAGGTTATGTCCATCTTAAAAAAGGGCTTGATTTTTTGGCAAAAGCAGATAGATTTCATGGTGTTTGGCCACATTGGATGCTGCCAAGCGGTAAAGCAAAAGCTTTTGGCAAAAACGATGACGCTGGCGATTTGGTAGAAACCTCCTTTTTAGCACAGGCATTGGTTTGTGTCCGTCAGTACTATGCCAACGGGAACGAACAAGAAAAAGCTTTGGCCCAAAAAGCTGATGAACTGTGGAAAGGCATTGACTGGAATTTTTACCGAAAGGATAATGAAAACGTACTGTACTGGCATTGGTCGCCAAACTCTGGCTGGAAAATGAACTTCGCCATTACTGGCTATAACGAATGTTTAATTACCTACATCATGGCGGCTTGCTCGCCTACTTACGGCGTACCGCCAGAGGTTTATCACCAAGGTTGGGCCAAAAATGGTGCCATTAATACCAACATTTCCCTATACGGACATCCTGTAAAATTAAAACACAATGTAGTAGGCCAAAGCGTTGGACCTCTTTTTTGGGCACATTATTCTTATTTAGGCCTTAATCCAAAAGGTTTGAAAGACAAATACGCCGATTATTGGGAAGAAAACAAAAGCCACACCCTTATTAACTACGACTATGCCATTGCCAATCCAAAAGGTTTTAAAGGTTATGGCAAAAACTCGTGGGGTTTAACGGCCAGCTATTCTGTAAAAGGTTATGCCGCTCATATGCCCAATGAAGATTTTGGTGTCATTAGCCCAACAGCCGCACTGTCTTCTTATCCTTATGCACCAAAAGAAAGCATGCAAGTGATGAGACATTTGTATGAAGACATGAAAGACAAGGTTTGGGGCGAATTTGGATTTTACGACGCTTACAGCGAGACCGCTAACTGGTACCCTAAAAGATACATCGGTATTGACCAAGGACCCATTGTAGTGATGATAGAAAATGGCCGTACAGGCTTATTATGGAAACTTTTCATGAGCGCACCAGAGATACAAACAGGATTAACTAAACTAGGTTTTACCTATTCAAAATAGAGATTATAGCATGAAGAAAATCATTATAGCATTTGCCGCAGCCTTAACCTTACCCGCTTTTGCACAAAAAGCAAAAACAGTTGTTACGGAGAAACAGAAAATGGATGCTTTTGTCAAAAACCTGATGGCTAAAATGACGGTGGATGAAAAAATCGGACAATTGAACCTTGTAACTGGAGGGGAAGCAACTACAGGAGCAGCCGTAAGTACTGGTGTAGAATCTAAAATTGCCAAAGGAAATGTGGGGGGGATTTTTAGTTTAACTACCCCTCAAAAAATCCGCAAGGCACAGGAAATCGCGATGCGCAGCCGACTAAAAATCCCTTTGATTTTTGGACAAGATGTTATTCATGGTTATAAAACAACCTTCCCTATTCCGCTGGCTTTAGCGGCTAGTTGGGACATGTCATTAATCGAAAAAACAGCAAGAGTGGCTGCCACTGAAGCCACTGCAGATGGTTTAAACTGGACCTTTTCACCAATGGTAGATTTGTCTCGCGACCCACGTTGGGGACGTGTAGCCGAAGGAAATGGAGAAGACCCATTTTTAAGTTCTGCTATTGCCAGGGCCATGGTGAAAGGTTACCAAGGGAATGACCTTAAAGCGGTAAATACCATGATGGCCTGTGTAAAACACTTGGCATTATACGGAGCATCAGAAGCTGGTAGAGATTACAATACCACCGATATGAGTTTAGACAGAATGTACAACGAGTATCTTCCGCCATACAAAGCCGCGATAGATGCGGGCGCAGGAAGTGTAATGGTGTCATTTAACGACATTAACGGCGTACCTGCTACGGCAAACAAATGGTTATTGACAGATTTGCTTAGAAAACAATGGGGCTTTACAGGCTTTGTAGCTTCAGATTATACAGGGGTAAGTGAGCTTGTGCCACATGGCTTGGGCGATTTAAAACAAGTATCGGGCCTGGCCTTAAAAGCGGGAACAGATATGGATATGGTAAGCGAAGGTTTTTTAACCACCCTTAGCCAATCATTAAAAGAAGGTAAAGTAACCATTGCCCAAATCAACAACGCTTGTCGCTTAATTTTAGAAGCAAAGTACAAATTGGGTTTATTTGATGATCCATTCAAATATTGCAGCGAAGAAAGAGCTGCTAACGAAATTTTAACTACAGACAACTTAAAGTTTGCCCGCGAAACGGCTACCAAAACGTTTGTGTTATTAAAAAACGAGAACCAAACCCTTCCATTGCAGAAAAAAGGCACCATTGCCTTAGTAGGTCCTTTGGCTAACACCAGATCAAACATGCCTGGTACTTGGAGCGTAAATGCCGATTTTGCCCGTATCCCTACCCTATTGGAAGGCTTAACTACTGTAGCTGGCAAAGACGTAAAAATATTACACGCCTTAGGTTCTAACCTTATTGGCGACCCTAACCAGCAAATTTGGGGTACTGCCCACGGACGTGACATTCCAAGAGACAACAGAACTGAAAGCGAAATCATTGCCGAAGCCGTAAAAATTGCCGAAAAGGCTGATGTTGTAGTCGCTGCTTTAGGAGAAGCCTCTGAAATGAGCGGCGAAAGCTCAAGCCGTACCGATATTGGCATTCCTGATACCCAAAGAAGATTATTAGCTGCCCTATTACAAACGGGTAAACCCGTAGTATTGGTTTTATTTGCGGGCAGACCAATGACCTTAACTTGGGAGCAACAAAATGTACCAGCCATTTTAAACGTTTGGTTTGGTGGTGTTGAAGCAGCCCATGCCATTAGCGATGTATTGTTTGGTGATGCAAATCCATCTGGTAAAATCACCATGACTTTCCCTCAAAATGTTGGTCAGATACCGCTTTACTATGCACATAAAATGACTGGTCGTCCGCTGGGTAACAATAAATGGTTTACCCGTTTCCTTTCTAACTATTTAGATGTAAGTAATGAGCCTTTATATCCTTTTGGTTATGGTTTAAGCTATACCACGTTTAACTATGGTGATGTTAAAATTAGTAGCAACAGCTTTAAACCTGGTCAAAAAATAACGGTAAGCACTACCCTAACCAACAGCGGCAAGCGTGCAGGCGAAGAAGTAGTACAGCTTTACATTCGAGACTTGGTAGGCACTAGCACAAGACCAGTAAAGGAACTGAAAGGTTTCCAAAAAATCAACCTTCAACCTGGCGAAACCAAGAATGTAAGCTTTACCATTTCAGAGGAAATGTTGAGATTTTATAACAGTGACCTTAAATTTGTTTCTGAAGCAGGAGATTTTAAAGCGTTTATTGGTACAAATTCAAGAGACGTTAAAGAGGTTGATTTTAAGTTAGTGAAGTAGTTTGAGCGTTTTAAAGACTTACGAAGTTTACAAAACTTCGTAAGTCTAAGCAAATCCCGTCATTTCGAACACGGAGAGAAATCTAACGATATGCTATAAAGTTACTAGATTTCTCTCCCGAACTTTCGGGATCGAAATGATGGAGTACCTTTGTCATTCAGAGCGTAACTTGTACCGATTCTTCGGTAGCGAAGACCGCGAAGCAGCTACGTAGTAAATCTCTAGAGCTATTCAAATAACCCTATATTAGATTTAACTTCTTTGATTTTCAATTCTCACAATGTTCAAAATGACAGCATTATTCAAATAATACAATATGAAAAGAATAAGCACAGCCCTTCTATTATTTTTCTTGAGCATCACCACATTTGCCCAAGACCTTTCTCTATACAAAAAAGAGACTTTTGTAGCCAATGGCGATACCTTGAAATATCGTATACTTTACCCTAAAAATTTCGATAGCCAGAAAAAATATCCTGTCATCCTCTTCTTACACGGTCGTGGCGAAAGTGGTAACGACAATGAAAAACAACTGGCCAATGGGGGCAAGCTCTTTTTAAATGAAAACTTCAGGAACAGCCAAGAGGTAATTACCATTTTTCCGCAATGTGCTTCCAACAGCTACTGGGCCAATGTAGAAATTGACACCGTAAACACTAAGCGTTTCTTCACCTTTGTAAAAGGCGGTCGTCCTACCAAAGCAATGAGCTTGGTGCTTCAATTTACCGACAGCTATTTTAAAAACAGCTTTGTTGATCCTAGCAAAATTTATGTAGGCGGTCTATCCATGGGCGGTATGGGAACTTTTGAAATCTTACGAAGAAAACCAAACACCTTTGCCGCGGCATTTGCCATTTGTGGTGGCGACAATGTACTTAATGCCAAAAAATACAAGCATGTACCACTTTGGATTTTCCATGGTGGTTTAGATGATGTGGTTACTCCGCAGTTTTCTTATGGCATTTACCGTGAACTTAAAAAGCTGGGCAATACCCCAAAGTTTACAGTTTACCTAAAAGCTAATCACAATAGTTGGGATAGTGCCTTTGCCGAACCAGATTTGTTACCTTGGTTGCTTTCACACAAAAAATAAGCTAGTTTCGTAAAAAATTAGACCATGGATTTACCTAATATTTTTACCAAAGAAGTAGTAGAAGGTGTGATCGAAAGGATCAACAAATTAACACCAAGTTCGCAACCTTTATGGGGCAAAATGAGTGTTGCCCAAATGTTGGCACATTGCTGTGTACCTTACGAAATGGTGTATACCGATAAACATCCGAAACCAGGTTTCTTGATGGCGTTTATTTTAAAAAGCTTCATCAAAAAAGCAGTCGTGTCGACCAAGCCCTATTCTAAAAATTTAAAAACAGCTCCTGCATTTTTAGTCAGTGACGAGAAAGATTTTGAAACGGAAAAAAAACGCTTGGCTGATTACATTAGAGAAACACAAGTATTGGGCGCTTATATTTTTGATGGTAAAGTTTCCCTTTCATTTGGTCCTTTGAGTGCTAATGAATGGAATAACATGTTCTACAAACATTTGGATCATCACCTTAAACAGTTTGGGGTATAAAAAACTTCGCTAGAAACCTCGTAGGTTTCAAAAACCTAAGAGGTTTAGTATGAATAATCAAAGAATTGCAGAATTACGAAGTTTAATATCACTTTTCAAGGTCAAGCTGTTCATTGAGAAAAATGTGTCTACCTTCATGGTATTTCTCAAACAACGACCTTCCACCAAACCAATCTAACAGCTCTTCTCTTTTTAAATTAGTTTTCTGTTTTGATAAAATAGCTTTGTATGATGAATGTCGATAATCTCTAAAATCAGCAATAATTTTATGATGCTGAGGATTGGAGTGAATGTAATATATAACACCCGTTAAATAGCTATCGTCTGTTATTTCTTTCTTCTTAAATCTCTCTGCAAATAGCTTTCCTGACCTATCATATTTTTTATTAAAAGCCTTAGCATAAGCATTAAATAAATTAGAAAAGTATTGCTCTATGGCAATAGCTTCATCTTTTATCCTTATCAATAAATGAAAGTGATTTGATAATAGACAATAAGCATATACATCAGCCACAGGACTGATGTATTTTTTTATCAGCATCAAAAAATAAGTATAGTTAGCATCTTCCTTGAAAAGAGCTTCCTTATTATTTCCACGGTTATAGATGTGATAAAAACAGCTATTTTGTAAAATTACAGTTTCTACCATAAGTATAAATATAATAGAAACCAGTCTGTTTTTCAAAATATTACAGGTCTTCGCCTTGCTTAGAAAAAACCTCGTAGGTTTTTAAAACCTACGAGGTTTACCGACCCCATTAATCACATCACAAAACAGTTTGGGACGTAAACTACGCTATAGACTTACGAAGTCAAAACCAAGACTTACGAAGTTTAGCTTTAATTGCTTATTGTTTTCAAAGGTAAAGTTGAGGGCTTCGCCGTTTAAAAACTTCGTAAGTCTCATTATAAAGCACAAACCTCGTAGGTTTTAAAAACCTACGAGGTTTACCGACCCCATTAATCACATCACAAAACAGTTTGGGACGTAAACTACGCTATAGACTTACGAAGTCAAAACCAAGGCTTACGAAGTTTAGCTTTAATTGTTTATTGTTTTCAAAGGTAAAGTTGAGGGCTTCGCCATAGAAACTTCGTAAGTATCCTTATAAAGCACAAACCTCGTAGGTTTTTGAAACCTACGAGGTTTAGTATGAATAATCGATGGCTTTTCAAATTTCCTTATACAAAACCTATAAGGTTTGATTGAAAAAAAATTCTCTGTAAATAAAAACCTCGTAGGTTTTTGAAACCTACGAGGTTTAGTATGAATAATCGACGGCTTTTCAAATTTCCTTATACGAAACCTATAAGGTTTAATCGAAAAAAAATTCTCTGTAAATAAAAACCTCGTAGGTTTTTGAAATCTACGAGGTTTAATCGCTTAAAAGAGGCTTAAATAAATTTTAAACCTTAGCTTATTCAGCCATGTTATGGTAAACCGCTTGAACGTCATCATCCTCTTCAAGCTTATCGATCAATTTCAATACATCTGCCGCCTGTTCTTCGGTTACTTCGTGGTGAGACAAAGCAATACGCTCCAATTTAGAGCTCTTCAATTCAAGACCTTTCTCCTCTAATGCTTTTTGTAGCGAACCAAAGTTCTCAAATGCACCTTGCGCTACCACAATATCATTTCCTTCTTCGTCAGCCTCTACGTAAAGTTCTTCCAAACCTGCATCAATCAATTCAAACTCTAATTCTTCCAAATCCAGGTCCTCGGTAGGTGCAAATCTGAAAATAGATTTCCTATTGAAAACGAAATCCAAAGAGCCTGTTTTACCTAAAGAACCATTGGTTTTATTGAAATAACTACGAACGTTAGCTACGGTACGGTTGGTGTTATCAGTTGCTGTTTCAATTAATACCGCAACGCCGTGTGGCGCATATCCTTCGTAAACAATCTCTTCATAATTAGCCATCGACTTATCAGAAGCACGCTTAATCGCAGCATCTACCCTGTCTTTAGGCATGTTTACCGCTTTGGCATTTTGGATAGCCGTACGTAAACGAGAGTTGGTTTCTGGATGAGGACCACCATCTTTAACAGCAATTACAATATCCTTACCAATACGGGTAAATTGAACCGCCATTTTGGCCCAACGTTTAAATTTTCTTTCTTTTCTAAATTCGAATGCTCTTCCCATTATTTTAGTATTTAGTAACCAGTATTTAGTATTTAGACATGAGGCCAAACCTTACACCTTAAAACCTTACACCTTGTACTTTAATTATTTTAGTATTTAGTAACCAGTATTTAGTATTTAGACATGAGGCCAAACCTTACACCTTAAAACCTTACACCTTATACCTTATACCTTTAATTATTTTTAGTATTTAATAGCCAGTATTTAGTATTTAAACATGAGGCCAAACCTTACATCTTAAAACCTTACACCTTATACCTTTAATTATTTTTAGTATTTAGTAGCGAGTATTTAGACGTGAGGCCAAACCTTACACCTTAAAACCTTATACCCTATACCTTAATTATTTTTTCAAGTTCGTTAACATATCGGTGGTCATTTTAGCCAAGTCAAACTCTGGCTTCCAGCCCCACTCTTTTTGTGCATAGCTATCGTCAATTGATTTTGGCCAGCTATCAGCAATCTGTTGTCTCGGATCGTTTTCTGCATAGCTTAACTTAAAGTCAGGAATATGCTTTCTAATTTCTGCCGCCAACACTTCAGGTGTAAAACTTACCCCTGCAAAGTTATAGCTCGAACGAATGCTCAATTGCGCTGCTGGTGCATCCATCAATTCAATAGTTCCCCTAATCGCATCGTCCATATACATCATTGGCAATTCCGTTTCTGCCGACAAAAACGAAGCGTAACTTCCTTTTTTCAATGCTTCGTGGAAAATATGTACCGCATAATCAGTAGTACCACCACCCGGTGCCGCTTTCCAACTGATCAATCCCGGATAACGGATGCTTCTTACATCTAAACCATATTTTTGGTGATAATATTCGCACCAACGCTCACCCGCCAATTTACTAATGCCGTAAATGGTATTGGGATCCATGGTACAATATTGTGGTGTTTGCGCTTTTGGCGAGTTAGGTCCAAATACAGCGATAGAACTTGGCCAGTACACCTTTGCGGTTTTATACGCCAAGGCAAAATCCAACACGTTCAACAAACCGTTCATGTTCAAATCCCAAGCCAACTTTGGATTTTGTTCGCCCGTTGCCGAAAGCAAGGCAGCCAACAAATAAACCTGTGTAGGTTGATACTTTTCAAAAATTGCCTTTAAAATATCTTTATCCAACACGTTCACAAACTCGAACGGTCCCGCATTTTTGATTTCATAATCTGGGCGACGGATATCGCAAGCAATCACATTATCACTACCGTAGCCAGCACGCAATGCAGTCACTAACTCGGTGCCTATCTGCCCATTTGAGCCTAAAACTAATATCTTATCTTTCATGAATAAACTGAAGTTTGACAAAGGTAAAAAAATGGCTCAAAAGCAAATCAAAAAAATGAGCGGAGTTCTTTTCTTACTAACCGAGCCCATACCTAGGCTATACAAATTACCATCGATTTGCTAACTTAGCAATAACCAAAAATATAATCCTTATGAATAAATTACTATTAACCGTCATTACGGCATCAGTACTGTTGTCCTGTAAAGAAAAAGTAAAAGAGGAACCCATCGTGTTAAAATATCCCGAAACAAAAAAAGTCGACACTGTTGACACCTACTTTGGAACACAAGTAAAAGATCCCTACCGCTGGCTGGAAGATGATAAATCTGCCGAAACCGCCGCTTGGGTAAAAGCCGAAAATGAAGTGACTTTCGGTTATCTGGAAAAAATCCCTTTCCGCAAAGAAATGAAAGACCGCTTGGAAAAGCTATGGAACTACGAAAAAATTTCTGCGCCATCACAAGAAGGAAACTATACCTATTACTTTAAGAACAACGGTTTGCAGAACCAGTCGGTGATGTACCGAAAAGACAAAGACGGCAAAGAAGAAGTATTCCTTGATCCGAACACCTTCTCAAAAGATGGTACCACTTCCCTATCTACCGTTGAATTTTCTAAAGACGGTTCTTTGGTGGCCTATTCTATTTCGGAAGCGGGTAGCGACTGGAACAAGATCATCATTATGGATGCCGTGAATAAGAAAAAACTGGAAGCTGAATTGGTAGACGTTAAATTTAGCGGCATTGCTTGGATTGGCAACCAAGGTTTTTACTATTCAAGCTACGACAAACCCAAAGGAAGTCAACTTTCGGCCAAAACCGACCAACATAAATTATATTTCCACCAGTTAGGCACTGCCCAAAAAGACGACAAAGTGATTTTTGGACAAAATGAGAAACGTAGATACGTTGGGGCAAGCGTAACCGAGGATGATAGATATTTGGTGATTTCGGCTTCCAACTCTACCTCTGGTAACGAGCTATACTTTAAAGACCTGACTGTTCCCGATAGCAAGATTGTGAACATCTTAGATAATTTTGACAGCGACAGTTATATTTTGGACAATGTGGGCACCAAACTCTATATCGTGACCAACCTAAAAGCACCTAACCAAAAATTAGTAACCGTTGATGCGGCTAATCCAAAATCGGCCAATTGGAAAGACTTTATTCCTGAAACAGAAAATGTGCTTTCCGTATCTACCGGCTCGGGCTATATTTTTGCCAATTATATGAAAGATGCCGTTTCGCAGGTAAAGCAGTATGATTACGAGGGCAAAATGCTCCGCGAAATTAAATTACCAGGACTTGGAACCGCTGGAGGCTTTGGAGGAAAAAGAGAAGATAAAGCCTTGTATTATTCGTTCACCAATTACATCACTCCGGGAACCATTTACTCTTTTGAACCCAAAGAAGGAAAATCTGCCGAATATCAAAAACCAAAAGTAGATTTCAATGGTGCTGACTATGAAAGCAAACAGGTTTTTTACTCCTCCAAAGGTGGCACCAAGGTACCGATGATCATTACCTACAAAAAGGGATTGAAATTAGATGGGAACAATCCTACCATTCTTTACGGATACGGTGGCTTTAACGTAAGCCTTACCCCAGCGTTTAGCATTTCAAATGCGGTATGGTTAGAGCAAGGTGGCGTTTATGCCGTACCAAATTTACGTGGTGGTGGCGAGTACGGCAAAAAATGGCACGACGATGGTACCCAAATGAAAAAACAGAACGTGTTTGATGATTTTATTGCAGCGGCAGAATACCTGATTGCTCAAAAATATACTTCATCCAACTATTTGGCCATCCGCGGGGGTTCTAACGGCGGACTTTTGGTGGGCGCTACCATGACCCAAAGACCAGAGCTAATGAAAGTAGCACTTCCGGCCGTAGGCGTGTTGGACATGCTACGTTACCACACCTTTACTGCTGGTGCAGGATGGGCCTATGATTACGGAACTGCTCAAGATTCCAAAGCCATGTTTGAGTATCTTCAAAAATATTCGCCAGTACATCACGTAAAAGAAGGGACTAGCTACCCAGCTACTTTAATTACTACTGGCGACCACGATGACCGTGTAGTTCCGGCGCATAGCTTTAAGTTTGCGGCTGAGTTACAGGCCAAACAAAAAGGCGATAACCCGGTACTCATTCGCATTGAAACCAATGCAGGTCATGGCGCAGGGAAACCTGTTTCCAAAACCATTGAAGAGGCCGCAGACATTCTTTCGTTCACCTTGTTTAATATGGGCGTTAGAGAGTTGAAATAAACTTTTCGGCCAAGCTTAAAAAAACCTAAGTTAGGGATAAGCATTTTGTGATTTTTAATTATGTCAAGCACCCGTTCTTCGTTCTGTTAAAAACGGAGTCTATTTAGCATGCACTCTGATGTATTTATGTGGTTGTACTTTACCTTTACCAAAAATGCAAAAGCTTTTTAAATGAACCACATAGGCACATCATAAACTCTAGGTATTTACAAAATGCGCTAATTACATGCAGCCGTAAACAGTTTTTACCTAACCCAAATTCACGTTAAAAAATAAAAAGGCCATGTCTAGAACAGACATGGCCAACCTAAAATACTAAGAGACAGGCAACACTCCTCCCTATGGTTACCTGTTGTTTCTCTTAGCTCACCTATGAAAAGTATCGTCGGTACCCCTGTTTAAACTTTGCTGTTCTTTTTCTGGGAACAAGCTTAGGATATCAAAAGGTTTCACAATATCACATTTCAAATTTTTCTGCTGTTGCACGCTTGCAGGAGCCATTAGCGCTTTTAGCGTCTCGGCAATAGCCGCTGGCAAAGGTTCCCCAGTGGCAAAATCACATGAAAGTCTATTCAAGTTCCTCCATGAATAATCTTGCAGGCCAAGCTCCAATATTGAAAATGGCAAAGCCGGCTTTTTTCCGCAAGCATCGTTAAGCTGATCTTTAGCTTCAATAGGTTGCAGCACGGTTTGACCACGTACCATGAAACCAGCGCCAAGCAATACAGCCATTAAAAAGGTTTTTTTGATCAAATTCATGATTTCTAAAGTTTAGTAATTTTTAAGTACCTTTTCGAATACTTTTTCTGGCTCTAAGGTGCCTGCATAGGCTAACACTTCTTCGTTAAATTTCTTTATCGCAGTTTCTACGCCCAAATTCACCATTTTTTCATCATCGCTCTTTAGCATAAGTAGTATTGCCGACAAGGTACCAGGTTCCTTTTTTTCGATATTCGAGGCCATTTCTGTTAAAAAAGCCGCCATCTTTTCCTTTTTCGCTTCAGTATCTATCCGCTGATTGTAAAATTGCTCAAATTGAGGATTCAGGGAAAGAACGGCAGCAAAATTTTGCTGTTCTATGTTATTCACCAACTGTGCGCTTTCGTATTGATTTAAACGTAACATCAGCCCACAAGAAGATACTGTTAGCATGATAATTCCTAGGCCTAAGCCTAATAAGATTGATTTTTTCATATTCTCGATTATTTAAATAATAATGCCGCTAAGAAGATTTAACTTCTGCTAAGTTGTTTATCGGCTTAGCGGCGAGTTTAATGTATTTTGTTATTTAGCCGTTAGCATACGGTTAATTTGCTTTTGGGCCATTTTTAAATGTGCATTTGTTAAAGCATCAGTAAATTTGCCACTTTTTAGGGCCACATCAATTTGATTTTTTAACTGTTCCATATTCACCATAGCCAACGCCTTAGATGAGCCCACAGGGTCGCCAGAAGGAAGTTGCTGAGCAGCCATTTGTCCAATTATTGGCAAGCCCTTGATTATATCCATAGGGTTAAAACCAGCTGGCATCAATAAAGTGGCCATTTTTTCCAAATAGTTGTTTTGGATATTTTGTCTAAAGGCATCTATTTTCCCTCCTACTGACAATTCGGCCCAAATTTTACTTTGGATGTCCTTCATGTAATCTGCTAATTGGTAACTTTTTTCGCCAAAACGGGAGTTCATCTTAGCCATTTTCGCCAAAGTTTCATTACCAACAAGGGCATCCATGAACATTTCAGTGAACTTATTTTGGTCACCCCCTTGTCTTGGAATGGCAAAAAGAAGGTAGGGTTTTTAACTTACTCTTACCTGCAGCAAGTTGATGCCGCAGGTAAAGCAAATTGTTTTCATTTTTATAGGTTTCAGTAGAGTCATTTTTTGTGTATTATATTTTTTTGTTAACCTCCTTTCTATGTTTGGTTGGTGTGTATTTCATTTGGTAATTTGATGTAAAGACAGTTTACTAGGGCGACCCTCGCAAAAAAAATGCATTTTTTATTAAAAAAACTTTCAAACCATTGATTATCAGTTAGAAAATTTTCAATTTTTAGTAATTTTTCGGGCGTTTTTAGGGGAAGTTTGCAGTTCGCAGTTTGCAGTTCTCAGTTTGCAGTTCGTAGTTCAAAGTTCTCAGTTTGCAGTTTGCAGTTCTCAGTGACGGGAGTGGGAAAGGCAAGTAATCCTAGCAGCGGCGTAAATAAGGCGTCATTTCGACTGAAGTGCAACCCCGAACTTTCGGAAGCGCATGTCCCAACTCTTCGGGAGAAATCTAGCAAGCTGTTTAACGCATATTGTCGGAGATTTAAACTTGTTGGCTTTTAATTTACCTGTGGCTGCTTTGCAATTGCACCTCCCTATTACAAATCGTTAGATTTCTCTCCCGAACTTTCGGGATCGAAATGACGGGTATGGGAACGGTTCAGTTCGCAGTTCGCAGTGACGGGCGTGGGAAGGGCTAGTAATCCTAGCAGTGGCGTAAATAATGCGTCATTCCGACTGAAGTACAGCCCCGAACTTTCGGGAGCACCTGTCCCAACTCTTCGGGAGAAATCTAGCAAACTGTTTAACGCATATTGTCGGAAATTTAAACTTACTGGTTTTTAATTTACCTGTAGCTGCTTTGCGGTTGCAACTCCCTATTACAAATTGTTAGATTTCTCTCCCGAACTTTCGGGATCGAAATGACGGACGAGGAAGGGTTCGGTTCGCAGTTTTCAGTTCGCAGTTTGCAGTTATCAGTGACGGGCGTGGGAAAGGCAAGTAATCCTAGCAGCGGCGTAAATAATGCGTCATTTCGACTGAAGTGCAACCCCGAACTTTCGGAAGCGCATGTCCCAACTCTTCGGGAGAAATCTAGCAAGCTGTTTAACGCATATTGTTAGAGATTTAAACTTGTTGGTTTTTAATTTACCTGTAGCTGCTTTGCGGTTACAACTCCCTATTACAAATTGTTAGATTTCTCTCCCGAACTTTCGGGATCGAAATGACGGACGAGGAAGGGTTCGGTTCGCAGTTTGCAGTTCGCAGTTTGCAGTTATCAGTGACGGGCGTGGGAAAGGCAAGTAATCCTAGCAGCGGCGTAAATAATGCGTCATTTCGACTGAAGTGCAACCCCGAACTTTCGGGAGCACCTGTCCCAACTCTTCGGGAGAAATCTAGCAAACTGTTTAACGCATATTGTCGGAAATTTAAACTTACTGGTTTTTAATTTACCTGTAGCTGCTTTGCGGTTGCAACTCCCTATTACAAATTGTTAGATTTCTCTCCCGAACTTTCGGGATCGAAATGACGGACGAGGAAGGGTTCGGTTCGCAGTTTTCAGTTCGCAGTTTGCAGTTATCAGTGACGGGCGTGGGAAAGGCAAGTAATCCTAGCAGTGGCGTAAATAATGCGTCATTTCGACTGAAGTGCAACCCCGAACTTTCGGGAGCACCTGTCCCAACTCTTCGGGAGAAATCTAGCAAGCTGTTTAACGCATATTGTCGGAGATTTAAACTTGTTGGTTTTTAATTTACCTGTAGCTGCTTTGCGGTTGCACCTCCCTATTACAAATCGTTAGATTTCTCTCCCGAACTTTCGGGATCGAAATGACGGACGAGGAAGGGTTCGTTCTCAGTTTGCAGTTTGCAGTTCTCAGTGACGGGCGTGGGAAAGGCTAGTAATCCTAACGGCACCACAACCACAGTCAATTACATTTACTTTCGAATTTCATTCATTTATATTATTTTTTATTTCACTTTTACTTTATTAGCAAAAGAACTACCTTTATGAAAGGCGACTACATGGATTCGCTTTCGTTTTGCATATGAAAACGAGGACAGATTTATAGCTCACACCGAAGGGATAAAACCAGGCAATTTGTTGCCAATATTGTACCAAATTCGTAACAGATATTGACTTACTAACTTTTAATTATTATTATTACCTAAATTTATATAGTGTAAAAAACACACTTAGAACCAATATATAGACCACTTATATGGACAGAAGAGAAGCACTCCGAAGCGTAGCTATTTTGTTAGGAACGGCCATTTCTGCTGGAACAACAGACATCTTGTTCAGCAGTTACACCTTACCTGAAGGCGAAAGAAACGCGGTTAAATTTAACGCAGAGCAAATCAAAACACTCACCGAAATTGCTGATGTGATTATCCCTACCACCAAATCATCGGCAGGCGCCAAAGCAGCAGGCGTGGGCAAATTCATCCCAATGATGATCAACGACTGTTTTCCAGCAAAACAACAGCAATCTTTCTACAATGGATTAGTCGAATTTGAAGCCCGTACTAAAAAGCAGTATGGTAAAAGTTTTGCCTTAATTCCTTTGGTAGAGCGCAAAAAAATGCTTACCGCATTGAGACAGGAAACCTTAGACCAAAGAACAAACAAACTTCCTGAAAAAGCGGATATCGCCTATTTCTTTACCACCGTGAGAGATCTTACTTCGTTAGGCTATTTCTCATCGGAAATTGGCTGTACCAAAGCCCGCGAGTATGTACAAATACCTGGCAGCTACGATGGTGCTTATCCACTTAAGCCAGGACAAAAATCTTGGGCAACCTAAACAACCTCTTTTCCCCTAAACAAAACACAAACAAAATGAACTTAAATATAAATCTAAAAGCCGAAAACACTTATGATGCCATTGTAGTTGGTTCTGGGATCAGTGGTGGTTGGGCTGCCAAGGAACTTACCGAAAAAGGCTTAAAAGTATTATTGCTCGAAAGAGGGATGAACATTGAGCACATCAAAGATTATGATTCGGCCATGAAAGATCCTTGGGACATTAAACACGCAGGTAGGTTAACCGAAGAAATGAAGCGTACCCATCCTGTGCAAAAAAGAGATTATCCTTACAATGAAGCCACCGAAAAATGGTGGGTAAACGACTTGGAATGTCCTTATACCGAAGTGAAACGATTTGACTGGTACAGAGGCTTTCACGTAGGTGGGAAATCATTGATGTGGGGACGCCAAAGCTACCGTTTGGGTGATTTAAATTTTTCAGAAAATGCTAAAGATGGCTTCGGAAACGATTGGCCAATCAGATATAAAGACCTTGCGCCTTGGTATGACTATACCGAGAAATTTGCAGGCATTAGTGGTCAAAATGAAGGTTTACATGAAATATTGCCTGATGGCCATTTTCTTCCACCCATGGAGTTAAACGTGGTAGAAAAATCAGTAAGAGAAAGTATTAAACAAAAATGGGGTAGCGAAAGGCTTTTAACCATTGGTCGTACGGCTAACTTAACGGTACCTCACAACGGTCGTGGCAGTTGCCAATACCGTAACTTATGTAGCCGTGGCTGTCCGTTTGGTGCTTATTTCAGTACCCAGTCTTCTACCCTACCAGCAGCTATGGAAACTGGAAAGCTTACCTTAAGACCATACTCTATCGTTAACC